>JBARVS010000542.1:0-1673 GCA_049646385.1 Phormidesmis sp. | reverse complement strand
GCTCAAGCGGGTGTCAGTGCTGGGCCATCCCATGAATATTTCTAGCCTGGGCAAAGCCCGAGACGATGGCAACTGGCGTGAGGGTCGCCCTGCTAAGCGCAGACGGAGCCGAGGCGGGGCAGCGAGCCCTAAGCTGAAAAAGCGCCGGGGCACCAAGGACAAGCCAAAGGTGTAGGTGCTGTGCCTATCTATTAGCACCTGTTAGTACCTATTGAGGCCGTTGGATTTTATTGAGGCCGTTTTTCTATTGAGGCTTGAGCTTGCCCAATAAGCGCTTCTGTTTAGCAGGGTGCTTGGCGACGGCTCGCTCGGCGGCGGCCCTGTCGGCATGTTCGCGGCGCTGACGAATTTGAGTCATAAAGAACTCTTCTAGCGTGGGTCTGGCGATCTCTAGCTTGGCAATATGGGCATTCATCAGCCTTGCGGTCGCCATAAACTCAAACGGGCTTTCGTAGAGAGTGCCTCGCCAAAAGCCGTCGCTAAAGGTAATGTCCTGTAGCCACCGATCTAAAATGTCGAGGCTACCCCCGTGGCCTTTTACCCGATAGTGCGTAGGATTGCCCAGCAGCGCTTCAATGGCGCCGATGCAGACAATTTCACCCTGGTCGAGAATGGCGATGCGATCGCATATCTTTTCCACATCCGAGAGCACATGAGAGTTAAAAAACAGCGTTTTCCCCTGCTCTTTTAGCGACAAAATAATCTCACGCACCTGAAAGCGCCCGGTGGGATCAAGCCCCGACATCGGCTCATCTAAAAACACAATTTCAGGATCGTTAATTAGCGCCTGGGCCATCCCCACCCGCTGCAGCATCCCTTTGGAATAGCGTCGCATCTGCTTTTTCGTAGCCGAATGCCGATCAAGCTGCACCAAATCTAGCAGCTCGCCAATCCGCCTGTTTTTAGCCCTGCCCGCCATGCCAAACAGCCCAGCCGTATAGCTTAAAAACTCCCAGCCCGTTAAATAGTCGTAAAAATATGGATTTTCTGGCAGGTAGCCAATTCGAGACTTGATACCGCTATTGCCCGCCGGCTCACCCAGCAGCGTTGCCTTGCCTGCCGTAGGCCGAATAATGCCCAGCAATAGCTTCAGCAGCGTTGTTTTACCCGCACCGTTTGGGCCGAGCAGCCCAAACGTTTCCCCTTGATAAATTTCCAACGAGCACTGCTTGAGCGAAGGCGGCGCGGCCTTGAGCCAAAACCCGGTGCGATACACCTTACGCAGGTCTTCGGTAGCAATAATTGTAGGCTTATGGGCGATCGCATCAGCAGCGGCAGACGGGCTGCTGCGCGAATCAGCAGGAGAAGCATCAGGCGAAAAAGAGTCAGTAGGCGGAGAAACGGCGTTCATAGCAAGGATGGCAAAGGAGGTGACGTATTATTATTAAGAAAGCTTGCTTAAAATTGAAAAGGACAGTGACCGATGGATCGCTCAAAAATTGTAGCTATTATTACCGGAGCAGTTTCTATTTTGCTGGCAGTCGGCTATCTCCTACTGGTTCAAGTACTAGATTTTCGCGGTGAAATGGTGCCTGCGCCAGTGAGTTTTCTAGGAACTTTCATGTAGCAATTAACACTAAGGCTAAGGCACTTATTTTTTATGGCAACTTCAATCGGCCCGCTCAAGCTAGATACCAGCCTGCCTGTGGCTGATGCGATCGCCCCCACTCCAG
>JBARVS010000541.1:0-16687 GCA_049646385.1 Phormidesmis sp. | reverse complement strand
GTTTCAATCAAGCTAAGCGTCCGCGAAGTGTTGACACCTAAAGCATATAAAGCCTCTGAAGCCAAAACTTCTCGGACGCCGCCTTTGAGCGTCAGACGGCCATCGCCGCCCCGAGAATAAGGCGTAGGGCCAGATCCCTTCGTGCCCAAATCATAAAGCCTACCATCGGTACCGCGCACCTGACCGTATAAAAAGCCGCGTCCGTCGCCTAAAAAAGGGTTGTAGCTACGAAACTGATAGCCATGATAGCGCAGCGCAAGGAACGGATCGCGGCCCGCAAATTCGCCAAAGGCTTCTATAAAATCGCGATCGCTTACCCCCTCAGGCGATAGACCTATCTGCCGCAAAACATCATCATTACGAAACCGCAGCACATGCTTTGGAAACGTCGCTGGCTTTACAGCATCGTAATAATCGTCGCCCAAATCAGCCAAAGCCGACTCATAAGGCAAAGTCAAAAAAGAATTAGCCATCAAATCCAAAACCTATCAATCCACCGCCGTAATGCGCTTAATATTCAGCACATCAGACATCTTCCGAATTTGGGCAAACGTCTTATCAAGATGCTGATGATCGTAAATATCAATCCCCAAATCAATATCAGCAATTTGGTCGGGATGCGTCTTCACACCCGCCTTGTGCACATTGATTTTAAGATCCGACAGGCGAGTCAAAATGTCCTTAAGTACGCCCACCCGATCAATCACCTCAATTCTAAGCTGCACAGGATAGGTATCGGGCTTTCCCTTCACCTGATCGGGCTGATTCCAACGCAGCGGAATCAGCCGCTCCCCTGGAATATTATCTACGTTTGGACAAGTTTGCCGATGCACAGCGATCCCTCTGCCCCCGGTCGAAACGATCCCTAAAATAGTCTCTCCCGGCAGCGGATGACAGCAGCCTGCAATATAGTGCAGCAGTCCTTCAAGCCCCACTATCGGCGCGTGGGTACGGCCATTTCCCCGGTTAGGAACAGGCTTCACCGCCGGAATTTCGTCTTCTAAAGTGGTAAATTCTGCTGATTGTACAGGCTGCGCCTCTTTAATCGCCTCTTGCAGCCGATTGACCACCGCATTAGAAGTGACTTCGCCATAGCCCAAGCCTGCCAGCAAATCATCTACTGAAGCATAGTTACAGCGCTCAGCCACCGCCTGAGCCGGGGCCGTCTTCAGCAGCGCGTCGAGTCCGCTTTTGCCCATGACTTTTTCAAGGATGTCGTGGCCGCGATCGCGATTTTCATCATGGTGAAAGTGCTTATACCACTGCCTGATTCGGTTCCGCGCCCCGGCACTCACCACAAAGTTCAGCCAGTCTAAGCTAGGGTGAGCATTCTTTTGGGTGATGATTTCAACAATGTCGCCATTTTGCAGCTTAGTATCTAGCGTGACAATCCGACCGCTCACCTTCGCACCCGCGCAGTGGTTGCCCACCTCGGTATGAATCCGATAGGCAAAATCTACGGGCGTCGCCCCTCGGCTCAGCGGAATCACATCGCCACCCGGTGTAAACGCATACACCTCTTCATCAAACAGATTATTCTTAACGCCCGATAGATATTCCTGTGCATCTTTAAGCTCATTTTGCCAGTCTAAAAGCTGCCTGAGCCAGGTGAACTTTTCCTCATTGCCGCTAACCGTCGCCAAGCTATTGCCCGACTCCTTGTATTTCCAATGCGCCGCGATGCCATACTCAGCAATGTGGTGCATTTCCACCGTCCGAATCTGCACCTCAATAGGCCGACCGTGGGGGCCAATGACGACCGTATGCAGTGACTGATAGCGGTTGGGCTTGGGCAGACCAATGTAGTCCTTAAAACGACCTGGAATAGGGCGGTAGAGATCGTGCACAACGGCTAGCGCTCGGTAGCACTCGTCTTTGGTCGTCACAATCAGCCGAATTGCCGCTAAATCATATATCTCGCTGAATTCCTTTTGCTGCCGCTGCATTTTACGGTAAATGCTATACAGGTGCTTAGGACGACCGCTCGCATCTTCGCAGTGAATGCCTAGTTTGCTAACGCCCTCACGTAAAACATTGCTCACCTGATTTAGGCGATCTTCCCGGTCGGTGCGCTTTTCAACAATGAGCTGCTTAAGTTCGCTATAGGCATCAGGTTCTAGATACTTAAAGCACAGATCTTCTAGCTCCCATTTGAATCGACCTATGCCTAAGCGGTTGGCCAAGGGCGCAAAAATTTCCAAGGTTTCGCGAGCGATTCGCACCTGCTTATCAGGGCGCAAATGTTCTAGCGTTCGCATGTTGTGAAGGCGATCGGCTAGCTTAACTACAATCACGCGAATATCTTGAGCCATTGCCAAAAACATGCGGCGAAAGTTCTCTGCCTGCTGCTCGGTTTTGCTATCAAAGTTAAATTTAGAGAGCTTGGTGACGCCTTCTACTAAGTAGCGAACTTCTGCGCCAAAAATAGCCTCAATTTCATCGGCGCTCACCTCAGTGTCTTCAACCACATCGTGCAAAAAGCCAGCGGCAATCATGGCGCTGTCGCCGCCTAAGCTGCGTAGCAAGCCCGCAACAGCTACCGGATGAGCAATATAAGGGTCGCCAGAGGCTCGCATTTGCCCTCTATGTAGCTGATAGGCAAATTCAAAAGCTCGGCATACTAGCTGGTCGCCGTTTTTAGGCGGGTCGAGCGGTGCGTTAGAACTATTTTCTGCTCTCACAGACTCTGCGGATGCTTCGGCCTGGGGATCGCTTGGCTGGGAAGCTTGCTTTAAGAGGCAGGAAGATAGCCAGTCGGGTAGCGAACAATCTTGAGGAAGGGCAAGGGCTGTTGCGGTCATGGCTGGTAAGGTCTCTTTTATAAGCTAGGGTTTATGGCAAGCGCCAATTGTTGGAGAAGGCAGGCGCGGTGAAACGAAGTGGCCTGAAATGAAGCGAAAATTTAAAAACTATTTAGATTTCAATTGATCAAGTATTTAGTTGATCAGATAGCTCGTAAAAAGCTAAGGGTAAAAAGCTAAGGAGCGATCGCCTAACTTTCTCTATAGTCCCAATCCCTTAGTTTAGGTTTTATGCCTAGCCCATAGAATGTATAAAAAGTTAATTAGATCATGATAAACAAAACTATCACGCTTGAGAGAAGATATCAGGACGACTTCAAAAAAGCGACGCGGCTCGTAAGCATTTGAGCTATCACTTGAGCTATCACTGAGACCTCGCCCAGGGCTCCCTATTAAGACTATGCCAGAGTCCCCTTTAGAGACAACTGAAGAACTACCTGAAAGTCATTTGTGTCAGCTAGCTCAGGTTTTTTTAGAGAATCTAAGCAGACTGCAAAAAGAAGTGATTCTTTCTACTAAGCAAGACTATCTGGGTGATGCGATCGCCCTACAGAAGCAGGCGATGCAACTACAGCAGCAGTTTCAAAAAATAGTCGCGGCGATCGCCATCACGCCTCTTGATGTAGCGACAGAACAGCGCCTGCGCCCTTACCAAACAGAAGCGCATCGGCTGCTGCGACTAGCGGGCGTAGCAGCGATGAAACTAAAGGCAGCCAAGCAGCCAGAGACGCTTACCAAAGGGCGATCGCAGCTCACCGCTCAGCTCACTCAGCTACAGCCATTTGCCCAAGCGATCGCCGATGAGGTTTGCGGCTCTTTCAATGATTAGACTGGCCACAATAGACTGCCATATTAGACATCGCGATCGCGTAAGTTTGTAGTAGGGTGCAAAGATGCATTCTGCAAAAACGCATTAATGAGGAAGTTGGGTGTGCGCTGCCCTAAAGAAAACACGGTTGAAATGCTGCCCGCTCAAATGGCAGAAAATCTGACGGTACAGTGCTGTCCTAGCTGTCGCGGAAACTGGATACCCGCGCCAACCTACCAGCGCTGGCAGGGGCTGAACGCTGGACTAGAAGCGATCCCTAAAGACGTGCTGCCGCTGACGTTAGCAACTGATTTTCAGCCTGCGCCGCTAGATGGCAAGGCAGGACTGTGTCCGGAATGCGGGACTTATTTGAAGCGATCGCGCCTGAACCTACAGAAAAATGCCTTCTATATAGAGCGATGCCCGCTGTGCGATGGCCTCTGGTGCGATCAGGGCGAATGGCAAGTCTTTGAGGCGCTGGGCCTGCATGTTCAGATCCCCATCGTGTTTCAAACCGACTGGCAGGCGCGCATCAGAAAGCTAGAGCAGGTAGAACGCCAGCGCCTAGCCGTGATTGAAAAGCTTGGCCCTGAGATTGCCAGCCGCATATTTGAGCTGGGCGAGCTGCTGAAGGGCCATCCGCATGGCGACTTTGGCGTTGCCTATTTAATGCGAAAATTCGAGAAATAACGCTGCTCTTACCTTTCTTCTGCTCCTAGCTCCTACCTATAAGGTTATGGCCGAATCTCCGATATCCCCAGCGCAAACCAACCCTCCCGCCGCGATCCCTGAGCCGTCAGAGGCCGTTGATTTGTTGGGCGTTGAGAACTTTCGCGTTTCTTATCCCGGCGAGTCGAGCTGGGCAGTTGATGATGTAACGCTCTGTTTGCAGCCCGGTGAAAAGCTAGGACTGGTAGGAGAATCGGGCTGTGGTAAAAGCACGTTAGGGCGAGCGGCTATGCGCCTACTGCCTGCGGCTACGCGGATTGAAGGACGCGCGCTATTTGAAGGGCGCTCCATTTTAGAGTTTTCACCCGATGCGCTGCGGCATTTTCGCGGAGAAGCCGTTTCGCTAATATTCCAAGATCCGATGACGCGGCTAGATCCGTTGATGACGATTGGGGATCACTGCTTAGAAACGCTGCTGGCTCATCGGCCTGAGCTGGATAAAAAGCAGGCAAAAGAAATTGCGATCGCCACCCTAGAATCGGTCAAAATC
Source organism: Phormidesmis sp. (assembly GCA_049646385.1). GTDB lineage: Bacteria > Cyanobacteriota > Cyanobacteriia > Phormidesmidales > Phormidesmidaceae > Phormidesmis. The sequence goes on along the minus strand of JBARVS010000541.1, from coordinate 11,859 downwards.
CCTTCTGAGCGCTGGCGGCAGTATCCTCATGAGTTTAGCGGCGGGATGCGGCAGCGGGTGGCGATCGCCTTGGCTCTCGTGCTCAATCCCAAGCTAATTGTGGCCGACGAGCCGACGACCAGCCTTGACGTCACGGTCTCAGCCCAAATTTTAGAGCAGCTCACGGAGCTGTGCGACGAGCGCAATATGGGCTTGATTTTGATTTCGCACGATCTGGCCTTAGTCGGAGAGTATTGCGATCGCATTGCCGTGATGTACCAGGGCAAGCTGGTCGAAGTTGGCCCTACCCAAGCAGTTTTTTACAATCCTCAGCATCCTTACACTCAGTCATTGCTGCGAGCGGCCAATCAGCTACAGTCCGCTGGCGCTGAAAACTCGGCGGGCATAGAAGCCAACGAATCTACACCTATTTTGAGCTTAAAAAAACTCACTAAGCACTACACGCTAGAGCAAGGGCTCATTAGCAAACTGCTGCGCCAAGATCCACCCGAGCCGATCAAAGCGGTTGATGGCATTTCGCTTGATCTATATCCGGGTGAAATCCTTGGACTGGTTGGCGAATCCGGCTGTGGCAAAAGCACCCTCTCACGAACGCTGCTGAGAATTGTAGAGCCTACCTCTGGACAGATAACGTTTCAAGGGATTGACTTTACCGCGCTATCGCGTTCAGATTTGCAGGCCAAAAGGCGCGATGTTCAAATGATCTTTCAAGATCCTCACGCTTGCTTAAACCCCATGATGACCATCGGTAGAGGGATTGCCGATCCGCTGCTAATTCACGGGCTCGCTAGCCACACCGAAGCCGCAAACAAAGTGAAGGCCATGCTGGAGAAAGTCGGGTTAACGCCAGTAGAAGACTACTACCATCGGTATCCAGGCGACATTTCGGGCGGGCAACAGCAAAGAGTGGCGATCGCCCGCGCCCTGATTACTCACCCTAAGCTCGTCATTTGCGATGAGCCCGTGAGTATGCTCGATGCCAGCGTACAGGCTCAGGTGTTAGAGCTAATGCTAGATCTCAAAGACGAGCTAGCGCTGACCTATTTATTTATTACGCATGACTTGTGGGTGGCAAAATACCTGTGCGATCGCATTGCGGTGATGCACGGCGGCAAGCTAGTAGAAATTGGCTCCACCGAGCAAATCTTCAGCGCCCCAGCTCATCCCTACACCCAAACGCTGCTTAAAGCCGCGCCTCTGCTCGCCAAAGCAGCAGTAGGTTAAGAATTTACCAAGCTGGAAATATAGGAATCTTCTGATTTGTATGACGCTGGCGATCGCCGGATTGCTCTCAGTAATCGCTCTCAGTCATGACTTAGTGTTGTCCACCAGGCGCGATCATAAGAATTTAGAGACTCAATGCATTCAAAGCGATCCCAAATTAGGATGTTGAAGTATGCTTTGGTTATTGCTTAACTCAGTATTATTTCGTAAGCAACTACGGTCTATACTAAGTGGCCTTTTTTATTGGACTGTTGGTTCTGGGTGCAGCCTTTTTTATGGAACCTTCCCCATCTACATAAATAGCTGGGCTTCAATCATGGAGAAGTTACGAGTATGCAGAACCAGAAGCTATCGGACGCTCTGAAAAAAGTCGCAACCCAATACCCCGAAGACATGGTAGAAGGGCAGGTTAAGGATGTTGATAGAGTCACATTCAACATAGGCGTTGCGCTAGAGGCAGCAAAACCTAAAGCCCCAGACGAACTGGAAATATGCGATCTAGGGGGTGGAATAGGGCTATTCTCAGTAGGCTGTGCGGCTTACGGCATAAAGCGAACCGTACTGGTCGATGACTTTAACGATTCTGTCAATCAGCGGGTGGGGGCTTCAATATTTGATTTACATCGCAGCATGGGGGTTGAGGTCATTTCACACGATGTCGTCGAAAACGGTATCAAAGACATTGAAGGCGCTTTCGATATCATCACCACCTTCGACAGCATGGAACATTGGCATCACTCACCTAAAAAATTGTTTGGCGAAGTCGCTAAAAAGCTTAAACCGGGTGGAACGTTCGTTTTAGGCGTGCCTAACTGCGTAAATATGAGAAAGCGTATTACCGTTCCTCTCGGCATTGGCAAATGGAGCCAGATGAAAGACTGGTACGAAGCGGATCTATTTCGGGGCCACGTTCGCGAGCCTGACGTGAGCGATCTTAAATACATTGCTCGCGATATGGGGCTGACAGACGTCAAAATACATGGACGTAACTGGCTAGGCTACTACTCTTCAAAACCAGCCGTTCGATTGCTCACCAAGCTCATGGACTATCCGCTGCGGTTAAAGCCATCCCTGTGTTCCGACATCTATTTGGTGGGGAAAAAAGCCTAAGAAAAGCCTAGTAAGGCGCTGCATCGGACGGTTTTTCTGCTGTTAAGGGCTTAGCTGATGGATATCATTTTTACGGAAATCACCCCATCGGAGGGATCAACCTGAATCGTTGCCCTTGTTACGATACGACTATTGCAAAACAGCGTATCTAAAAAAGACAAGCGAGTGACCTTATGCCCGTTAAGGACAAGAAGCCGCAGCAGCGTAAGACGGCTAACTGGATATTTTTGGCGATTAGCGCGGTGCTGGTCATCAGCACTTTTTTGCCTAACTCATTTAGTCAGGCGGCTGAGCGAGTGCCTGACAGCAGCTTTATCAGCCAAGTTAAAGATCATCAGGTCAGCAGCGCTCAGGTAGGAGAAAAAAGCATTCAGTATCAGTTGGAAGCTGACGGCGTATTGTACGAAACTACCCCCGTTTTCGACCTAAACCTACCGACCGTTTTGCAAGAAAACGGCGTAGAGTTTTCCGCCGAGCCGCCTTCTGGCACGGCGTGGATTCCTAGCCTGCTGAGCTGGGTAGTGCCACCGCTGATTTTTATCGCCGTGTGGCGGCTATTTTTGGCACGCGGCCAGGGCGGGGGTGGACAAGGCGGCATCTTTTCTATTGGTAAAAGCCGCGCCAAAATTTACGTAGAAGATGACGACACCAAAATTAAATTCACGGATGTTGCTGGCGTAGATGAAGCTAAAACTGAGCTAGTAGAAATCGTAGACTTTTTACAAAACTCGAAGCGGTTCACCGACTTAGGCGCGCGCATTCCGAAAGGAGTGCTGTTAGTTGGCCCGCCAGGAACGGGTAAAACGTTGCTGGCTAAAGCCGTAGCGGGCGAGGCGGGCGTTCCTTTTTTCAGCATTTCAGGCTCCGAGTTTATCGAGATGTTTGTGGGCGTTGGCTCATCTCGCGTCCGCGACTTGTTTGAGCAGGCAAAAAAGCAGGCTCCCTGCATCATTTTCATTGATGAGCTAGATGCGATTGGTAAGTCGCGCTCTTCGGGCGGCTTTTATGGCGGCAATGACGAGCGCGAGCAAACGCTCAACCAGCTACTAGCTGAAATGGACGGCTTTGGGGCTGAAGAATCTACGATTATTGTGCTAGCCGCAACGAACCGACCCGAAATTTTAGACCCGGCGCTTTTACGTCCGGGGCGCTTTGACCGACAGGTGCTAGTAGATCGGCCCGATCTAAAGGGACGCGATGCCATTTTGCAGATTCACGCAAAGGAAGTAAAGCTGTCCGATGAGGTGGATTTGAAGGCGATCGCCACTCGCACTCCCGGATTTGCAGGCGCAGATCTAGCCAACCTCGTTAACGAAGCCGCCCTGCTCGCCGCCCGCAGTCATCGCGAATCGGTAGAACAGCAGGACTTTGCCGAAGCCATTGAGCGCGTTGTCGCTGGGCTAGAAAAGCGTAGCCGTGTGCTAAACGACAAGGAAAAAGAGATTGTGGCCTATCACGAAGTAGGCCATGCCTTAGTAGGTGCCGCTATGCCAGGAACCGACCAGGTCGAAAAAATTTCGATTGTGCCTCGGGGAATGGCCGCGCTGGGCTATACCTTGCAGCTACCAACTGAAGACCGCTTTTTGCGAGACGAGGCTGAGCTAAGAGGGCAAATTGCGACGATGCTGGGCGGTCGCTCTGCCGAAGAGGTGGTGTTTGGCTCGATTACAACAGGCGCGGCTAATGACCTGCAGCGAGCCACCGATGTCGCCGAGCAAATGGTGACCAGCTACGGCATGAGCGAAGTGCTGGGGCCACTGGCTTATGACCGCAGCAAGCAGAACAGCTTTTTAGATAACGGCGCGGCTCCTAACGCTCGCCGCCTAGTCAGTGACGAAACGGCCAAAGCGATTGATACAGAGGTTAAAAGCATCGTGGAATCGGCGCACCAGCGGGCGCTGGCGATACTGCGAGACAATCGCGAGCTACTAGAGACCATTTCTCAGCAGCTATTGGAAGAAGAAGTCATAGAAGGGACTACCCTGCGAGCCATGCTCTCGAAAGTACAGCTCACAGAATCCACTGAGGAAAATGCTTCCATCCACGGCCATCAGGCAAAAGATCAGCAGATGGTAGAAGTGTAACAGCGGATATCACCAGGCTAAGCAAGCTAAGTTGATGAATAGCAATCGGCAGTGGGTAATCTTAAGCGCTACTCACTGCTTTTTTGCAGGTGATTTTTATATAGGCAAAAAAGCAGCTTTTTATCTTTTTTGAAAGTTGTTTAGCTATGCCATAAATAGATCTGACAAAATACTTTTGATTTGTTTAATAAATATGGGCTTTATTTTTTCATTTAGCGGGGAAGAACTGCTTTATGATCAAAACTAATTAAATGGTTGCCTATCTTTAAAGTTGCATCCCTACTCCCATGCAGATGACCCTATGCAAGTCAACTACCCACCGCTGAAAACGGGGGCTTGGGGGGATTATCCCTGAGTTAACTTGGGGGGATTATCCCTGAGTTAAACAGTTGACTAGGGCATTGAGACTCAGTTTGTTACGGACGTACAGGTACTTCCCCAGCCTGTACCGCTCTAAGCCTAGAAGCCATAGGCGCTGCGTGATGGCAGGACATGCAAGCTGAGTTGCCCGAGGAGACTCAAACCATTTGCGAGATTATCTCTCATGCGTATTCCAGTCGTAGACTCTGGCGACAAACCCCTGATGCCCACCCAGCCTTCACGGGCTAGGAAGTGGCTAGAGCAGGGCAAGGCCGTCAAGCGATGGTCAGATACCGGACTGTTCTATGTGCAGCTAGTCGAAGCGCCTTCGGGCACCAAGACTCAGCCTGTTGTCGTCGGCGTTGACCCTGGCAAGCTGTATAGCGGTATCGGGGTGCAGTCAGCCAAAGCCACGCTGTTTATGGCTCACTTGGTTCTACCGTTCGAGACCGTAAAGCAGCGGATGGCACAACGCGCCATGATGCGCCGTACCCGCAGGGCTCGTCGGATTAACCGTGAGGTGCCATTTGCTGAACGCAATCACCGAGAGCAGCGCTTTGATAATCGGATAGCCCGCAAGGTGCCACCTTCTATCAAAGCCAATCGGCAGCTAGAGCTGAGAGTTGTCAGCGAGCTATGTCGCATTCTGCCAGTCACCAAGATTGTGTACGAATACGTTAAGGCCCGAGGCAACCAAGGCTTTAGCCCGGTGATGGTCGGCCAACGATGGGCGATTGAGCAGCTCGAAACGCTCGCATCTGTCGTGACTCAATTGGGCTGGAAGACGGCTAACATTCGTCGGCATCTAGGCATCGAAAAGGCTAGCCACAAAGCTGAGCAGTCGCCTGCTGCTCATGCGATGGACGGGGTGGCGCTGGCTGCATCAGAGTTTGTTCAATACCGTCAGTTTCACCGACGCGGTGCTGATGGCGGTGATTGGGTAGGCGCTGTCGAGATGACCGCTGCGGTGTTCAGGGTCATTCGTCGTCCGTCTATCTGCCGTCGTCAGCTGCATCTATTGCAGTTTGCCAAGGGTGGCAAGCGCAGAAACTATGGCGGCACTGTTACCCGGCATGGCTTCCGCAAGGGTGACCTCGTTAGCGCTATAAAGGCAGGCGTTGAGCAGATTGGCTGGGTGTCGGGCGATACGGCTAAGCAAGTATCGGTTAGCGACATCAACTGGAAGCGGCTAGGACAGTTCACCGCTGCTAAGGTGCGGCTCATTAAACGCAGCACTGGGCTGCTGGCTTCGGGGGCATCTAGCCCCACCCAACCAGCCCTTATCCCTCACCCCGCTAAAAACGGGGGTCTCTCAGGAAAGACAAGATGAAAAGAGGGCAGGCGCAGGGCTCATCAGCTCTTCACTCACGAACCTTCCGCTATCGGTTCAAGCCGTCTGTGACACATCATCGCTCAGGTCTTTTTCGAGGGCCAAAGCAGCTTTGCCTGTGGGCGGTAACGCTAATAGTCGCCGCCCCTTTGATTGGGATCACATACCTGCGCTACCAACAGCAGTTTTTAAATCCCTCAGTTGCGATTGTATTGGGGGGCGCACCCGAGCGTGAACAGTTTGCTGCGCAGTTTGCCAAAGAGCATCCTAACGTGAGGATTTGGGTGTCTTCTGGCAGCAATCGCGAATATGCGCAGTGGGTTTTTGATGAAGCGCAGGTGCCTAATGAGCAGTGGGCTTTGGACTATCAGGCCGTCGATACGGTGACCAATTTCACAACCCTTATTGACAAACTGGAGGACAGGCGTATTCACCAAGTGTATTTGATTACGTCTGACTACCATATGCGCCGAGCTAGCATAGTGGCCCAAATTGTGTTAGGAAGTCGGGGCATTAACTTTAAGCCGATAGAAATTTCGACAGCGCAAAGCCCAGAGCGCCCGGAAACGTTTGCTAGAGAAGTTCGAGATGGGGCGCGATCGCTCCTTTGGGTGGTCACTGGCAGAACGGGCCTAGAATGGCAGCAAACTATCGGCCAAAGCTCGGGCCAAAAATAAAAAATAAAAATAAAAAAAGGATAGCTACGGCCATGGATGTCATGACAGTCGATGTCTTAGTGGTTGGTGGGGGAACCGGAGGAACCGCTGCGGCCCTGCAAGCCGCTCGGCGTAGTGCTGATATTCAAGTGGTGCTCGTTTCTGATTTGCCCTGGCTAGGGGGAATGCTCACAGCAGCGGGCGTATCTGCCCCAGATGGCAATGAGCTAGCCGCGTTTCAAACGGGCATTTGGGGCGCGTTTTTAAAAGCTTTGCGACAAAAGCACCCCGGCGGATTAGACAACGGCTGGGTGAGCCTTTTTACCTATGACCCGGCGGTGGGGGCGCAAATTTTTGCAGACTGGGTGCAGCAGCTTCCTAACCTGACATGGATAACTGGGCAGCAACCTCAAGCCGTGCTGCGACAGGGCGATCGCATCACAGGCGTACAGTTTGATCGCCTTACGGTAAAGGCAAAAATCACTCTAGACGGCACTGAACTCGGCGATTTACTGGCCTTAGCCGAGGTGCCGCACCGCTGGGGCTTGGAAAGTCAAAACGTTTGGCAAGAGCCCAGCGCCCCCGTTTCTTTAACCGATCCGACCGATCCGCTTTATGCCATCACCCAGCGCTATCCGGTACAGTCACCTACCTGGGTCGTGATCATGCAGGACTACGGTGAGGGTACAGAGGCACCGATAATTTCAGAGCCTCCAGTCGCCCCGCCTGATAGTGCATTTGAAGGCGCATGGACTGGCTATGGCAAGGCAGGAGCTTCATCGGGTGAAGATTGCCTTAACTATTGCCTTAACTACGGTCGTCTGCCTGACAATCGCTTCATGATCAATTGGCCGCATCAGGGCAACGATTATGGCGTAGGTCTACACCGATTAATTGAGTCAGACGAAGCCCGCGCTGAGTACGAGCAGGAGGCCCAGTGGCACTCTCAGGCGTTTGCCTGCCATATTCAAAGGCAGCTCGGTCGCCGCTATGGTTTAGCTCAAAACATTTTTCCTCAAACGGCGCGATCGCCCGGTGGCGGCTTTGCCCTGATGCCCTACTACCGGGAAAGCCGCAGGCTCAAAGGGCTTACGACGGTCTGTGAAGGTCATATTTTGCCAGCAGCAGGCGGGCAGGTAGCGACGCTGCCAATAAACGCACAGGGAGAAATGAGCGCGATCGCCGTCGGCAACTATCCCAACGACCATCACTACCCCGGCTATGAAATGCCCTTAGCGCCCAAAGCCATCCGCTGGGGCGGGCGCAAGACAGGCACGCCCTTCACCATTCCGTACGAAGCGCTGGTGCCCAACACCATAGACGGCCTGCTAGCCTGCGACAAAAACATCTCTGTATCTCACATTGCAAACGGCGCAACCCGGCTTCAGCCCGTGGTGCTAGGCATTGGGCAAGCCGCTGGAATGGCCGCAGCGCTATGCGTCGAACAAGGGTGTGAGCCGAGAGCGCTAGCCGCGTTAAAAGGTGGGGTGAGATCGCTTCAGATAGCCTTGATTACGGACGCGATCGCGCCAGCAGCCATTATCCCTTTATTCAACGCCGCCCCCGACCATCCTCAGTGGCAGACCCTGCAAAAATACTATTTCACCCATCCTGAGCGCTATCCAATCAGCGGCTATCATTCCTTTAATTACCCGCTAGAAACTACAAATCTGCCGCCTATTTCTGCCTCCAGCCACCTTATTTCTTTCAAAGGTGAATTTCACTGCAAAGCTGAAAATCAGTACAAGCTGTATCAAAAAACAACAGGAACATACTCAGAAAGCATTTTACTAATAACAATTAGATCGGAAATTACGGAGTTTTTCAAAAAGATATCAAACGGGCAACAAGTAGATATTCTAGGTGTATGGAACTCGGCTGGAAAATGGTTACTCTGCGAGCAGATAAATATGCTGTAATTAGGTCAACTCTTTATATATATTTTCCTGACTTTACTAAGCGCCAACGTAATTATAAGTAATGACTTGGAAATCACTTAGCAACCATGCTGACTTCTCATCACTACTTACTTAGCAGCCTCTTTACCGCTTTTTGCACCTTTGGCGTCGCTTCTCAAGAAGCCCAGTTACAAAACCCTCACAGCCCGCCCGATTTAGCAGATACTTCGGTGGGTATGCTGACGGCAAGTGCAGCGAGCAGTAGCGCTCAACAAAGCTGGTTACCCATTATTGAGTCAGCTACCCAAACCGAAAATTACGGCGACTCTATTGACGTTGCCTACCGAGGCAGCGGTCGAATCGACAGCGAACCAGAAGGCAATGACGGCGAAGACTCTGCCATGGAAAATTCAACCAAACGCAAAGTCTCTATTGCCCATCGAGGCAGCGGTCGAGCGCTACCCCCGATTCTGTAAGGTAAGGCGCTCTTTAATAGGGCGTTTGGCATACATCTGGCACAGTATTAATTGAGTGAATATCCCCACACGGTGTAGAATATTGACTAAGTAAAGACTTGTTAAATCAGTGCTCTACTTTATGGTCAATGGTATTAGTCATTTCTTATTCGAGCCTGTAGCAGTATCCCGTAGCGCTATAGTGCCACTCAAGCTTCACAACAGCGCTACAGTGCAGCTCCCTTTTATTTGTCTTCTGTACATTCTAGTCTTCCGTGCATTCTAGTCTTCTGTGCATTCTATAAGTGTTAAGCATTTCCGCTTGATTGATTGTTAATGACCAGCAACACTGATTTAGTTAAAAAGTTAGAGCCCAGCGCGATCGACGAAATTATGATGTACCTAGCCTTTAGCGCTATGTGCACGGGCGGGCATCGTCATGGAGCCTTTTTAGATGCAGCTGCGACGGCGGCTAAATGCGCCATTTACACCACCTACGTAGAACAGAAAAACAATCTACGGATGACCGGGCACCTCCACCACATTGAGCCAAAACGAGTAAAGGCCATTGTTGAAGAAATGCAGGCAGCTCTGACCGAAGGCAAGCTGTTAAAAATGCTGGGCTCTCAAGAACCTGGCTATCTCATTCAGCTACCTCACGTGTGGCTACAGCGATATCCTTGGAAAGCGGGTGACTTTCGAGTACCAGGTGCTAGCCTCAGCGCCGAAGAAAAGCGTCAGGTAGAAGCTAAGCTGAAAGCCGCCGATATAGATGACCCTTTACCCAACGCGCAGCTGCTCACAGGGGTTCAGTTCATGGAGCTGATAGATTTCCTGCACGCCAGATCGCAATCTACCCTGCCAGAAGATCGGCGCATGGCCCTTAGTGATGCTCTCGCAGAGCATATTAGAAGACGTTTGATGTACGCAGGCACCGTTGCAAGAATCGATTCACCCATTGGCGGTATGCCCTTTTATGCGCTGACTAGAGCTTCGTACTCTCCGGTCGGCGCTGAAGAAAGAACTTTCACCATGATGGATGATACTGCGCGATACTTCCGGCTGATGCGCGAGTGGGCCAGCGCCGAGCAAGGCACCCGCCGAATTTTAGAAGAGCTAAACATTCCAGCCGAAAATCGAGAAACAGCCTTTGATGAGTTAGATCGGCTTATCAGTGCTTGGGCCAATAAGTATCACGATGACAGCGGGCAACCGACTGTTGTACAAATGGCCATGGGCGATAGCGACTCACCTCATTAGGCCAGATTCTCTACACTCAGAATGCAAATCCTCCGGCAGGCGCAAGTCTAGGGAGGATTTTTTATGAGCGTGACACAATAGGTTCAGCAGGATTAATCTGGCACCGTTTGTAGAGGCAAAAACTATCTATGTACCTTCTAGAAGCTCCAACAAAGCCCATCGGTGAAAAACGGGTGACCTTTCAAAATTTGGAATGGCAGGCGTTCAAGCAGATTCAGCAGCTGCTCACTGAGCGTACCCGTGCCAGATTTACCTACGACAACGGCGTTTTAGAAATTACTATGCCACTTGAAAGCCACGAACGCTTTGCTAGATTGATCGAACGTTTCATTTTGATCCTAGTCGTAGAGACAGGTCAATTAATGAAAACGATGGGTTCAACAACGCTAGATCGAGAGGATTTGCTGAGGAGTGCTGAACCTGATGACTGTTACTACATTCAAAACTTTGCCTTAGTTGCTAACCATACCGTTGATTTAGCGGTAGATCCTGCGCCTGATTTGGTGGTGGAGGTTGACATTACACATACTGATATCAATAAAAATCTGCTGTACGCGAGCATGGACGTGCCTGAATTTTGATGGTTCAACGGGCGTGAGTGGCAAATTTTATGTTTGCGAAACGGGGCCTACGTGGAGCGCGATCGCCCGCCCACCTTTCCCATGATCAAAAAGTCAGACCTCTACTCATTTTTGCAAGAAGCTGTCCTTAACGAAGTCTCTGCCGAAATTAACTTTCGCCGATGGGTGCGCGAGCAGCTAGCTGCTTAGCACTCGTTTGGGTTTGCCGATTTGCTGTCGGACAATTAGGGAACTATGCCAGTAGCACTGTAAGGGGCACATGGCAAAAAGACAGGCCAAAAAAGAGATAAAACGGCAAATCACCGAGCTGAGTATTCCTCAACGCACATCTGAAGGCTTTGTGTTCACCGCGAGCGTTTACGAAAGATACACAGGCATTGTTATGGCGATTTTTGGGCTGAGCTGGAGCGCGATCGCCCTTATTCCCCTACTGGCTCTTCTACAGTTGATTAACGTATTTAGTATTTTTTTGATCGCGTTTGTTGGCCTGTTTGAGGTTCTGGGCCTGCTCTTTTTTGGTTCAGGTCTTTTGCAAATGTGGACAAATCTAAAGCTGCATCCTGCCGAGCTTGTCCTGCCAAAATATCCTTTGCGCCTAGGCGAAACCTGCCCCCTTTACTATCGCAGGCGGCTGCGCAAGGGCACCTTGAGTGCATCAGCTCACATTAAAGCTCAGCTAGTTTGCGATGAGTGGGTGCAATACAGCGAGGGCACCGACACCATTAGCAAGACTCATGAGCTGTGGAAAAAGCTTCTGCCTGAGCGCAGCATTGTTTCGGGCGAGCGGCAGGCAGACTACAGCGAAAAAATAGAAATCCCTTCTCAATACCCACCTTCTTTTTATGCTAAGTGCAATCAAGTTCGCTGGCTGCTTACGATTACGCTAAAGATTCCCGGCATT
>JBARVS010000540.1:0-7802 GCA_049646385.1 Phormidesmis sp. | reverse complement strand
GTGTTACCCTAAATCGGGCATTTTTGAACCCTGCCGAACTTTCGGCTGACCTGATGGGTCGCGGCCAGGTGGCTGATAGGTTGCGAGCGCGAAAGCACCTGGATGCCGATGTCTTGGCGGAGCTTGGGGGATAAGCTGGCGGCGACGGAGAGGGCTGGGTTCATATTGAGCGATCACTAAAGGGGGCTGGCGACAAGCTTTTAGCTTATGTGATCGCACTCAGGAAGGGGCCGCCATTAGCCTACCTGAGTACAGCGAAAGTGTAACCTGCTCCTGAACCATCCCTCTTTTTACTGCAAATCACTGCAAATATATTCCGCTCCCACAGCGCCTCGCTGCTTTCGTAGATTTCTATTTTGCTGACGCCGCTCATGACGTATAACCTCACTGCTATACATCTATCCTATCCGTAGCTTATCAATCCCTAGATCGTAATTATACCCTTCCTCTTTAGGCTTTGGGGTTCACATCCTTCAAAGCTGGCAAGATTCTACCCACATACGCATAAGCTCTACTGTGTAGGTAAATCGAGCTTTTTTTAAGGTGACAACATCATGCTCTCGCAACGTGTTTAGGGCTAAAGCGACTGTGGTGGAAGTCAGGCAGGTGGCTTGAACCACCTGATGGGCTGACATGGGTTGCAGCGCGAGCTGCTTTAAGATCTCAATTTGGCCAATCACTGGACTGTTAAAGGCCTGTAGCCAGATTCCTTTAAAGTAGGCGTTGCCAATCGAATAGAATTCGGACGAGTTGAGAACCGTTTGCAGGTCTTGTAAGTTGAACAATAGAAAGGGATCATCCAGCTTTTTTTGGCTGAGCAGGTTACGGTTAAAGTAGGCAACTAGGGTATGACAAATCAGCTGTATGAGATAGGGCTGACCGTTCGTAAGCGAAACAATATCGCCTATTACCTCTTCGTGATAGGCGATATTATTGGCCTGTATGATGATCTGCTTAGCTGCATCGGCAGGCAAAAAGCTGACTCGAATAGGAATGCTCGTAAAGAAGGGATGCCAGTAGCTATGACACATCTCTTCTAGCGTATGTAAGCCAGCAAAAACCAAACTAAACCAGGAATAGGTTTGGGTCAGTCCTCTCAAAAATTCTAACAAGCTCTCTGACAGCTGGCCCTTCTCTATTTTTTCCTCAATTTTCTCAAATTCATCAATGGCGATTATAAAGCTGTAGCCCCCTAGAATTTGACTCAATAGCTGAAAGAAATCATTGAGTGCATGATAGGGATTTTGACCGGTGAATTTTTCGCGCTCAGGCATGGCAATATGACTGGCTTGCTCAGACATCAAAGAAGACATCAAAGACCTGTAAATTTGTCGGGCTAAGGCATAGAGCAGCTCGCCCGTGTTCGAAACATGCCCTAGAACCTGCATGTTAAAGTCAACAATTTTTATTTTGGGCGACGGCAGGTAGGCACTCAAGTTTCTCAGAATTGAAGACTTTCCCATTCGCCGATGTCCGTAAAGCACAATAGAAGGACACTGACCTGGAATGGTAAATAGCTCGTCGGCAATTCGTTTGAGAATGTCTTCTCTGCCGATTAGGGCATCGCCGGTAACAGGCGTTCCGATGATGTATGGATTTTTTAGAAAAGAGGGTATGCGATTGAGGCGGGCGACTTCTCCACCCGCCTCAATAATAAACCGGCTCCATTGTTCAATAATTCGTTTTAGCAGCTTAAATTCTGGCGAGACAACTTCAGTGAGAACCTTTTTATTCAGGGCTTCGAGTGTGCTGTTAGCTCTCAGTAAAGATCCTTGTTGAATGAATAAACTGTTGCTTTTTTTGGCAGTTGAAATATCACGAGCGACTTGGCTAAGGCGGCTGAGAATATCAACGACATCCGGCCTGATAGCGTCACTGGCTGGAGGCAAACTCATAGCTAGTTCGTCAGCTTGAGAAAGTTGAGCGGTATGGGTATAGCTTAAAAACTGGGCGATCGCACCTAAAGACTGACTCATTTCTGCGCCACCGGGTTGCGAGCCAAAGGCAGAATAAACCGGCGCATAGTTCAAGAGATTGAACCGTTCAGATTGAGTTTCTGGGCTATAGCTGATGTCATAAAGTAGCTGATAGAAGGCCGTTTGCGCTGTCCTAACATGATCTCGCTGTAGCCAAGTCATGCCGTAGATAAAACGCTCTACACGGTAGCTAGTCGGTTCAGCGGTACAGTTCACCCACTGGCTGCTGAGTTCTCCTAATAGGAGTTGCTTTGCCGTCGGCAAGCGTTCCCAATCAATGGCACCAACCGGTGCAAAGACATATGCCCGACTCGCAGGATTGTCTAAAAAGCGATAGAGCGAAGGGAGAAAATTGTTTGTTTGGCTCAGGTATTTTTTTAAGATGCGCTGCACTATGGGCCGGTGAAGTGGGTTTCGAGCGACCCGGATGAGCTGCTGTAAGCCCAGTGCTGGATTTTGATTGAGTGAGTTTTCTAAATACTGATAGGTGCCAGGTAGCGGCAAAACCATCAGCTCATCCCACGCAATAGGATGGAGTTGGAGCCGTAGGCCAGGAACGGCTTTGATGGCGAGATAGAGCAGATAGCCGATGTGGAATGGGATAACGCGCAGGGTGCCCGTCCAAACGATAAGGGTCGCGATCGCGCCATACAATAAGGCTCTTTCCGTGGCGATCGCATTCTGATACAGCGCTACATCAATCGAGAGGCCAATAAAAACGCCCATTACTAGGCAAATGATCAGGCAGCTAGCGAAGGTCATAGAAGCGCCAAACGCCCCGCCTGCCGCCAGACCAATGATGGTGGCATAGGCCAGACTAGAAATTTCCAATTGGTTGAGCGCCGTCGCGATAATGCCAAAAACAGTACCAGCGATGGTGCCGGAGGCCAACCCCGTAATAATGCCGGTGATGCCGCCGATAATTCCGCCAATCGTCAGTGCTACAGAAGTGCCGATAACCATGCCAAACAAGACGACCACGCCAAAGTTCCCTGGCGTTAAAAATTGAGTAAAAGACCAGTCGGGCGATCGCCCCAGCACGACGGCCAGCACGGTAGCATTGGCCACGCCTGCCGCCACACTCACAATAGACCCACTAGCTGCGCCCCGAGCCGTACCAGCGGTCAGGCTAAACGTAATGCTAAAGATGATCAGAAAAACAATGCCAATGATATTGCCCATGAAAAGTCCTAGCACCCAGTGAGACCAGGAAAATACGGACGACGGGAGTAGCTGTAGGGCGATCGCGCTCAGACCGACAGAAAGCAAGGCAACCGTGAGCGGCAAGCAGAAATAAAGATTGCGATAGGCTCTAATCGTCAGCGTTTTGAGCATGCCGCCGCCGTGAGCGGATTTATAGAGCGCAGGCTCAGCGCTGTAAAGATAGTATTTAAGCGCCGTTGGACAGCCATAAATCCAGTAGGCAACGAGCAGCACATGCCTAACGCTGAGAGGATTCAGACAGTCGGGAACCCGGCAAGACGGGGTAGGAAAAGTAGGCATGGTTCGTTTGGCGCTCTGCTCATGCCTGAGAAAGTTCTGAGTAAAGAGCCTTCGCGAGCCTTTGGAGCGTGGCAGGATGTCCACCACTATTTTGGATCAGAGTGCGAATTTGATCATCGCTAAACTGAATGGGGAAATCGCGTAGGCGATGCTTCAAAAACGCCGAGGCCACCTCTGCGGAAAAGGGGGACAGCCGAATCTGCTGAAAAATGTTGAAAAAAGGAGAGGTCGCATATAAATCGTCTGGGAAAAGCTCATCCAAAGGGGTTCGACTAGCCGTGACTAGCGTGAAGGGCATATGGGCCCCGTCAGATAGGCCGCGCAGTTCATCGCGCTCGTCGCCGCTAAACTTTTCGGGGTTGCGCATTTTTTCAATTTCATCGATGCAAAGAATATATTTTTTTTCCTGCGTGGCTTCTAAAAGGTCATAGCCACGACAGCTATCTACATCCATTTCTTTACACAGCCGCTGGAAAAAAGTTTCTTCGGTATGGATTAGCTCCATATCTAAATAGATAATTTGACGGCTGTCGAGGTTGAGCGCAGCGGCACCCTGCCGACAGATTTTAGCGAGCAAAGAAGATTTTCCCACCTGCCGTTCGCCGACAATAGAGACGTTCCAGCAGTTGCTAAGGGATTCAAATATTTCGGCTAAGACGGTTGTTCGATCAAAAAAATGCTCGTCGCGGGTGATACAGCCGCGATCGCCGAAGGGAAGTGAGGGAAGCGGGGGAGACAGGGAAAAGGGAGATGAGGAGACAGGATAGTTTGGGGTTTGGGTGGCTTGGTATTGGTTGGAGAGGGTTGATTTAAAGGTTTTTTTGGAGAGGGGAATGCCAAACTTATCGGAGAGCAGGCTCCATAGGTGAGGCGCTAAGTCCTGGCGTAAATAGACTTCGGAATACTGCAACCCTTCGGTAATTTGGCCATAGGTTTTGCCCTGCCAAGCCCCGCTCAAAATAGCGCGATAGGTCGAACGCTTGGCCGGTGCGATGTCATCCACAATTTGAGACCACACCCATTCAAAAATGACATTGCTCACGATACACCTTTAGATATCTTGCGCCTAGCTCCTAACTTATTCACAAATTACCGATAAATCTGTACTGCGGCTAGCGCCCCCTGCAAACTCCCTATTTTTCATCACCGTTCCGATTGTAGTATCCTACTTTTCCTTATTTACGCTGCACTGTTGAGATTGCCATCTTAGAAGCACCTTCGAACCAGCACTCTATTACGTCCTTATTCCTCATAACAGTCTATAAAGCAACTGCTTTTAAGCCACTATCCTCACTACAAGGAGAAGATTATGTCGTCTGCTGAAAACACCACAACGTCCCCAATTTCAAGCGCCACCCTTGAATCTCCTTTTCCTTCGTCGTTCTCAATGGCGGGAGAGACGGCTGAAACTGCCGAACCCTCAGACACGGCTTCAGGTTTCACATCTTCGGGCTTTACAGAATCTGACAGCCCCTTTCCTTCTATCTACGAACTCGAAAATCCACTCAATCGTCCGGGTATTGTTTCCCCTGAGATGGAAACCTACGTTGCTTTTCTCAATGAGCTTTATGACCAGGAGTTTGACGAGGCCGTTTTAGATCTTGCCGACGAAGCGACTGAACTGTATCACGAGCAGTTTGAGAGCGAATTTGGCGACCCAATCAGCCAAAAAAGAGAAGCTGAATTTTTGTTAGAAGCTCACTTTGAACCTGTCACTTACGAGCTAGAAGCCTTTATAGAAGGGCTGGCCAGCGAGCTAGATCACGTTGATTTAGAACATACCAACATCGCCGATATTGAACGTTTGGTTGACCAGTATGCCCCTGTGTTTGAAGGCGGCATTTTCAAGAAAATTGGCCGAGGTTTAAAGAAATTAGGGAAAAAGGCTAAGCGCGCCGTTCAAAAGGTTAAGAACAAAGTCAAGAGTGTCGCCAAAAAAGTGGTCAAAGGCGTTAAAAAGGGCGTCAAAGCGGTCGGCAAGGGTATTCGAACAGCCGGAAAATTTATTAAAAAGAGACTGGCCGGAGTGCTCAACAGACTCAAAAAGCTGATTAAGCCGCTTTTGAAGCGCGTACTAAAGTTTGCCCTTAACCGCATTCCCGCTCAGTATCGTCTGCTAGCTCAGGGGCTCGCCAAGCGACTATTTGGCAAAGAAGTCGAAGAATTTGAGACGTTTGAATTAGAAGAAGGGGCAACTCAGGATATTTCCGTTATCCAAAATGAGTTTGACGAGCAGGTGGCCAACTTGCTGTTTGCCGAAGCCGAAACCGATATGGATGATTCTGTCGCTAGCTATGCCGCCGAAGCAAAGCAGCCGATGACAGCAGACGCGATAGACAGCTTGGATCAGGCCCGAGCTGACTTTATTCAGCAAGTGGCCGCGCTGGAGGAAGACGAAGACCCGATGCCAGTGGTTGAGAACTTTGTTCCTGCTGTCATGGCCGCTTTAAAGCTGGGGCTGCGGCTAATCGGGCGTCAAAAAGTAGTCAAATTTCTCGCTAAACTAATTGCCAAGCTGATTCGTAAGTTTGTGGGCAAAAAGTACGCACCGCTGCTCTCTCAGGCGATTGTGGATGTGGGGCTGCGGCTGATTGGGCTAGAAGTTACGCCAGAAGATGAAGCGAATGCTGCCGGGGCCGCCGTTGCCGCCACCGTGGAGGAAACCGTCCGTCAGGTAGCGGCTTTGCCTGACTATGTGTTGGACAATGAGGAACTGCTACAAGGCTTTGTTTTAGAAGCTTTTGAGAAAGCCGCCGCCGCTAATTTGCCGCCTGTACTGCCCGAAACCAGCTACGAAAGCCGCCCCGATCTGCGAGAGAGCAGCCGCACAAGAGGGACTTGGCTTATGCAGCCGCTACGCAATCGCCACAAGCGCTACAAAAAATTTAGCCGAATCTCTGAAGTCACGCTCACGCCGGAAATCGCACGGACGGTTAAGACATTTTGCGGCGTGCCGTTAGCGGTCTTTTTGCGAGACCGGCTAGGGCTGATGCCGGGGCGCATGCTTAAGGCGCGAATTCACCTATATGAGGCGATTCCAGGAACGCGGCTGAGTCAGATTTGTCAGGGTGAAACCCATGTGCCTGGGCTGGGGATATCGGAGGCGCGCTCGCTACTCCATCCGCTCACCCCTGCCGCCGCCGGGATGCTGTTAGGCGAAGCGGGCCTGGGCCGCGAAGTCTCTCACAAATATCTCGATCATCAGCCCACTACCGCCGTCGGCCAGCGGTTTTATTATCTAGAAATTCCGGGGGCATCTCTCAAAATGATGCCGACCGAAGATGGAGAGGCCACTGCCCGTCGGGCGAGCGATTTGAACCTGACATTCGATTTCCCGGCCAATCAGCTACGCGCCTGTCTCTTTTTGAGTGAGGTCGATGCTCAAGCGGTGGCCGTGCGGCTACGTCGCAGCGCCCCCATTGGCACAGTGGTAGCGCTGCTGCATGCATTGATAGAACCCAAGCTAAAAGCAGCACTGTCTGGCCAGTTTGCCGGACATGTCAAAATCATTCACGGCATGGTTACCCCGGAATATGCCCGAGGCCCAGCGCTGAAGCTGCTGCCGCAGGTGGTCAACGAGCGCCTAACTCGGCAGGTACTCGACTGGCTAGGACTGTTCTTGAGCCATTATCTCAAGCAGCAGGCCCAGGATTTTGTCGCGGCAACAGAAGACTTTGCCGACGGCGTTACGCTGAAAGTAAGGCTCAATCATCCTCCTGGCTTAGCCACCCTGTCAAAAGCCCTACGCGGCGAACCGGTTAGCCTGTACAGTTTTCATTTTTCGGATGGGATGCCCGAGGCCAATGTTCAAGTGGTTGCCGGGTTTCACCGGGAGTAGCGTTTGACATGAACCCCAATCGGATTGAAAATTTGCGGATGCAGGTGGCCCGCCAGGTGGCCCATTGGGTAATGGCGGCTCAGCGCCTCGGCAGCCTAGATGATTTAGCCGCCCCGAGTGCCTGGGAAGGACTAGAGCAATATGTTGGCGTAGTGTTGCGCCAAAACCTGCTCACCGCCGTACATCAACTCCAGCAGCAGTCAGCGGTTTTGCAGGCCAAATGGACAGCGGCAGAAACGCTCTTAGATCTCCAACAAGTGCAGCAGCAGCTCGTGCAATTTCGTAAACACTATTTAAGAACAGAAGTGCTACTCGACTTTTATGCCGATGCGATTAACACCCGCACCAACCCCACCATGGCCGCGCTGCTGCGGGCCTGTGACGCTCTGTGTCAGCACAGCATGACGCCCCTATTGCGTCCCTTGGGCAAAGCCACCCCGCCGGTTTTGACCTACCTCGATCAGGGCTTGGGCGCATCGATCCTA
>JBARVS010000539.1:0-5434 GCA_049646385.1 Phormidesmis sp. | reverse complement strand
TAAGAATCATCGCCATAGGTTGGGTATTGATTGGTGCAGTCGCCATCACTCGCTTTAAAGAGGCTAGCGTCGCCGCGACAGTTTTCATTGAGGGCGCGATCGCTGTTATAAGCCCCCGTGTACAACCACTCACCAATATTACCTGTTGCAAACACCGCTGCATCTATATCTAGTCCATAGCTATTGTCGCCATCTACCGGCAAAAACTCTCTGTAGCTACTGTAAAAGTCGGTGCCCCGAGCGCCGAACCGAATATCTACAACGCCAGAAACTAAGCTAGGTCGCTGCGGTGTGTCAAACTGAATTTGGCTAAAGGCATCCAACCCGTTAGCATACGCCTGTATCTGCACCAGATGAGACTCTAGCGAAGACTGTAGCTCGGCAGCAAACTCACCGCGCTGAATTTCTACTTGATAACCCGGCATATCAGGATCAAAATCGGCTCCTAAAAACTCTCCATCACTGGCTCTCAGCGTTGCCACAGAATCCCAGCGAGAAATGTTACCCGATTTATCCACTAGCTGACCGCGAACATTGGCCGTAGAGCGCCCATCAGAGGGAATTGCGTTGGGCGAGAGCAGCACTAGGCGCTCAGGCAAACCTCGTACCGTTACAAAAAGCTTTTGTAAAACGTCGCCTGTTTCTGTAGAAATCACTTCTAGGGCATTCTCACCAGCCGCCAGCGGAACACCATACCAAGTTTGAGTGCGTAGCTGCGTAGTCGAGTCGGTTTCTGTTCTCCCAATTAGGCTAGCGTCCACCATCTGGCCGTTAGCTAAAAGGGCAATGTTGGCACCAACTGGAAAACGCAGAACCACTGATGTTGCTGGAATATCCAAAAAAGCCCCAGCCGCTGGGCTCAAAAATTCTATCTGGCTGGCTTCGGCTGAAACGGCAATTTCATTTTCATTGGCCAAACCTTCCGGCGTAATAGAAGTTTGTTGCAGTCCGCTTACGTCATAGCTGCCTACGGCAGGTCGAGCAGGTGCATCAATAGCGGCAATCTCGTCATCTTCTGAATCTGTTAGCTCGGTTGGCGTGAGTGCAATCCAAGGAGCAGGCCGCTTTCTGGTCTCAGGCTGCGATAGGTTGAAGGCTACCAGCGGATCGGCAGAATCTGTTGGAACCGACGGATTATTATCGGACAGCGAACGGGTTAGCCAGGGCGCTTTTTTATTGCTTTCCCTGTTTTGGGGGGCAAAGGCTATCCAGGCTCTATTTTGAGCTTCTTCTGCTTCCTCGTTAGCTGCAAGCGCGATCGCAATCAGCGGCGCAATCGTATCGAACGAGGTTTTTGCTTCAGCAGGCGCGATCGCCCTCAGCGGCGAATCGGTACGAAGAAGCGTTGTGCGTTCTGTCTCTTCTGCTGCTGGGTTCTCCGTTTGGCTCTCTGCCTCGTCGCTATCTGCTTCTATATCGCTATCTGCTTCTATAGCGTTTTGTGCAACAGGCGGCGCGATCGCAATTAGGGGAAAGTTGTTTTGGTCGGCTTGAGCTGTGGCAGCTTCTTCCTCAAAGGCGATCGCTAACTGTGCTGTGGCAGGTGCATAATCTGCTATAGCCACAGGAGCAGACTCGATCCACGGTACGTCCCACTGTGTTTCACGGGTTTTCACCTCAACGCCAGGTGCGACTGCTTCTAATGAATCACTGTCAGACGGTGGAGCTACTGGCGTATCAATAGATTGAGCTATTCCAGCCGTCGTTTGAGCCTTGGCAGCATTAGGCAGCAGCCCAAAACTCGCAAGTACGCCCAATGCAAGCCCAGAGCGTAAACCCGCAGACCCACCAGCAAGAGAATTAGAGAGCAAGCTAAAGAGAAAGAGTCTGCTTTTCGAGTCTTTAGTCACGGTTATTTCTGCTCCTCCTGGAAGGTAGGCGTCACGCCAAAGTTCATGCGCACCAGCCCACCGGGGGCAAGATTCACCAGCCGAGAGAGACTATTTCGTTCGTTAAAATGCAGATTGGGCGCGAGGGTATAGCCCGGTAGACTGCTCAGATCCAAGGTGCCAGTGCGCTGACCGGGCAACATTCTTTGAACCGAATAGAGTCCGTCAGCGTCGGTGACTATGCGGTTGCCATCGTCAAGGAAAATAACCGCGTTCGGAATGCCTGCTTCACCCGATTGCTGCTCGCCATCAAAGTTTTTATCTTCAAAAACGCGGCCAATGAGCGTACCACAGTCGGAGAGAATACCGGAATCTAACGTAACGCGATGCGTGCTGGGCCCGTCCTGAACCCGAAAACCATTGTCTTTCCTCTTGGCCGTGACATCAACGCTGTTGCGACCGTTACCTCTTAGCGCATCAGGCGTAAGACGCACAGCGTATACAACATCTAGCGCGCGCGTCGCACCCAAAGCTTCGGCGCTGTTAAAAGTGATTGTGCGCCCCGAAAGGCTTGTATTGATAGAAACGCGCTTGTCTTTTATTTGGCCCGTAACCGATTCAGGCAGCAGCTCAAATCCTATGGGCAAGGTGTCTGTTGCAACAACCGAATCGACTTCGGCGGACGATAAGTTTTGAATGTTGAGTCTATAAACAACGACATCTCCCGGCTGAGCTGCCGAGCGATCCGCTGACTTGGTGATTCTGATTTGTTCGGCCTGACAGATAACGGTGTTGAAGCCAAACTCAAAGAAACTGAGGCTTTGAACCGCCGCATTGCGAATTTCGACTATCTTGGTCAGCTCTGTTGCGCTGTCTGTTGAAATGGGCTGACCGTCTAATGAAGTGGCTTTGTAGCTAAGCAGAGCCGTATTGTTATTGTTTTGTGTAACGCCCAGCATATCAATGCGAATGCGCCTTTCGCCAAAGCTAGAGGCTTCTGGCGAACCGATCACCAAAATGTATTGAACACCCGCATCTGTTTGCTTTCGCCCAGCATTAAGCGGGCCAGTAAGACTGGTGCCTGAACTCAATAGAAAGTTGTAGCGCCCTTCATTAGATCGCAAAAAGAAAGGATTGTTGTTGCTACTATTCGGTGGAATGCTCTCAGCGCCGTTGGTCGGCAGGAGGGCAACTAGATTACCCAAGTCTAAGCCGCTTGCATCTGGCTCATATAAGCTCATAGAGAAGCCAGCATAGCTGTTAAGTGGCTCTCTGTTGCAGCCCAAAAGATTTCCGCCTGGGGCGATTAGCGTTGAACCAAGGCCGATGACAATTTGATTAGACTTAATGCCGCTAGAACCGTCTGACGTGTTGTAGGTAGCGGTTGCTTCGTTGACGATGCCAGGAACCTGCGCGCGTGCGCTGGCAATTGGATGACTGAGGAGGCCAACTAAAACAATAGCTATCAAACGCTGCCAACGATGGGGGCGTCGAAACCATTTAGATAATGGAAAAATCGGCATTGTCTTTGGTGTCAAGTTTGATATGGCCTTACAACCGAATAGAACAGGGCAGGTTTATCCCTATCCGGCTATCAGATTGAGTGCCTAGAGACACATAAATACTGTTGAAGATGGGAAAAGTTTTGAGAAGGGTCGTTAAGCAGAAAAATAGGCAGCAAAAAAGAAAAGGCAGGGCGATCGCCCGCCTGAAAATAAGCAAAGAATCGCGATCGCCCTCACGTCAACAAACGCTATTTAATAGTGACTTCGTGAGAAACCTTGAGCGCTTCATCTTTGCCCAAAGATTCACTAAAGTTCCACTTAACATGGGTGTAAGCTTCAGCAGGCGCGGGCTGCATTTCTACCGTGCCATCAGGTAAAGTCACTTCAACCATGGGCTTAGCAACAAAGGTAGCACCGTTGTCGATGCTGTAGGTTGCCTCAGCCGCCGCGTTGCCTTTTTCAGAGTCGATTACAAACGTCATTGCCGCCGGAATAGGCTGAGTGATCACCAGCTTTTCAGCAGCCATTTCGCTAGCGTTAGAAGACTCAACGGCATAGCGCAACTTATCGCCCGGTTGAACGGTTGCTTCGCCTTCTAACGTTTTCCATTCTGTGGTGGACTTGCCTTCAGCATCAACTACTGTCACCTGCTTTTCAACACCCATTTCAAGCTTTACTTCGGGGCGAGTAATGAGCTGAGCGATCGCACTGCCTGCTTCTTGCAGACTAGCAAATACAGGCGTACTCACAGCCAAAGGAGCCGTCGCTACCAAAGCTGCAAACCCCAAACCGAACATGAACTTACGTTTCATCATTAATTGAACCTTGTGAACTTTCAAAAACAACAGAATTAAAACAAACGAAGAAAATTAGTCAACAACGCGACGGAACCCAAATGTGCCAGTAGCTTGCGGTGCAACTGAAGGTACGTAGTTCTCGTATTTCTCAACAACTGTGCCGCTAGCTGGGTCAGCTTCGGTTGGATTAGTAGCGGTTGCTCGCGAGGAATCTGTGCTAATGGTGTAGAAATAGCGCTTACCACCCGACGAACTCGTATTTTGCTGGTGAGTTGTTACGCCTGCCCAGCTATTATTCAAATCGTTGCCATCCTCAATGAGTACAAAATCTTTGGCAGAAAGCGTTACGCTACCGCTTCCGGTGGCTGCCTGAGAAATATTCTGGTAGCTAATTCGGTACTCAATAAACTCACCAGGCGCTGCATTCACCGAAGGACTAACAGAGAAATCAGGCCCTTTGAGTGAGCCATCCTTTTTGAGAATACGCGCTTCTTTTACCAGACTCATAAAGCCTGTGTAAACGCGGTCGATGGTGATGTTATTAGTGGTCTCACCCGTGTAACCGGGCTGTGTAGTCGGGTTGTTGTCGGGGAAGGCAACGATAGGAATAGAAACACCTATGAGCTGTGCCGTGCTAGGCAGGTCTACAGCGACGGTATAATTTCTTTGTTCGCCTGCGGGCACATCGCCAAAGTTGACTCTTGTACCACTGTCAAAACTAAACTTGCCTGCGGTTTGATCGTAGATGTATATAGCGGTATTGCCATTACCTACGATGGTCACCTTTGTGCCGTCAGGAATATCGGTGTTGGTGCCGTAAGTGCCTGCTGGCTTACCGCTAGCTAACTCAGCTTGGCTTGGCGATAAGGGTTCAACGGTAGTCTCAGCGATAAAGCCGGTAGCTGCCGGATTACTCAAAGAGTTGTTAAACGTAACTGAGGTAAAATCAAACGGAGTTGTTGGATCTGTTCCAGCCGGGGGCGTTGACGCAGATTTGTTGGTAAAGTCGTCATTGTCGTCAGTGGGGCCAATGGCGTTAGGTTTACCCTCTGTTCCGTTGAGAATATCGTCGGTGGTTGGCGTGATAGTAATCACATTGAGTTCACCGTCTTCGCCAATACCAGTATTGTTGCCAGCAGTGTCTGTGCCATCGTTAGCAGGATCAGCAATGCCTGTGTCTGTGCCTGGTGTATAGTCGCTACCGCTTGGTACAGGAGGCGTGTTGTCATCGTTAAAGTTGTTAGGGTTAGCGTCACCCGATTCATCGTAAATAATTTTCTTGGTTGCTGTATCGCCCAAAGTT
>JBARVS010000538.1:0-7580 GCA_049646385.1 Phormidesmis sp. | reverse complement strand
GTCTTCAATCTGTCAGTCTTCACTATGAGCACTGGAACTACACTGCTTTGGCTCAAAGAGTTAAGCTGGGCCAGTTTCGCTACGATCAGTTTTCTGAAATTATCGAAAGCTGCGTCGCCGAAGACTTCTTTGACATTTTGCAGACTGGTTCAGCTCAGCGTCAGGCACAGCCGCCTCACTTAAGCGTTGGTTCTACCTACAAAACCCAGACAAAACCAGCGAACAGCCTGTCTTTTATCATGATTCACTACGAGCGTGTTTGGCACAAAGCTCAGCAAGAGTGGCAGGCATGGCAGCAGGCGGGCCTCTCTGAGTTTTCTCCAGACTGGGCTTTGGCGATCGCCCAGCCCGAGCGTCTCAAGACACAAACCTCCCCTGAAACGTTTCAAACCCTAACAAACTGCATTGATGGAAAAAGCACGCTCAGAGATCTGGCGATTCAGCTCAGGCAGCCCATCATTCCTTTAACAAAATTTGTCCTGCCCTATGTGGCTAATCAGGCGCTAAAGCTCACTGAAATTCCAGATACTTTAGAAAACGTCCATCACGGCTTTCGCCTAGAGCCATCCGTCGATCAGCCACAGGCCGCTAGGCGAGTATCATCCGTCAGCATTGTTAACCCCAACCAAACTGCCTTAAAGAGAAGCTCACTTAAAAAGGCGAAGAACAACACGCCCAAAACTGCACCTAAAGTCATCTATATTGACGATAGCCCAGCCGACAGCCACCTGATGTGCAACATTATAGAGAGGTTAGGCTATGAGTACATCAATATTGCTGATCCGATACAGGCGCTGCCTATGCTGCTTGAACTCAAGCCCAAGCTTATCTTTCTAGATTTGGTCATGCCCATTGCCAATGGCTACGAAATTTGCTCGCAAATTCGCCGCGTTTCAATGTTCAAAGGCATCCCTGTAATCATTGTGACCAGCAACGACGGGATTGCCGATCGCGTTCGCGCAAAAATAGTAGGCGCTTCTGGCTTTATGGGCAAGCCAATTCGAGCCAGTAAAGTCGAGAAGGTGTTACAAAAGCATCTTCGCAGCTCTGAAACGGGCGATTCCTCTGCAGACAGGCAAGGCCAACGCACGGTCTCTATACCGCCTCGTAACACCCACAACAACGACGCTACCACCGATCCCAATACCGCCCTTAACACCGCCCCCAAAAACGTTAAAAGAGATTCATGGCAACCGCTTTAATTGTAGAAGATAGCCTGACTGATAGAACCCTCCTCACCCGCTATTTACAGCAGGCGGGCATGAGGGTTACCAGCGCTCGCAGCAGTGAAGAAGCCAGGGCAATGCTTCAGTCTGCGCCCCCAGACATGGTGTTTTTAGATGTTGTCCTACCGGGTCAAAGTGGCTTTGAGCTTTGCCACGATCTCAAAACGAACAAAAGCACGCAAAATATTCCCATTGTCCTTTGTTCTACAAAAGACACTGAAGCTGATAAGCTGTGGGGCGCGATGCTGGGCGCAGATGCCTACCTAACTAAGCCACTTAGCCTGCAACTGCTAGCAAAAACGGTGGCACAGCTTATGCCGAAATCAGACAGGCCCGCCAGATAGAAATGATCAAAGGAGGCTGAAAGCCTTAGGATCAACTGCGTCGGTAACTATCTCGAAAGCTGAGGCGACAGCGGCGGGAATGGGCAGCGGCTTGCCAATTTGCGCATCCACAAAAACCCAGTCTGTTTCGCCAGTGGCCAAAATAGTTTGAGTTTTAGGACGAAAGAAGCTGTACTGACGCTGCGATCGCACCTTACGAAGGCTGCTAATCCAGGTGAAAATCATAATTTGCTCGCCTTCAAAGGCAGGCCGCAGATATTCTATGCGGTGGGCGCGAACAATCCAGGTGGCACCTACGGCGTTGGTCTCACGGGTGCAGGGCGTTGAGTTGGCATGGGCGATCGCTGCTGCCTGCATCCAGCGCACATATTCCACATTATTCAAATGTCCATTTTCATCAATCGCTGAAGCAGGTACCGTAATCTCATAGCGATAGATAGCCGACATAAGCTAAAAAAAATAAACAACTGCCTTGTTACTTTAACGATTTTAAGGCACCAGCCATCGCTGCTACTATCGTGAGTCGGCAATAGCAACGTTAGCAGACTGGCCCGCTGCCATCAGCTGACGCGCTGCGATAATCTCAATCACAAAGTACAAAGCAATTGGGGCCACCATACTAGCGCCTCGCTCCATAAACTCAAACCCGCTGTAAAAAGCACCTGAGAAGATAAACAGTGACTCTGTTGCTATCTTCCAGGCACCAACAAAGAACAACAGCGGGGCAACTGGAAGGGCCAAAACCAAAACGCCTAATGCTATTTCAAACCAGCCTATCGCGCTCATCGCTGCGCCAGTAGATCCAAACAAGGCCGAGAGTCCAGTTGCGTCATACTGGCCAGCTAAACCGACCTTGCCATCGAATGCGCCAAACGCACCGTGACCGATTAAATAAACGCCGACTGCGAGTTGCAACAGTATTTTAAGCATACGCCAACGCTTTGTACTTAAAGTCGGCGCGTTTTTAACGCGGTGCCACCAGCCGTGATGCTTACTATCCCACAGCACCATCAAAAATGCCGCGCAGGGCACCGCATAGTTATAGGCTCGCTCAAACAGCTCGCTGACGGGCTCTCCAGCCAAAGGTCTTAAGCAAGCTGTCATCAAACCCCACAGTGCCATATAGAGTAAAAGCGCTTTCCGGGGCGTAAATAGCACCATGAAGGCCAGCACAATATCAACTATGCCAACAATTGGCATCAGTTTCCAAGCAATGCCCTCAGGAATACCCCAGACCGCAAAGTAGGGTAGCCATGCTGCCTTTGTAATAACGCCAAACGCGCCATGCCCGATAAACTCTAAGCATACGCCTAGCCTCAAAAGCAACCAGACTTTTGCCTCGTGATTTTCTAACAGTCGAGTCATGGTAGAAGAAGGAGAAAGAGTAGAAGGAGAAGGAGAGAAGCGTAAACGTTGAGGAATAGGGGAGTTCTCAACGTTTTAAACAGTGAACAGTAAAGCCAGCGGCCTATAGCTCGCCCCACTCTTCAGGCAGCACATTAGCCACTAGCGTAAAGCTGCCTTTGCCATCGGGTGTCAGCACGTAGGCTATTCCTTGCGGGTCAGGGTAAATGCCTGTTGCCGCCTCAAAAATATCGTCGTGACCAACAATCACGGTGTTGGTGCCCGCCTCAGGCACTTCTGTCAAAAAGGGCGTGACATTAGCTTTCATCTCTTCTACCTGCGCATCGGTGTAGTCTTCAAAAGGCAAAAAGTTGAGCTTGGCATTTCTCTCATATTTGCCAAAAGCAAGATCTGCGGTTTGCCAAGCGCGGCAGTATTCGCTGCTAATAACCTTGCCGACCGGGATTTCTTTGGCTGTGAAAGATGCCCCAATCTCTTCAGATTCCTCAATGCCCTCTGGACTAAGCTTTCGCTGGGTTTCGCAATCATCTAGCTTCATATTGGCGTCGGCTTGGTCGGCATAGTCTTTGTTTGTTTTGCCATGGCGAAAATAAATAACATGGCCGCCTTCTTTAAGGGCGCTGAGGAGTTCTGCGCCGCTCAGCTTGTCTTCAAAGTCAGCGTTGGCCTGCTCGCCTGCACTGTAGTCGGCACTTTCACCGCCTTCACCGCCTTCACCGCCTTCAGCAACTGGGGCAGCGGCATCTGGCTCAACACTCTCAACCTCTGGCGTATCGGTCGCCGTGGTACCGCAAGCGGTTATGCCTACTGCCAAGCCTGCTGTTAGGCCCACTGCTAAAAATAGCTCTATCGCCTTGAGTCGCTTAGTCATGGAAAATCCTCACCTTTGAAAAAGAAAGTTGGCTAAAATTATTGAGACTTATTGTCAACACCAGAAAATTAGATTACATTGAATTCTGCTGTAGCACAAGTGAAATTACTGAATTGTGCCAGTGCATGAAGAAGAAGTGCTTATAGAACGGTAGATTGAGCTTTTGGAAATGTCACAACCGCTAGCACAATCTTAAATGGCTTTGCTACACAGTTGATAAAAAATATCAATATTTAGCTCAAATGACAATATTTTTTGGGCGGAGAACCTTACACCAGCAGTTGTCTATACCGATAATGACTCTGGCGTGGGTGAAGAGGACAGCTTCTATGGGGCGCCTCGCGCTAGCTTTGAGTTCTAGAGTTTTAGAGGAGAGTTCTGGTAAGTTCTGAGCGATCAAATGGTGGGTTGATGGGAAGAAGGCTACACGCGGAGCACTTGACTAGATCTTGGTAGACTTAATCGTAGATACTTTGAGCTATCTTCTCGGCGATTCTTAGTCACGACTTATATGCGACATCTCATTACCAGCGCCCTCCCCTACATCAACGGTATTAAGCACCTTGGCAACTTAGTGGGCTCAATGCTGCCTGCTGACGTGTACGCTCGCTTTTTGCGGCAGGAAGGCGAGGAGGTTTTATACATTTGTGGGACGGATGAGCATGGCACACCGGCTGAGATTGCCGCGCTAGAAGAAGGCTTAGAAGTGGCTGAGTTTTGCAAGCGGCAGTATGAGCGGCAGGCGGCGGTGTATGAAAAGTTTGGGCTCTCGTTTGACTACTTTGGTCGCACCTCGTCGGTGGAGCAGTGCGAGCTAACGCAGGATTTTTTCCGCAGCTTGGATGAGCATGGCTTTATTGAAGAGCGAGAAATTAGCCAGGTGTATTCCATTGCCGACGAGCGCTTTTTGCCTGATCGCTATGTTGAAGGTACCTGCCCAAACTGCGGCTATGACCGGGCCAGAGGCGATCAGTGTGAGAACTGTACCAAAATGCTGAATCCGACGGATTTGATCAATCCGCGCTCGGCGGTGTCGGGCTCGACTGAGGTAGAAATGCGCACGAGTCGGCATTTGTTTTTACGGCTCGATAAGCTCAGTGGCGAGGTGCAAGACTGGGTAGCCAAGCAGACGGCGTGGCCGACTTTGACGAAGGCGATCGCCAAAAAGTGGCTAGACGAAGGCTTACAAAGTAGAGGCATCACCCGCGACCTAAAGTGGGGCGTACCCGTGCCCAAAGCAGGCTTTGAAGACAAGGTTTTTTACGTGTGGTTTGACGCGCCGATTGGCTACGTCTCAGCGACTAAAAGCTGGGGCGAGGCTGAAGCGGGCCGTGATTGGAAAAGCTGGTGGTACGACGCCAAAGACGTGCGCTATACGCAGTTTATGGCCAAAGACAACCTGCCGTTTCACACAATTATGTGGCCTGCGACCATTTTAGGCACGCGCGAGCCGTGGAAAATGGCGGACTACATCAAGGGCTTTAACTGGCTGAACTACTATGGCGGCAAATTTTCAACCAGCTCTAAGCGCGGCGTATTTTTAGATCAGGCGTTAGAAATTGCCCCGCCCGACTATTGGCGCTACATGCTAATGGCCTCTGCCCCAGAGTCGTCGGATTCGGCCTTTACCTGGGAGCAGTTTCAAACCAAGGTAAACAAGGAGCTAGCCGATAATTTTGGCAACTTTATTAACCGGATTTTGAAGTTTACGGCCTCGCGGTTTGGCAATGAGCTGCCTGCGGGTGGGGAGCCTAAAGAAGCTGAAGCTGAGCTAGAGAGCCGATGTAAGGAACTAACAGAAGTGCTGCGATCGCACCTTCACAACATGGAATTTCGCAAGGCCACCGAAACCCTCAACGCCCTGTGGACAGCGGGCAATCAATATATTGACGTGCGCGCCCCTTGGACATTGTTCAAGCAGGATAAAGATCAGGCGGCGGTGGTGATTCGCACCTGCGTTAACTTAATTCGGCTGTATGCGATCGTCTCTGCCCCCTTCATTCCCAACACCGCCGAGCAAATCTTTAACGCCTTGCAGCTCACCGCAGCCGAACGGCGCAGCACCATGACAGCAGCCACCGATCTGAGCATTCTTACAGCAGGTCGCGCCTTTACCGTTCCACCCGTGCTGATTCAAAAAATAGATGACGATCGCGTAGCCGAACTCAAAGCCCAGTATGGTGGCGACTAGGCACTGATATATCCGTCACGCTAACCACCTAGTTAAAGTCGCAAATGCCGCCTAGAGACATTGATCGCATTCGAGAAAGGATACGAGTTCGGCAGTACGATATGTCTGCTCATGCAATGGAAGAAATGGTAGAAGATGAGCTAACTATACTAGATGTAGAAGAAGCTGTTTTCAGTGGTCAAATAGTCAGGATTGAAAAAGAAGATCCACGCGGAACAAAATACGTTGTAGTCGGGACTGCGCTAGATCGGCAAACACCTGTCGGTGTAGTTGGTCGTTTTACAAGCATCAGGCGCTATTTGATTGTCACAGTTTACGAAATTACTGAGCTTGAGGGATAAATAGCATGTACGAATATGAATGCGAATACTGTGAAGGAACTGTCCAACCTCGTAGAGTTCGACGAGAGGCTTTTAAGCATAAAAATGGGTTCGTCATACTTGAGAATGTAAGCATTGGCATCTGTGATATTTGCGGTAACCGATATTATTCATCCGATATTATTCATGCGGTTCACGCCATTGCAACCGGAGAAAGGCAACCCGATAGAACCGAACAAATTCCAATTTCTCACTTAGAATCTGCGTAGCGCAATGCCTACAAACGTAGCTTTACGCATTTCTTTGAACTGGAGTTAACTAATGGCGGATAGCGCAACCCTCGTTTCGTTTGGATTAGCGGCGGCTGTGCTGGTGGCAATGCCGGGGCCAGCGACACTGTATATTGTGACGCGCAGCTTAGATCAGGGAAAACAGGCTGGGATCGCCTCGGTTTTAGGCATTTCGTTAGGCGCGATGATGCATTTTTTTGCCGCTGGGCTAGGGCTCTCAGCGGTGCTGATGACTTCGGCAACGGCCTTTGCTGCGGTGAAGTATGCCGGGGCTCTATATCTTGTTTTTTTGGGTGTTCAGAAGCTGCGATCGCGCGAGACCCTGATGTTAGAAGCCAGCGTTCGCAAAGTTTCGCTGCTGAGTGTCTTTCGCCAAGGCGTCGTCGTGAACGTTTTGAACCCAAAGGCTGCAATCTTTTTCTTAGCTTTTTTGCCTCAGTTTTTACACCCCGATCAAGGCCCGATTTGGCAGCAGCTATTGCCGCTGTGCGCCGTTTTTATCAGCATTGGCTTTTTGGGAGACAGTACCTACGCGCTGATTGCGGGGCGAATGCGGCGGTGGCTACGGCGAAATCCTTTGTTTTTGCGACGGCAAAAATACGTGACAGGTACTACCTATATTGCGCTAGGTATGGTGGCCGCTGCGGTGCCTTCTGCTCACAAGTAAAAGCCGCAAGTAAAAGAGAGTCATTGAGCTTATGCTTCCAGCCGCATTTTTTAAGAGTCGTGCCCAGCTTATGGCCTTGGCTTTGGCGGGCTTAATCATTGCGCTGAGCTTTTCAGTTGGCGGCTGCCAAAACGGTTCGCCTGCGGTGGGTAGTGCCAACAATGTGCCTTTTGTTGCGGTGATTCAAATGGCGGAACAGCCTGCCCTTAATGCGGTGCGCGATCGCCTTAAAGACACGCTGACAGAAGCAGGCTACATAGAAGGTGAAAATCTGCGATGGGAATGGCTGAGCGCAAAGCATAACCC
>JBARVS010000537.1:0-16252 GCA_049646385.1 Phormidesmis sp. | reverse complement strand
GCCTTTAGCGCTCGGTGAAACGCCGTATCCGCCGCTCGCTCGACGTAAGTTTGTGACTCTATGGGTAGGCTTCCGCCCACTTGGTAACGATACTTCGCCATTAGTGACCCACCGCTTACTCCGTTGTTTTCAAGTCTTCTATTTCCAGCGCTTATATATTGATCGTTAGCGGTTGCACCATGACCTAACCGCCTAA
Organism: Phormidesmis sp.; assembly: GCA_049646385.1. GTDB lineage: Bacteria > Cyanobacteriota > Cyanobacteriia > Phormidesmidales > Phormidesmidaceae > Phormidesmis. The sequence goes on along the minus strand of JBARVS010000537.1, from coordinate 16,056 downwards.
TCGAGATTGAAAATACTGTCTGTATAAATCACACAGGGGCACCACCTCATTTCCCTGCCGCTTTACCAGCCCCATGCTGTGCAGCTTAAACGCCGCCGTTGATCCAATTCGCACGGGCTGATCTGCTTCAATCACCTGCTGAAAAGCTGCAACTAACGCCTCATCTGCCTCCAAATTTAGCAGGTGCCGCCGCAGATGATCGCTATAGAGCCCGCCTTCTGTCGGCGCTTGAGCCATTAGCTCGGTTAGCGTGATGCGCGATCGCCCAAGCTGATACAGGGCAACTCGCAGCAGATACGGATGACCGCCTACTAATGTCACTAGCTGCTGCTGCTGAGTAGCGCTTAAAGTCAGGCGATGTCGCTCGATTAAAGCCGATACTTCTGCGGAATTTAGCTCTCGCAGCTCAATGGGTAACCCCACGTTAAAAGGCGAGCGGTTAATGCTGAGCGGAATGTACACCTCTTTGGAATGAACAATTACGAGATGTAGCTTGCGCCATAGCGGGCTGGTCTTGCCCTCCTCGTGCCACACGCGCAGCATTCCAAAAAAGTCAGTGGCGATCGCCTCATGCTCAAACACCTGATCGACATCATCTAACCCCAGTACCATGGGCCGATCTAGCTCAGTGAGCAAATACCGCTCAAAATACCGCTGCGCTCGTCGCACAATTCCCCTCGCCCCTTGCCAATAGTCAGCGAGGCGATCCGCCATATCTAGTTCCTCAGTGACGCTGGCGCAAAACCACTGCAAAAAATCATCTAGGTTATTGAGCGCTTTGTTATCCGCCATTTCAAAGCTTAGCCGCACGGTCTCAAGTCCCTGTGACTGCGCATGAGCCAGCGTTCGCACCAGCAAAGAGGTTTTACCCATCTGCCGAGGCGCCTTAATGCGAATCAAAGAACCGGGTCGCACTACCGCTTCATAACAGTCGATTTCGACGGGCGTTCTAGCGATGTAAAACGCTGAATCTAAAGGCACCCGTCCTTCGGGTTCTTCCATTGGCAGCGGCAAGTCGTTACGATTTGCCTGATCGCATTCTGACGCTGGCAGGCTATCTTTTACAAGCAAAACTGGCGTCGCTGTCTCGTTGATTCCTTCTAAATCAATCGCTGCTAGCCCGAACTCATACGCTTGAGGTACCGAACGGTCATAGCCCAGCGCTTCGTAAAAGCCAACGGCAAATTTAATAGCGGCGCGATCGCCAATGTCTTGAGTCATGCCAATAACGTAGCCAATATGCTGGGCGATCGCGCTGGCCTGCACCTGCGAATAGCAGGCATTGAGCAGCACACAGCCCACACTGGGGCACAGGCCAAACAGCCGAGCCAATGCCTCACTGCTCACTCGCATTGCCTTACCCTGGTCATTTTCTAGCAGCAGCCCTTGTGCCCCTACGCCATGGCCCGAAAAGTGGACGATCTGCGGCTGATGTTTTAGCAGGGCGCGGCGCAAATCATCAGGGCGAACGGCCCATTGAGAAATCACGGTAAAGCGATCGCGCCCCGCCGAGAGCTGCAATCCTTGCTGAATCTCACGAACCTCTTTATCCAACCGCAGCCGAGCAGTATCAGAAGGATTGGCCGACAGCATCAGAATCGTTTTGTCAGCCAGCATAGCCTCAGCCAAAAATTAGGAGAAAATCAAACCGGGTTGAAGCACTAACATTAAAGCAGGGATTCGTTAAATGGCGGCGATCGCCCAGTTCCAACCTTTATTATGAGTTGATTCACGCTGACTTTAAGCATTTTTTCTAAGCACCTTTTTTTAGCACTATGGCGATCGCACTAGCAAACAAACTGGCCGACCAAACGATTCTTATCACTGGCGCGAGCGCTGGCATCGGCAAATCTTGTGCCCGGTACTTTGCCGAAGCAGGCGGGCGACTCATTCTCTCGGCTCGTCGCGAGGAAAAATTACGGGCACTAGCTGACGATCTAAAAGAAAAATATCAAACAGAGATACTGTTGCTTCCTTTAGATGTGCAAAAAGCCGATGCCGTTAGCCATACGGTGAAAGGACTTCCTGCTGAATGGCAGACTATTGATGTGCTGATTAATAATGCTGGTTTGAGTCGCGGGCTCGATAGGCAATACGAAGCTGACCTGCAAGACTGGGAGGAAATGATTGACACCAACGTTAAGGGCCTGTTGTACATGACCCGAGCGGTAGTGCCCGGTATGGTTGAACGCGGCGGGGGCCATATTATTAATATTGGCTCAGTTGCCGCTCGGCAAACCTATGCAGGCGGCAGCGTGTACTGTGCAACCAAAGCAGCGGTAAAGGTGCTCTCTGAAGGGTTGAAAATAGATTTGTTAGGGACGCCCGTGCGGGTGACTAACGTTGAGCCGGGGCTGGTAGAAACAGAATTTAGCGAAGTGCGGTTTCGAGGGGATAGCGATCGCGCCAAAAAGGTCTACAGCGATATGACAGCGCTGACGCCCGACGACGTTGCTGATGTCGTTTTATTCGCCGCGACCCGTCCGGCTCACGTTAATATCAGCGAGCTGTATGTGCTCCCGACCGATCAGTCATCAGCGACGCTCATCCACCGCAGCCCGTCAGGAGCGTAGCGCCCAAAGATTAAAGCGCAGAACTTCCCACCAAGAAGTTAAAATGAGGGCAGACATTTGACGTTAGCTTCATGAGAACCATGGCAGATATTAACTGCGCCGTAGACTGTAAAGACGGTTGCGTACTCGGTGACCAATGCCCCCACAAAGGCGATCAGGCAAAGGCATCTGAATTTATAGAAAGCACCTCTTTAGACGACATGCTAGAAATGGCCGCCGAAGCTGTTCGTCGCAAGCAGCAGGAAAGAGCCAGTGAAGGCCCAAAATGGGTGTTTCCTGAAGACGGCATTTCGCCAAATGCCTAGCCGCCGAGCTGCACGTCCTCGCCTTCGCGCTCTTTTGCCTCGCTGCCTTCCTCTGGCTCTTCTTCGCGGACAATCACCTGCCCTTGAGAGAGTCCCATATCAATGCCTTCTTTCTCAAAGGTGTCTCGAATCCGTCGCCTGAGTTCACGAGCAACGGCCCACTGCTTCAGCGGCTGGGTTTTTAAAAATAGGCGTAGGGTAACGCCTGTATAGTCTAAAGCCTCTACGCCTAGTAGCTCAGGCGGCTCTAAAATATAGCGCTGCCACTCAGCCTCTTCAGAAAGCGTGGTCGTGATCGATTGCAGCAAATCTATCACTTTGTTCAGGTCGCTCTCGGGTGAGACGGTGACCTGCAAGTCAACCTGCGCCCAGTCTTTAGAAAGGTTTTGCACAATGTCGATTTGGCTGTTGGGAATGGTGATGAGTCGGCCTTCAGTGTCTCGCAGCTGGGTAATACGCAAGTTGATATATTCGACTGAGCCTGTTAGACCGCTGATCGAAACTACATCGCCAATGCCAAAGTGATCTTCAAGCAGAATCAAAAAACCGTTGATTAAGTCTTTGATTAAGCTCTGTGCTGCCAAGGAAACACCGATACCCGCGATGCCAGCACCCGCTAATAAAGGGGCAACCTGAACGCCCGCGATCGCCAGTGCCCATACGCCTGTTGCGGCTAAAATCAGTACGCCCACTAGACCTTTGGCAGACTGAGAAAAGGTTGAAAATCTCAGGCTAAGCCGCTGTGACTGGTCTGGTGCAAGCTGTACGCCTTGCCGTAGGGCCAAGCTAACTCTGTCAATAACCAGGCCGCTGAGCCGGATTAAAATGGAGGCCAGCCCGCATAATAGAAAAATCTTGGCTGGAATTTCTAGCCACTGTAAGGAAAGCGTGGTTAACCAGCGGCTATAGGGAAACAAAGAGAGTATCCCTAGCAAGCTACCTGCCCACAATAAAGCTTGCAATAAGGAAATCATGCCCCAAGCCGTTTCGTTTAGCTTGCGCTTCTGGCGATTGTCGAGCCGAGCTTTAATCTGATCAAATACGGTGTTAAGCCCGACGGTTGCCTGTGTATCAACCACCGGGTTGGGGGTGCGGGTACTGCCCAGATGGGTTTTAACGTCGGTTAGCCTAGCCTGTCTGCGCTTGAGTCTGCGCACGATTCGCCCTGCGCCTAGCTGAAGCAGGAGAGCGATCGCAATAATGCTGATTGCAATTTGGGCCTGCCGCTGTAGAAATGCAGGCGATCGCTCCTGTAAATAACGCTGAAAAGCCGTCCGCAAGTCTTCTGCAAACTTCTGAGCCAAAAGCGCTGGACTCGCGTAGCTGTTGAGCTGCGCATCTAAGCTAGTGACCGTTAGTAGCTGCTGATCGTTAACAGAGATAATAGGTAGACTACTTGCCTCATCAACATCAACCGTAACTTTTGGTTGGCTGCTGTTCTGTCGGGCTATTTTCTGGGTTAAGGTATTTAGCCTGCGCTGAATTTCCTGTGCTCTGACCTCGGCGGGCCGCGTGCTTTCTACGGCAGGGGCGCTAATCCGAAACAGGGTTCGGCCATCTAAATAAATCGGGGCAGCGTCAATATTTTCGGGATCCACCATGAGCTGATTGGGCAGCAGGCGATTGATCGTAGGCTTTGGCGTCGGCGTTGGCTGGCCTGAAGTTTGGCCTGAAGTTGGCGCTGGCGCGTTGTTGGGGTTGCCAGATGGATTAGGATTTGGGGGGATGAGCTGAGCCGACGTGGAAAACGCCATCATTAGGGCGATCGCTAGTCCCAAAATAAAACCAGTTAACCCCTTTACCGAGCAATATTTAGAGCAATATTTGCCCATAGGTAAGCGCCTCCCAAAGAACTGCCCTATCCTACAAGAAAATTTCATGACTCAGCCTGATGCTCAAAATGATGCAGACAACAGCGCAGAAAATGCTACAGATGCCACAATCATGATTCGCTGCTGCGAGTTGGCGGCTCAGGCGGCTGGCTGCACGGCCCCTAATCCGCTGGTAGGCTCCGTCATTATGCAGGGTGAAAAAACTGTGGGCGAGGGATTCCATCCTAAGGCAGGAGAGCCTCATGCCGAAATATTTGCCCTGCGAGCGGCGGGTAATCGCGCCCAAAACGCCGAGCTGTATGTCAACCTAGAGCCCTGCAACCACACGGGCAAAACGCCGCCCTGTAGCTCGGCCATTATTCAAGCTGGCATCAGGCGAGTGGTGATTGGCATGAAAGATCCTAACCCCGAGGCCAGTGGCGGCATTCAAACGCTGAGGGCCGCAGGGATTGAAGTAAAGGTGGGGGTGGAGGGCGATCGCTGCCGTCAGCTCAACGAAGCCTTTATTTACCGAGTTACCCAGCACGCTCCGTTTGGCATTCTTAAATACGCCATGACGCTAGATGGAAAAATTGCTACGAATACTGGCCACAGCGCCTGGGTGAGCGGGCCATCCTCGCGCCAGCGAGTCCATCAGCTGCGCAGCCAGAGCGACGCGGTCATCGTCGGCGGCAATACCGTCCGCCAGGACAATCCTAGCTTGACCAGCCACGGTCAGGGCAAACGCAACCCGCTGCGAGTGGTGATGAGCCGTCAGCTCAATTTGCCCGCAGTCGCTAATCTGTGGGACACCTCAGCCGCGCCGACGGTGATATTCACCGAGGCCGATATCAATACCGCTGTTGGAAAGGCACTTCAGCAGCAGGGCGTCGAAATTGTCAGCGTTTCCACACTACGGCCTGCGGCAGTGATGAAAAATCTTTACGAGCGCGGCCTAATGAGCGTGCTGTGGGAATGTGGCGGTACGCTCGCGGCAGCTGCGATCGCCGATGCCTCGGTGCAAAAGGTATGGGCTTTTATTGCGCCAAAGCTAATTGGCGGCAAGGCAGCACCGTCGCCGATTGGCGAGCTAGGGCTGGTGAAAATGACGGAAGCAAAAGCGCTTAAGCACGTGAGCGTTACGCCCGTGGGCGAAGATTTTTTGTTACGGGGCTATCTGTAAAGCTGCCCCTCTAAACTGCCCTTTAAGCGGTGGCAGCAGGCAATATCTTTGAGGCGATCGCGAAACCCCTCACGGCTTTTAAAGCCTTCTATACGGTGAAGAACCTGACCATTTTCGATGTAGAGCAGGGTTGGCAGCGTCGTGAGCTGATACTGATTGGCCAGCCTAAAGTTTTCGTCAGCATTGACTTCAAACAGGTGTAGCGGCTCAGGCCACTCGTCTCTATAGCTGTTGAGAATCGGTGAGATTAGCTGGCAAATGCCACACCAGGGCGCTCGAAAATGAACCAGAACTGGCGTTGAAGAGGAGAGAACTTCTTGATTAAAGTTATCTTCAGTGACCGTCATCGTCATCATAGGTGGGGGCTCTTGGGTAATATCTATGTTTTAATTTTTTGAGACTGAAAGATGATTCTGCCACAGTCCTTAGAAGCAAAGGATTATGAGGCAAAGAATTAGGAGCAAAAGCTCGGTGGCAAGAGGACAAAAGCTCTCAGCTAGTTTTAACAAACTTTTAGCCGTTGGCTTAGCAACTATACAATTTCTACCTGACAGGCACAAACCTTTTACAGGTAACAATTATATTTATTTGCTGACGCTACGCATAGCTATATTTTATATGGTTTTTTCTATAGCGGCACATAAAAGTAATACCGCAGAACCAACCTATCAGTCTGTACTGCGGCGCACTTAGCTGAAATTAGCTAAAATTTGAGCTATGGCAAAGAATATGTCAAAAAATATCGGGAGTCATCCATTAGTTGTACAGATACCAGCCCAAGCCAATGGCTAGCCCTGCGCCGATGGTCGTGTTGATAATGTTAACCAAATCATGAGTGAGCCACACAAGCTTTTCCTCAATGGTGGCCCCAATGAGGCTCTCTATGGTCGTTGCGCCAAAGGCTGCGATCGCACAAATGCCCACGCCTCCTAGTGAAATTAAGCCAACGCCCCAGGCCACGACTGCTAGCGCCAGTGAGCCTAAAATACCCGCCAGCGTTCCTTCCAGGCTAATTGCGCCTTCTGTGCCTCGCGCTACGGGCTGCAATGTTGTAATCAAAAACGTGCGCTGACCGTAGGCTTTGCCAATTTCAGTGGCTGTTGTATCAGATAGCTTGGTGCTCAGTGAGGCCACAAAGCCTAAAGCGAGTAGGCTTTGCCAGGTTGTCAATAGCTCCGCCTCTGCTGGGTGTAAAAGCCGCAACAACACAATGCATAAAGCGCATACTGCACCTGTAAGCGCTGAGCCCCAGACGTTTCCGGGCCCCCGCACCCCGCCCCTAGCCTCAGCAATGCCGAGCGCTTCTTTTTGAGCGATGCCTATTTTGGTCACTGCTGAGCCCACTACAAAGTAGAACAGGATAGTGACATAGGCCGACCACCCTAAAGCGCCCCACACAATTACGCCTAGCAGCCAAGCGTTAACGTTGCCTGCTGGCGTCAGCAGCTTTTTGGGGAGGACAAAGGCGATCGCAATTAAAACCGTATTGATTAAAACGGCTGCTAGCCAGGGATTGTTAAGAAGCATCAGCGCTTGGCCTTTATTTTGATTCTTACTTTGATTTGGTGACGCTCTCCGACTGAGAGTATCGACCGTTTCGACCTCTGTACCAAGTTCCATCACGCGCCCCTGCCGACAGAATATTGGAGATGCGATTGCGCGCCTTAAGATAGTCGTCGCGCGGCATGTCCTCTGTAAAAATAGAAGACATTACGTCGGCGATCGCAAAGATCTTAGAAGGCTGAGAGCGCAAAACGCTGCTCACCGCCTCAGGCAAAGCAGCCTCTTCATAGTCAGTCTGAACGTACTTTTGCCATTCGGCAGCTCTGCCGTCTTTTTTCTTCTGAGCAGTCTCTGCGGTAGACGCTTGAGGCTTTTGGGAAGTCGTTACAGCGGTAGCTGCTTTTTGCTTAGCCGCTGATTTAGCACCTGCTTTGCTCGCTCTTTTTCCAGCCGATCGTCCAACCTTTTTGGCAGTTGTGCTAGCTGCTTTAGCACCGACTTTGGCCGTACTTTTGCTGATAGCTGGCTCGCCTGCTGGTTGATCTCCTGGTTGATCTCCTGGCTGGTCTGTTGGTTGATCGATAGAAGAGCCGTTCGCTTCTGATGTCCCTTCTAGCTGAGAAGTCACCTTTTTACCAGGGGCCAAATCAGAATTTTGAAACATCCCAATTACGGTACGCAGCCCTTCTTTTTGCTCCTGTATGGCAGCTAGTTTAGACTCTAGGCTCTCAACCTGTTGAGTGAGATCATGCTCAACTGTAACGAGCTGGGATAGGACAGGATCGCTCATTTTTTAAAAGTCCTCATTACAAAATTTTCTGCTGTTGTTGCGATAGTCTTTGCGTGTCATCCTTGCCTATGCAAGGCGTACAGAGAAGATGGCACGACCGATGCTGTCATCTTATGTGCTGATTTTGGACGGCTGATTTTGGACTTGCGATGCCTACGCTCACTGTCTTTGCAATCGTGTTTACACCCTCATGCTCATACTCAGTGAGTGTAGCGTTTTCTGCGACCGTTGTTGCCTTCAGTCAACAATCTCGCAAAAAAATCTTACAACAACCCCTAGAATGGCTGCGCCAACAGGTACAAAACTTATTGGCAAAACGCCCTTAGCAAAACCTCTTTAGCGAAATACCTTTAGCGAAATACCTTTAGCGAAATACAATGGTTTTGCGATCATGCAGCATGACGCGATCTTCTATATGGTAGCGAAGGCCCCTTGCTAGGACTGTTTTCTCAATGTCTTTACCACAGCGAATCAAGTCTTCCGGAGAGTCAGAATGATTAATGCGTAAAACATCTTGATCGATGATCGGGCCACAGTCTAAATCTTGCGTCACGTAGTGACAGGTAGCTCCGATGATCTTCACGCCTCGGCTATATGCCTGATGATAGGGTTTAGCACCCATGAAGGAGGGTAGAAAAGAGTGGTGAATGTTGATGATTCGTCCGGGATAGCGATCGCATACCGCTTTTGACAAAATTTGCATGTATCTTGCTAACACCATCACATCGGCCTTGGTTAGCTCAAAGAGATCCATCATTTTTTCATAGGCCGCGCCTTTGGTGTCAGCAGTCACAGGCACATAGTGATACGGAACGCCGTGCCATTCTACCAATCCCCTAAAAATGTCGTGATTGGAAATAACGCAGGCAATGTCTATTTCTAGCTCTTGCGATCGCCATCGTGACAGCAAATCATATAAACAGTGACCACTTTTTGACACCAAAATAGCCACTCGTTTTTTTCGAGCAGAGTCTTGGACTGTCCAGTTCATGGCAAAGCGATCGGCAATCGGCAAAAAGCGCTGACGCAGCTCATCCAACCCAAAGGGGAGAGAGTCACTCAAAATCTCCTGACGCATGAAAAACCGTCCGCCCGCAGTGTCTGAAGCCTGCTCAGAATGATGCTGGGCTTCACTAATCCAGCCACTGTTAGCCGCGATTAACGAACTTACCGCCGCCACAATCCCAACGCGATCAGGGCAAGAAAGAGTCAAAATGTAGCGCCGCGAGGAAGTCATCAGCCAGCCAAAAAATAAGGAGCAAACGATTGAAAACAGTATGGCCTAAATTGGTATACTCGCTGGCAGACAAATTCTCCCGTCGCTTTTATTTAGGTTCATATGCAGTCTTTTTGGCAGTCTTTTTGGCACTTCTGCTGGCGCTTAGAATCGCGCGCCATCTATCTTGTGTTTCTTCCCGCCGGACTCGGGCTCCTCTTTCGAGCGATTGAGGCGGCTACTGTAGCCGATCGGCTCTTAGCCATAGCGCTGATCCTATTTTGCCTTGAGCTTGCTCACATGGCTCAAGTAGACTTAGAGAATGCAGCGATCGCTACAGCTAGCTCAGAAGAAGATTCTCGCCTCAGCCGCTTCTATCGCGTTGTAGTTAGTACAATTGTTCTGGAAACAACAGGTTTTTACATCGCCCTCTTCTCTCTTCAGTGGGGAGCTGTGACGATTATTGCCAGCCAAATTTGGTTCAACTTACTAGCGGGTGTACAGATTTTTCCACAGGCAGCGACGAAAGTAGTCTCCTTTGGGATCGCCGAACGAATAGCCGTTTTAGCCGCTAACGCCGTAGGACTAGGGATTTTAAGCTTTTGGTTTGTCGAGTCTGCGCAGGTTTGGCTAGCCTCAGGCGTATTGACTTTGATTGTCCTGTTCTTAATTGTCAAGTACAAACAGCCCGCTCGGGGTACCGATTAGGCACCCATTCGGCCACTGGTTGGGCAAAAGACATCGCAGCGATCGCTTCCTAAACGCATCAATCGGACATTTGGTCGTTTGACCCGTAATTTTGCCTAATTTTCTAAAAGAGCAAAGAAAAGTATTGACTAAAAAGAAGAAAGCGTTTAAATAGTGTTATTGTCGAAAAAGATAATTTTCTAAAAGCATTTCAGCTGAATTTTTCCTAGCGTGAATTTTCCACACCGAATTTTTCACATTTAGAAAGTTTCTCTGCCAGTGTTGGTCTCAAGCGTTGATCCGCGCGGTGTGTCTCTCGTGAGAGAACTGCTCTTAGATAGCTTGTGGATAGCTTCTAGACGGCTTTCCTTTCGTTAGTTTTTCGCGTAGGGTTTGGCTTAAGCTTCGCAGAGAATTTTCACAAGGCAGGATCTTTGCTACTAGCAAGATTCAGGATTACTTACTAGAAACGCTTTGAGAAATGGTTGAAACAACTGCGTAAGCAAGCTTTGTCAATAGTTTGCTCGTCTTATAACAAAAAAAAGGAGAAATTGAATTATGTCTATATCTGTTTTGCCTCAGCTCTTAGAAGTTGATTTTGAGCTATCGGCTCAAGCAAGTGCTTTGGAGTCTCGGTTAAATGAGCTAAAAGAAAAGCGCGTAGGTATTCAAACTGTTATTGAAATGTTTGGATCAGGCGCTGTGCCTGATCTTGCTACAGCTGCCTTAGCTGCGAGCGACAGTTCGACGGCTCAGGCTACCAAAGCCACCCAGTCAAGCAAGGTTAGAGCAGGCAAGCTCAAAACAAGCAAGCTCAAGAAAAGTAAGGCCAAAACAAGCAAGGCCGCGACCCCTAAAGCAGCAGCTCAAAGCAAGTCACCCAAGGCGACTAAAGCCAAAGCCACTGGCAAATTAAAAACCACAAGAGGCCGTCCCGCTGCAGCTAAGTCCAAGCCTGCTAAAGCCGTGCCTTCGGCTGCGACCACAGCGGCTGAACCTACAGCAGGTAAGCGCAGCGGCAGAACCGCCGACTGGCAGCGCTATGTACAAGATAGCTACAGCAAAGCGGCGCTGCCCGATGTCATTGTTGGGGTATTGCAGGCGCAGCCTAGCAGCATTTTTAAAATTGCTGACGTGATGAACGTCGTCTTTAAAGAAGACATGCCTAAAAGTCAATTTTTAAAAGCTCGCAATCGTGTGTCTAACATTCTCTCGGCAGGTGCCCGTGACGGCAACTGGTATCGCGGTCGTGGCGGTACCTATAGCGCTTCTGAAAAGGCTATTAAGAAGGCAGCTAGCTAGTCGTTAAAAGCGAAAAAGCGCCTGTGAGGTATCAGAAGTATCAGCCAACCCTTTATACTGCTAAAGCATTCTCTCCTAGTAAAGAGTCGGTCTTTCGTAGGGATTATAAGGATATTTATGCGTGGGCTAAAGGGTAAAAACGTACTGATTACGGGCGCAAGCAGCGGGATTGGTCAGGCGATCGCCATCCGATTTGCCTCAGAAGGAGCCAATGTCGCGGTGAACTACTACCAAGGCAAGGAAGAAGCCGCTAAAACCGTTGAGGCAATGCGAGCCGCTAGCGCTGCTGCTGGCATTGCCGCTGGCAGCCTCAAAGACATGACCATTCAGGCCAACGTAGCCAAAGAAGAAGACGTAGCGGCTATGTTTGATCAGGTCATTGCTAACTTTGGCGGCTTAGATATTTTAATCAACAACGCCGGGATGCAAATTCAGGGGGCTTCTCATGAAATTCCGCTCGATAAGTTTGATCTGATGATCGATATCAATATGCGCGGTGCTTTTTTATGTGCTCGCAAGGCGATCGCTCACTTTTTAGACCACGGCGGCGGCGTCATTTTGAACGACTCTAGCGTGCATGAGCTGATTCCGCGCCCTCGGTATGTCGGCTATACTATGAGCAAGTCGGGTCTGCAGGCCATGACTCGAACGCTCGCCTTAGAATATGCTCGCGACAACATTAGAATCAACTCTTTTGCACCGGGCGCGACGCTGACCCCGATTAACCCTTGGAAAGACAATCCGCAAGAGAAAGCAGCGATCGAAAGCCACATTCCGATGGGTCGGGCAGGAACTTCTGAAGAAATGGCAGCGGTAGCGGCTTTTTTGGCCTCAGATGATGCGGCCTATATTACGGGCCAAACGCTCTTTGTTGATGGTGGTCTCTCGCTCTTTCCGTCTTTTCGTACGCCTTGGACAGGCTAGTGGGATAGGTTAACTATGCTGAAATCTTGGATGGTTATCGGGATTGTGACGGTGGCGATCGCCCTACTGTCAAACGTCATCAGGCCCAAAGATGTCAAATGGTTTAAGCGGCTTCAGCGACCTAGCTGGCTCACCTTTGAAAAGCTCATCCCCGTCATTTGGACGGTTGTTTTCATCTGTGGGGCATGGTCTGCCTACATTGTGTGGGAGCAAACACAGTCGTGGGGATGGATGAGCGCCTACATTGTGCTAGAGCTAGTGACCGTTAGCTTTACGCCAGCGCTGTTTTGGTCGCGTAGCCTCAAGCTAGCTTCTTACATTGGCGGCACTGGCTTTGTTATTAGCGTAATCCTGGCCTTAGGCACGCTTAATATTTCAGGGTGGGCCGCTGTGCTTTTGATTCCCTATCTGCTGTGGAGCCCGGTCGGTACTTTTACCACCTGGGAAATGGACAAGCTTAACTGAGGGACGCTGTGGCTCTTTTAGCTCACTTTTATTTAGCTCACTTCTTTATCTCACGGTAGAGAGTTCGTCAGAGAGTTCATCTTTTTGTTGGGCTACAGGCTCTGGCAGCGAAAGCGGCTCAGTAGATGCTTGACCTTGCAGATTAATTGGGCCTAAATCGTAAGTGCTCCATTCGCCCTGATAGCGTTCGGCAATGAGCGGGCGTAGCTCAAACTGAGGAACGTCTGTGCCTTCTAGGTGCTTTACGTCAACGCGCAAGGCGGAGTAGGGACGGCGCTTTTTGCTGCCCGTGCCAGAGCGACCAATGAACAAATGACAGTTTGCAACGGGCTGACCAAATTCTCGCAGTGTGGCGCCTTCCTTTCGCTGTCGGCGCAGGCTAAAGCCGCTGCCACCGCACACAATCCAGGGAATATGGCGATCGCCGTGGCCAGTTTCTTCTGTTCTTAAATACTCAAAGCAGTGTGCATGGCCGCTGAGCACTAAATCTACTAGGGGCCGATTGCCTGCGGCTCTACCAACTTTAGCCTGCACCTGATCGAGCACCTGACGCAAATGAAACCTCACGGCTAGCGTTTGCGCCTGAAACCACTTTGTTTTCTCGGTGACGTAGGGAGGGTGATGAAAGTAAAGCACTCGGCCTTTAGCCTGGGGGTTTTGCCAGGAGGCAATCAGGCGATCGCGCAGCCACTCTAGCTGCTCCGTATCTACCTTGTAATCTACGGCTGAAGCGTTTAGCTGCTTTTCAATATCTCTTAGCTCTTCCTCAATTTGCTCTACTTTGGCGTAAATATGGTCGGCTCGCTCGGACTGCTCAGGCATTTCTACATTTAGCGTTTCAGACTCTTGCAAAAGCGATCGCACCTGCTCTTCTAACTCTGCTTGATAAGCCTCCATTTTTTCTCTTTGCAGACGACCAGCGGCAGTTTTAGGCAGCGGCTGCGGCGCGTTGAACGTATTGCTGTCTAGCGCAAAAAAATCAATCCCCCCCTGCCTAAAGGTGTAGTATCGATTTGGCAGACGGGTAAATTCTCCGGGCACATAGCTCAGGCATCTCCCGGTGTCGGTTTGGCTGCTGTAATGCTGCTGCAAGTAGCCCGCCAGCTGAGCAGGGCCAATAAAGTCAAGGCAGTCTAAAAATGCCTTTGCAAAGCCTTCTCCCTGAAAAGAACCATGCCAGCCAATGTCTAAATTGATGCGCTTGCGCAGCAGCCGACGCAGCGGCGTAAATGCCTTGGTGAGTACGCCGCCCGCCATCGACCAGTCGTAATAGTCGTGATTACCCAGTACGGGCAAAAACGGCAGCTTAAAGGTCATTTTATCAAATCGAATTTTATCGGGCTGCTCGCCCCCCACAATAAATTCGCGATAGGGCTTAATAAAGTTGTCAGGATACTGCTCGCTAGAGCCCGTAAGATACACGACATCTCCAGTGTGCAAAATAAAGTCGCACTCCGGCGCGTGCTCTATGAGGCGTTTGGCAACTCGTCTTTGAGGCTGATCGCGAAAATGTCGGCTCGTTCCACTATCGCCAATCACTAAAAATGAAAATCCGTCTTGGCTATCGTCCCGACTAGAATCTTCTTTTAAAGCTTTAGAGCCGCTGGCAATCGTCAGCCGTGTTTGATCGATGCTGTGCTGAGTAACTGAGGGATGCTGCCAGCGGACGCGCTGTTTCATCCGAGCGATTTTGGTGGCGATCGCCGGGTCGCTAGCAAACCTCATGAGCACCTCGCCATAATCACATCAATAGCCTAACAAATATTAACAGCAAACGCTCGCCTATTCCTCCATCTGGCGAGTGATGTGAGGCTGCTGGTTAGGTTTGCGATCGCAGAATCTATTCACAGAATCTACACAGTCGAGCGGCAACTTTTCTGCTGCTGCTTCAGTCTATTCCAGTAACTGTCTTCGCACGCATCCCGATTGTAAAGATCAGGTGGATTCATAGCACCACAAATGTATCAAAACAACCGAAACCTATTTCCCTTTTTTGCGGTGCTGATGTCGGCAGGTATCATCACGGGCTTTTATGGAATTGTCTTTTGGGTGGCTGAGCACATAGGAAGCCAATCTCGCCTCGTTCTCAACGCGACCGATCAAGGCTTAGAAGGTAGTTTTAATACTGCCCCTAAGACGGCTGCAACAGCTTCCTCCTCACGTATTTTGGGTACTCATGAGGCTACTGTACTGAGCTTGACGGCTTTTAGCGGAGCCCCCGACAATCCATTCAGCTCCCTGCCAATCGCTAGCGGTAGCTATGACAGCAAAGTTAAACTATGGGACGCGAGTTGGGACGCAAGTAAGGGTTTGAACCCCGGTGCATCAGCAGAAAAATCAGCAGAAAAATCAGCAGAAGTGCAGACGCTCACTCACCATGGCCGGGTCAACGATTTAGCTTTTATCGCAGGAGAGTCTCCCTCTCAGGCAAGCCAGTCTAAGCAGACCCATCGAGAGCGTGCCTATCAGTATCGCCTTGTCACGGGTAGCGGCGCAGGCGAAATTAAGCTTTGGGGTTTTCCATCTGGTAATTTAATCACCACTATTGCTGAGCCATCAGGCCGGATTCTGAGTCTGGCAGTTAGTGCCGATAATACGCTTATCGCCAGCGGTAGTAGCGACGGCGCGCTTAAGCTTTGGCCAGTTGAAGGTATTTCTGAGCAAAAGAGCCAAACCAATCTTCGGGCCAATCTTCTCGGTAGAGCGATCGCTCAGTCTGGCCCCGCCATCCGTGCCCTTGCTTTTCACCCTACAAACAGCAACCTTGTCGTCAGTGGCAATCAAGCAGGTACGATTCAAGTTTGGGACATCCAGCAAAGCCAGCCTCTCTTCACGCTGAACAACGGCGCTGATCGCATTACCAACCTTGCGATAAGTCCTGATGGCCGATATGTCGCTAGCGGTAGCTACGATAAGCTCATTCGCATTTGGAACCTAGCGAGCGGCGAACTCATTAGCACTTTGTCTGGTCATGACTTTGTCGTGGCCGATGTCGCCTTTAGCCCCGATGGTCAAACACTTGCTAGCGCTAGCTATGACGAGTCTATTAAGCTGTGGGACTGGGCCAGTAGCAAAGAACGCTGTACGCTGCGCGGTCACGATGGATTTGTGTACAGCTTGGCTTTTACAGCGGGTGGCAACGCCCTTATCAGCGGCGGTCACGATGGCACCGTCAGAGCCTGGAATCTTACCGCGCCGAGCAAGGGCTGTTTGAAATAGTTGACCTACAATAAAGGCTTATTTGACGGGCCTGAGTGGATTCTTTCAGGCTTAGCGTGCTGTCCTAACAATATGTCT
>JBARVS010000536.1:0-2480 GCA_049646385.1 Phormidesmis sp. | reverse complement strand
AGAACAGTAACGCGGCTATCCCCGTCTTCTTTAAGGCGGGGCAGGATAGCGGCGACCGCTAGGGAGCAATCTTAGGCAGTCGCTTTACGTATTCGCGAATGACTAAAGACACGCTCCAGCCCTTGCTATCGGCGTGGGCTTTCAACTTGTCGAACTCTTCATTAGACATTCTTATTCTGACGCTTTTCTCTAGTGTCACAGTGATACATGAGTGATACAATAGAGGTATGCTAACACGACGTACTACTTTCAGGCTCTATCCGACAGCGGCGCAAAAGGCGCAGTTGTTCGAGTGGCGTCGGCTTCATGCCTACCTGTACAATGCGGCGCTCGCCAATCGGCGGACGCAGTATAAGAGCTTTGGCCATTCAGTCGATTACTTTGAGCAGCAAAACAGTTTGCCAGCGTTCAAAGACGTATGGCCTGAGTTTAAGGTGTTGGGCGGACATGCTTTGCAGGCGACTTTGAAGCGGGTAGACTTCGCCTATCAGCGGTTTTTTAAGGGGCTGGGCGGGTATCCCAAGTTCAGGAGCATCCGCCACTACAGTGGCTGGACGTATCCATCAAAGCAGTCCTGGAAAGCGCTGAGTGATGGCAAGCATGGCAGGCTGAAGCTCACTAATCTGGGTGAGATTCGGATGCGCGGTCAGGCTCGCACTTGGGGTGATCCGACTACCTGTACCATCTTGCTGAGAGACGGCAAATGGTATGCCTCAATCACGGTCAAGTGCAAGCCAATGCGGGAAACCGCAGGCGGCGCGATTGGCCTCGATCTAGGCTGCAAAGATGCGGTTACTTTCAGCGATGGGGAAAAGCTTGCGAAGCCTGCCTTTATTGTTGAGGGTGAGCGGGCTGTGAAAGTTGCCAGCAAAGCCAAGCGGCGGAAGCGGGCACCCAACCGTAAGCAAGGCATCAAAGCCTCGAATCGGTGGAGGCGGGCAGCAAGGCAGGTTGCTAGGCTTCAGCGCAAAACAACCCGTCAGCGTGACGATTGGATGCATCAATTAACCAGCAAGACAGTCAGCCGTAACAGCCTGATTGCTGGTGAGCAGCTAACCGTTAGGAATATGACCCGCAAGGCCAAAAAGGGCAGCAAGCGCAAACAGCAAAAGGCGGGGCTTAACCGTTCTATCCTTTCTGTTGGGTTTGCCTCTATTAGTTCGATGTTGGCGTATAAGTCGGCAGAGGCAGGTGGTTTCTATCTGGAATCGCCAACTCGTCAGCTAAAGCCAACTCAGCGCTGCGCTCAGTGCTGGGAGCTAACGCCTAAGACGTTGGCTGACCGGGTACATATCTGTTCAAATCCTGATTGCGGACACATCGAAGACCGTGATGTTAATGCCGCTCAAGTCAATTTGATTTGGGCAAGGGGTCAGGAATTGGCCTCTCTAAACGTGGAGTCGGCGGGCTCTACTTCCTGCGGCAGCATGAAGCAACTCGCGGCGTTGAAGCGTCAAAAACTTCGCAGCACCGGGACGGAAACCCCGTCCTCCTGTGAGGCGGGGTAGTTCATTGTAGTCTTGCTCTACTGTATAAAGCACTCCGTAAGGAAATTTCTGCGTCATACACCGTCGCACCTCATCGTCAATGGCAGCATAGCGTTCAGGCGATTCCTTTAGCCGATACACTGTGTCTTCGACTGCGTTAATGAATGCCTGCGCAACTTCAGCCCGTTGCTCTATGTAATATTGAACAGCATCAGAATACTCGCCGAGTGCCTCAGGATGAAATACATACTTCATAAATCCATCAATCGCCTAACCTGAGCTAAGGCTTCTTCTCCTGGAATCGGCTGCACGGAGCCATTTAGAACCTCATCTCTTCGCTTTTTAGCTTCAGCTATCCACACGGCCTGAATGGTTGGATCGGTATCAAACTCTAAGCTTTCCACTAGCTTATCTGCCAGTAGCGCTCTTGAGGCGCTAGGCATAGACATGATTTCTTCTGTCAGTTGTTCAATTGACCGCATAGCCCCTCATGCAAAACTAAGTCTCAATGCATTTTAACACACCCTGTCAGCTACTTTAGATAGCTGGCTCAAGATAGCTGGCTCAGCTTCGGCGTGGTGTCGGTCGGCGATGCGTACGCCTTGTAATATCTGGCTGATTTGCCGGGTTTGACCTAGTATTTAGATTAAATTGGCTATATGCCCTATCTATATTAAAAGCTATTATGACTGACCCCGCGACGGCCTTAACGGTGAGTGTGATTGCAGAATTAGCGTTTAAGAAGTTTTTGGAGACGGCGGCGGGGGAGGCGGCGAAAAAGTTTACTGAGGCGGCGCTGAGTAAGATGGATGAGCTGCGGCTGAAGATTGTGGGGCGCTTGAAGGGGGTGCCGGCGGCGGAAAGGGCGATCGCCAACCTAGAAGCCAAAACCGGGACATCGGCAGATGTGGAGACGGTGGCAGACTATTTGAAGATTGTGATGCGCGAAGATCCGCAGTTTGGGGATGAGCTGAAGGCGATCGCGCAGGAAAT
>JBARVS010000535.1:0-7027 GCA_049646385.1 Phormidesmis sp. | reverse complement strand
GAGCAGGTCTCTATTAAACTGTTTGACGGGCGGTTTAGATCGCGATTTGATGCGCTGCTTGGCCGATGATTTAGGTGATTTGAGTCTGGCTTGCTAGATAACATCAGGCGGCTGTACAAGGATTATGTTTTAGTTAGTTGTTCACTGTAGCGCGCTATTATGCCTGAGACAAATGCCAACAGCCGCGCCGAAAACGACCCTTCTCATTTGCCCTCTCCCATTAAGCTCATCATTCAAATTCCTTGCTACAACGAAGAGAATACGCTGGCGATTACCCTGTCGGATCTGCCCCGGCAGGTGCCTGGAGTCGATCAGGTGGAGTGGCTGGTGATTGATGATGGTAGCCGCGATCGCACTGTTGAAATTGCCCGAGAGTGGGGCGTCGATCATATTATTCGCTTTGGTCAAAATCGGGGGCTGGCCAAAGGCTTTATGGCAGGGCTAGAGGCAAGTTTGAAGGCGGGGGCCGATATTATTGTCAACACTGATGCGGATAATCAATACTGCGCGGCTGATATTCCTAAGCTGGTTGCGCCAATTTTGGCGGGTCAAGCTCAAATTGTGATTGGCGCAAGGCCAATTCAACAGATTGCACATTTTTCTCCCGCGAAAAAGCGGCTGCAGCAGCTCGGAAGCTGGGCGGTGCGGGTGGCGAGCTGTACGGCAGTGGCTGATGCGCCCAGTGGATTTCGAGCGATTAGCCGGGAGGCCGCGCTAGAGCTAAACGTTTTTAATGAATATACCTACACGTTAGAAACGATTATTCAGGCGGGGCAAAAGGGCATGGCAGTAGTGTCGGTGCCGATTCGTACGAACGCCTATCTGCGGCCCTCGCGATTGGTGAAAAGCATTTTTTCTTACGTGCAGCGATCGCTCGTCACCATCTTGCGAATTTTTATTACCTACAAGCCGTTTGCCTTTTTTATGTGGCTGGGCAGCGTCCCGTTTGGCCTGGGCTTTTTGCTGGGCGTTCGCTGGCTCACTTTGTACGTTGGCGGCACTTCTCGCACGCATGTGCCGAGCCTGATTTTGTCAGCGATTTTGATTTTGATTGGCTCGCAGCTTTGGGTAGTGGGCCTACTAGCTGATTTACTGGCAGTTAACAGAAAGCTTTTAGAAGAAGTGCAGTTGCGGCTACGGCGTCAGGAAATTGAGTCAAAGGAAAAGCGATGAACCGAGATATTTTTGCGCGCTTGGCGCTGCGCGAGATTCCCAAGATTTTAACCCTGCAAGATCGCAACCCACACAGCCCTACCTATGGCTGCTTTGATCGCAACTTTTGGCAGTACAAAATTATTGACTTCCCGAGCGGCATGTCTCAAGAGTTTGTGTGGCCGCTGGCGCTGGTGCATGAGCTGCCTGTGCCCAACAACTGCTACTATCAGCAGCCCGCTGTCAAAGCCTGGGCCGAGGCTGGCATTCTGTATGCGGCTCGCTCTGCCCATGCCGATGGCTCCTGCGACGACTATTTTCCCTTTGAGCGAGCGGGCGGTGCGGCGGCATTTTCGCTGTTGGCCAGTCTGGAGGCTTATCGGCGATTAGGTTTGCAGAGTCCTGAAGCTTTGCGCTTTTTTAGGCTGCGCTCTGACTGGCTCGCGCATCATCATGAGAGTGGACGGCTGACGAATCATCAGGCGCTGATTGGGCTGTGCTTGATGAGGGCGGGAGTGTTGTTGCAGAGCGATCGTTGGGTGGGGGCGATCGCACAGCGTCTAAATCGAGTATTTTCCTGGCAAAATTCGGAAGGGTGGTTTCAAGAATACGAAGGCTGCGATCCGGGCTACCATACGCTCACAATATCTTGCTTAGCGCAGATCTACGAGCTAGCGCAGCTATTAGAACAGAATGGCAAGATCGATCAAGGCGTTATTGATCTTGAGCGGCTTAAAGAGGCAATTACAAATGCCGTTCGCTTAGCGTCTCACTTTGTTCATCCTGACGGCTCCTACGGCGGTGAGTATACTAGCCGCAATACCTACAACTTTTTTCCGCACGGGTTTGAGCTAGCGGGCCGCTGGCTACCAGAGGCGTTGGCCGTAAATGAGGCGATTTCTCAAGGCTTAGAAAAAGGGCTAGGCGCCTGCTACGCGGACGATCATATCGTAGGCCATCACACTTGGAACTATTTGCTGACTTGGGAAGATGCCGGAAAAGAGCGATCGCCCATCGAGCGACCTTTACTAGATCGCGTGTGGCTAAAAGATGCGCGAATGCTGATTGATCGCAGAGCTAACACCGCGCTATATTTGGCACTTAATAAAGGTGGAACATTTAAATTTTTTCGAGATAATCATCTGGTGCTCTCAGACACTCAGTTTTCGCTTCAGGTGCAGCAGGGCCGCAAGCTTAAAAATGCAGTCGGCCATCTAGTCAGCCCTTACGAGATTGAAGTTAGTGAAAATGAAATTATCCTGCGAGGCTCGCTCGGCTGGGCAAAGCAAAAGCAAATGACGACCGTAAACCTGTTGATTTTACGAGCGGTGATGTTCACGATTGGGCGATTCTTTCCTAATCTAATCCGCAAGCTGTTGCAAAAAGTGCTGATCACGGGTAAAAAGCCCGCCCCTCTTGAGTTTGTCAGACAGTTTCGCTGGCAGGAAAATAGCTGGCAGGTAACGGATGAATTGCGCTGGTCAAACACTGCTGCGGGCAAATCGTCAAGCTGGAACAGCGTTGTTTCAGCAGGCATCGCGGCAGATCAAACGTCAATTTATGTCGTTATGAGCCGGACTTTTCAAGCCGGACAGCTTCAGCCCTGGTTGGATTTGACCGATCAGGTGCGAGCGTTAGAGCCGGGAGAGCCGCTGCGGTTGGTGAGAGTGATTTAAACAATGAAACGACTGATTTCTCTAGCGGTTAGCACGCTGATTCTCATTGTCATTTACACCCGAATTGATTTTGCGGGCTTAATTGAGGTGTTTCGTGGCTGCAATTTGCTGTGGATGGTGATTAGCCTGGGCATGGTGGTGCCGATTACGTTTTTTTCGAGCTGGCGGCTACAGCAGATCGTGCCGTCGCAGGTCAGGCTGGGGCTTTGGGAAGCCAATAAGCTAATACTTGCGGCTAGCGTCCTCAACATGGTGCTG
Organism: Phormidesmis sp.; assembly: GCA_049646385.1. Lineage (GTDB taxonomy): Bacteria > Cyanobacteriota > Cyanobacteriia > Phormidesmidales > Phormidesmidaceae > Phormidesmis. The sequence continues at coordinate 3,941 of JBARVS010000535.1, read as the reverse complement.
CCCTCCAAAATGGGAGACATTGCCAAGGCGTATTTTATGTGCGACCGAGGCAACATCGGTAATTCAGTGCCGCTCTCTTTGGCACTCTCTATTGTAGTGTTTGAAAAAGCCTGCGATTTTTTGTCTCTTTTGCTATGGTGTGCCTTTGGTCTTGTTTTGTTTCCGGTCAAAGACGCCTTTTTCGTTTCTATGACGATTGCGATTGTGAGCGGCTTTGTCCTAGGCATATTCATTCTTGCTTCTCGTAGTGCTGCCAAGCTTTTCTTTAAAGGCATACGACCTATTGCACCTAATAAGATTCAGGCTTTAGAAACCTCTTGGCAAGAGATGCAAACTTATTTTTGGCAAGATCCTGTTCAGCTTTTAGTGATAGCTGCTACCTCTGTTTTTATTTGGCTGCTCCATCTGCTGCAAATCTGGTTTTTTATTCTCGCCCTCAACGCCTGGGTAAACCCAATTACAAACTTGGCTCTGTCGCCGCTCGCGATCCTAGCGGGCCTGCTGCCGCTGACGTTTGCAGGCGTGGGTACTCGCGATGCTGCCTTAATTATGCTCTATCAGCCCTACTTTAGTGCGGCAACGGGGGCGGCCTTAGGGCTACTGTGCACCTCTCGCTACTTGCTTCCGGCCATTGGCGGGCTTCCCTTTTTAAACCAGTATCTCAGCAACTTAAATCGGCTCCGACCCAAATCATAGAACAGCCCTCACAGCCAGCAGATTGTTCTTAATTCAATCTCTACACAGCTCACTGATTCTTTCACATCTGCTTTAAATAAGCTAAAAGCCTCTCAGCTAAAAGGCTTTTGTTGTTTTAAGTAGAGCACTTTCAAAGCATCGTAGCTTTAACTACATAAAGATTTTAAGTGCTTTTTGCAACGCATATTAAGTGTAACCACTGAGGTTAGTAGCTTTTTGCTCAACTGGTCTAGCTTTGCTGCGAAGAAGTACCTAAGTAATTTCCGAGAATACGGATGCGATCGCCTATTTTATTTCAGTAGTATCGCTTACAAGTAGGTAAAAGTTTATACGTTTAAGCATTTGCCTCGGAGCGCGCCTATATAGGAACGCACAGCAATAGTCTTTAAATTCGGTTCCTGAAATGATACCTCTACAAACAAATCAAACAAACCAAACGACTCAAGCATCTGTTCATAAGTCGGCAGTGGCTTTGCTGTCGCTGCTGTTGGCAACGGGTGGGCTTGGTGTCGGGGTGCAAAGCGCGATCGCCCAAGAAGTCGTTAGCCAATCACCCACCATTAATTACAACAGCGTTACTGGCTCGGTGAATGTTGATCGAAATGCATTTGACATCAGGACAGGTGAGCTGAGAAACGGGTCAAATATTTTACTGCCTAACGAATTACCTAAAGTTAGTAAAGACCGAGTTTCAATTCCAGCAAGGCCCGGAGTACAAGCGCCTAACAGCATTGAAACCACGGCAGATGTGGACTATATTAATCAGTCTTTCAACAGTATTTTGATGGAAGACATGAGCAATGTAACCTACACTATTTTGCCAGATTCTTTAGCGCTAACAACTCAGTTTGACGTGAGATATCGGCGGGGTGATCACGCCTTTGGTGAGGGTATTCAGGCGACGGTGTTTGGCGCTGATGGAGCGGTGAAAGATCGGCAGAGTGCTTTTGTGCGAGGCGATCGCATCCGCACTGGCCCCAATGGAGAATCGCTACCCGCCTCGAATCAGCTTGGGGTGACCTACGGCGCTAATGACAAAGTTGAGCTGCGTGTGCTTAATCTAAGAGAGAACAACGCTCAGCCCACTGAGTCGGCCATTTATTTTTCTAGAGACGGCCAGTTTATTGTTGAAGATCTGCAAGATGGTGGCGATAGAGACTTTAACGATGGAGACTATCTTGAGATTTCCCAGGGCAAGGGGGAAGCGCTCTCGGTAGAAGAGACTGCTGAAGTTTCAACAGAGATACGTGAGATAGAAACGCCGCTAGCGCCTGAAACGCGCCAGGATGAAATTGTCGAAACTAGCTTTGCGCGATCGCTGCAAGCAGTAGAAACAAGCGTAGAAGAAAATAAAACCTGGGGCAGGATAGAGTCGCCTGATACGCTCGCGACTCGGCTGGGTCACGCCAGCGGCCTGCGCACCGAAGCAGGTGAGCAACTGGTGTATAACCGCTATTCTAGCGAGGCTGAAGTGCGGCTGGGCAGCGATGGCCTGAGCGCTACCGGGCAGCTTGCGCCTATCGCCAAGAATCCTAATATGTGGCCAACGCTGCTCTCTGGTAGCCTTGCTTTTGACCCTTCAGCAGGCGACAACGAAGCGGGCTTTGCGACGACAGTTGGCGTGACGCAGTTCTTGAATCCAACGCATCGCTTGGCCACCGATGTATTAGGCAATGTGATTGAGAATCCAGAGGCACAGGGGCCAAGGTTAGTTGAGCCAGCGGGCCTTTTTACCAATCGCAAATGGGTGGGCTATGTGCTGCCAACCCCGGATGAGACTTCGCTAGGAGATCGGCTCTTGTCGGTCAATGGCATTTTTAATCTACCTGGCGATCGCGCTGTTACGATTACGCCTGCTGATGCTCAAACGGTGGGTCGAGGAAACTCTGCCTATACCGACAACGTGGGCGGACTGCTGATTGAAAGCGCGGCGGGAGACATCAGCTTTGTTCCCCAGTGGACAAAGGACGGTTATGCGCAGGACTCTATTGATTTAGCGGCGGGCGCGGCGCGACGGATTGTTTACGCTCTGGTGCCGCAGCAGGCAGGGCAAAATCTACGGCTTGGGCAAACCTATGCAGTGGCCAGCGGGCCAAGCGGCTATCAGATTTTAGAAGGCGGCTTTACGATTATCTCGGCAGACCGACAACCTCAGAACTTCTTTGCAGAAACTTCAGAGGTGTACGCGGTAGAAGACACGCTGACGGGTAAAAATGCCGAGACAGCGGTGTTCAACGGGCAGCAGGGCGTGTATGCCGAGACGCTGGGCGGCGAAAGGGTGCCTACGGTGGATGTGGGCTTAGCGACTGAGGCCGATGCGCGGGTGGGCAATCGCCTGTTTCCAACCAATGTAGTGGTAGGCGATCCGGGCCAGAGCGCCTATGCAAAGACCACTCGGGCGGCTGGCTTTTATCTAGGTGGCTCGATGACGCTTGGCATTGGCAACCAGCGAGATACGGTGAGCCGCACGGTTTCTACGGTGGCGCGGGCAACCGATGAGGTGCGATCGCGCCGCACTCTCAACACCTTTTCAACGCCGCGATCGCAAATTGACGTAGTAGAGCTACAGACGACCACCACCACCCAAACGGACGGGCGGGCGCTGTTTGACATTAACCGTGAAGGCAAGCTGGAGAATGTGCGGTTTGTAGAGGGCGATCGCCGCATCGTAGAGACTCAAACATCACAGACCAACCTTGAGCAGCGACTGGTGCTTGGCGAGGAGTTTTTGATGAGCGCTGAAACCTCAGAGAGCGTGGAGCGCACCAATTCTAGAGTAGTTGCCGCCGATCGGCAGACGACGAGTGAGTCAGAGTCTTATGCCAACTTTTCAGCGGTACAGGGCGAGCTGGCCTTGGGCGGGGTGCTGAACTTTGGCAATACGCCCTGGACGGCGGCGGCAAACATGCTTAGAGCCGAGCTATTTACCCGAGATGACCTGTTTGGCCGGGGCAGCGGCGGTGAGACGGGCTGGCGAGCAGAGGCGCTGTTTCATCCGTTTGGTGAGCAGCAGCGCGCCGCCTATCAGTACGACACAGCAAGCAGAGTGATCGCCCTCTACCAAACGGAACCAGTCCGAGACGCCAGCGGCAGCCAAGTGGTAGAAACGCTGACTAAAGCAGATGGCAGCACGGTAGCCGTGCCAGTGAATCAGTTTGTGCTGAATGAGGAGGGTCAACGCTTGGCTCAAACGGTGGGTACAGGCAAGGCGAAAGGCCCAGGCATCTATCTGCGGGTGGAAGACG
>JBARVS010000534.1:0-5208 GCA_049646385.1 Phormidesmis sp. | reverse complement strand
CTGGGTGGTTAGCGCGAAGAGATCTAACTGGTTAATTGCTTGGGGAATGCTGCCTTCCCAGCGAATAACCGTGCCGCCTTCTGGGGGTGGCTCGCTCAACCTGAAGTTGAACGTAACCGGCGTTCCTTCACTTTCGATTACGGTGTTGGTGTTGATGCTAAAGTCTACGACTGGATCGAAGTGGCCAGGGTAGCTTGCTTGCAAAGATTGCGAGAAAATTAGCGGTGTATTTACTTCGCCAAGCCGGGTGTTTAGCGACCAGTTAGCGCGATCGCCCATCCGACCCACACGCTGCTCAGAAGCCGCCAAGTTTGCCCCCGTAAGCTGCCGTAGCTGCTGCAAAAACAGGTAGCCCATTGCGCCTTTAGCGACCTGACAACCATAGAGCAACACGTCTTTGCCCTGAAGCTTATCGGCCCAAGTTTCAAGCTGCTCTGCATATTGACCAAGGCTCTCAAAGTCGAGCTGAGCGTTGCCTAAAAGCAGTTGCCCCGGCGTACCATGAGAGACAATATGGAGACTAGAGACCGCCTGACGCGCTGAAAGAGCAGCGGTAATTTGCTCAATGCCATCTCGATCCGGATCGAGCACGAGAACGTCGGCATGGGTCAGGCTAGAGACTAGAAGCGGCAGGTAATTAACGCCCGAATCTAGAACAACAAACGCGCCCTTGCTTTTTGGGCTGTGTTCTATGGCACCAACCGTAGGGGCTGGTGGGGATGATGTTAGAAGCATTAAAGATCCTTTACATGGTTTGCTTGGAGATGAAGGCTCTGGGTTGGATAGCGTTTAGTCGGTCGATACGTGACGCGCGAACTGAACTATAGTCAGCGTGCAAGTACGCCTACAGATATCCTCAAACAACTGCGAGCCGATATAAGCTGACGATTTTATACTTTTCTCAGTATTGAGACTGAATCCCAATAATTGTCACCAGCTTATCATCATATATTTATATTGCTGCGGCTAATATATGAAGTCCGTGTAAAGTTATGCAGATTTGCAATATTTGCAAATCTGTGGGTACGCGCGTTCGTATTATGATTATGTCTATGAGCTTGGGTTTAGATTCAGCCATGATGATAGAAGTACAGGCCAATCGCGCCTCAGCGCTGTTTAGACAGGCGGCGGATACGCTCAACCAATTAGTATCGGCAGATTCCTCAGAGACTTCAGACGCTCAGATTTTCAGCTATTGGTGCAAGTTTTACGGTGAGAATCCGGATGAGCGTGAAGACAGCATTAAGTTAGTAGAGTCAAAAATCTACAATACGCTGGAAAGCAAAGGCACCGTTAGCAAGCTATTAAAACAACACGACATTTTAGACGTTTTTCCAGCCACTTTTCTAGATGTGCAAGCAGCCATTGCCCATCCAGCTCCGGTTGCTATTTGGTTTGTTAAACCCTTTCATCTGTCTGGCGGACGCGATATTCAAGTAGTGTCCGCCGCCGACTTGCCCAATTTTGAACTGCCTAAGTTCAATCTCATTCAAGCGGGCGTTGAGGACATTCAATTAATAGACGGCAAAAAGTTTACGGCTCGAATTTATTTACTGCTATGGAATCAGCAGGTGTATTTGTTTGACGATGGATTTGCAATGATTCATGCGCCGCAGTATCAAAAGGCGAGTACCGACTACAGCATTCAGGTTGACCATCGCGGCTATGACAAAGCAGAGAGCGCGGTGAAAGTGACGCTGGCTTCTGAAGTGCCTGGATTTGATGCAATGATGAGCAAGGCTAAAGCGGCAGCGGTGAGAATAATGCCGATTTTGGCAGGGGCGATCGCGGCCACTTCAAGCAAACGCTATCTTTTACTAGGCATCGATCTACTGCCCTTAGAAAATGGCGAGGTGAAGTTCATTGAGATCAACGCCATACCCAATTTTATTCACAGCAAAAAGGTCAATCAGACGCTGAATGTGCCTTTTTTTGAACATACGATGCGGGTGATTTATGGATTGGGGAGCGATCGCCTCACTTCACTTACCCACCACAAACCGATTGAGCCGATAGCTGTTCGTTCTGCTGCGAATTAGCCAGGGTGCCCAGCGAAACAAAAGCCTTGCTTGCCAGGGGGCGGAGCGCATCAAGTCGGGGCTGGCATCTAAAAAAGTGCGCGACTCCACCAAATGCAAATCAGCCCAGCTCTCAACTTCGTGCGGGTCATCGCAGGCCCAGCGAAACCAGCTATCTTTCGACATATAGCGCATCGCGTCGTGGGTGGACTGGCCATCGACCATTTTTTGAGCCGTGGTGTCGAGCAATAGCCAAGCACCCGGAAAACGATCGGCAATTTGCGTAATGGCCTGCCTAGCCTGCGGGGCTTCTAAGTAGATGATCACCGCCTCTGAAATAAAGCACCAGGGGCCGCCCGTCGCCGCTACGGTTTCCATCCAGTCGGTTTCTAATACGCTGGCGGCTAGCATCGTGCGACGAGGTTCGTCTTGAAAAAATTGTCGGCGCAGGGCGATCGCATCGGGCAGGTCTAAATCGAACCAGAGCGCTTTGCCATTGTCTAATCGCTCAAACCGAGTGTTGAGTCCGCAGCCGATTTCGATTATTGTCCCGGTGGGATGTTTGGATAAGAATGCTTGTACGTCTTGGTCGAATAGACGCGATCGCAGCGTCGCGCCGAATAAAGATTGAGACTTCTCCCACTTTGAAAAATCGTAATCGAGCGCGTTAACAACTTCAACAGCTTTTTCATCTTGAATTAAGCCATTCTCCTTTTGAGTCTCCACTGCTCGCCCCAGCAGAGGAATTAGCAGCGTTTCTTGAACCGAGCCAAGCTCGACTGCAATATTTTTCATGTTGTGTAACCTCCGTTGAAATAACGTTCAAACCATGTCTGTAAAAGCAGGCGCTGTAGACAGCATCCAGCAAAACACGGTGACTATCATGAGTAAAAGCAAGAGGCCAAACCAGGGGCTAAACATACTATACAACCTCAATAACAGAACAAAAAACGCTTAGGTGGGTGGCACATACGGTATTGAAGGGATTCAGCGTAGGGAAGGCTGGCCTTTATAATGAGAGCTGACGAGCAAACCCTTTTGAGGCATTCATCATGGTTTCGCAGCCACTTTCGCGCCTACCTAGCCCTACAGAGCTGCCCTGCTCTGACGATATTCCTGTGGACAATGAAGATCAAAACCTGCTGCCGAATTTGCTTTTGTTCATGTTGATTGGCCTGTGGGGTGAGCGGATGGACTGGTACTTCGGTGTAGATATGGCCATTTACCATACGACGGGCGTAAATCCGAGGGTGCCGGTGGTGCCTGATGCGTTCTTGAGTTTGGGTGTAGAGCGGCGAAAAGCCAGCCGAGAAGGGAAAAGTCGGCTGAGCTATGCGGTGTGGGACGAAGGTAGCGTCGTGCCAACGATGGCGTTAGAGATGGTGTCGCAAACGCCGGGAAGCGAGTACGACGAAAAGTTTGAGATTTATCGGCGGCTGGGCGTGCTGTACTACGTGGTATACAATCCGCTGCACTGGGAGCGCGACCGGCACCAGCCGTTTGAGCTGTACAAGCTAGTAGAGGGTGAGTATCGGTTGCAGCTAGGTGAGCCCTGTTGGATGCCGGAGGTGGGGCTAGGGCTAGGGCGAGCGGTGGAACCTCTGGGTGAGGTTGAGCTGGAGCTGCTGCTATGGCATGACGAGAACGGGCAGGCTTACCCGGTGCCGGAAGCTGAGATGAAAGCGCTGCGATCGCAAATAAAGAAGTTAAATCAACGAGCGCAGGCCGCAGAACAAAGGGCTGAAGCCGAACGGCAGCAAGCTGAGGCAGAACGGCAGCGAGCTGATATCGCAGAACAGCAGTTTGAATCAGAACGCAAAAAGACGGCACGTTTGATTGAGCAATTGCGATCGCTCGGCCTCGATCCAGATGAGGACTAAACTTAGGGCATTCCGCCTGACAAAGCACTATCACTCACTCACCTAATAAAGAAGGGGAAAGGCACTAACCTTTCCCCTTTTGTCTGCTTAAATCAGCGCCATCGCCTCCTCTGGATTCGAGACATCAGCCACTACAGCAAAGCTGCTCTCCGTCAGGCTCGATGCCTGAACGCCGTTGAGAATAGCCAGCGTTTCGCCACTGCTCGCCACACCCAGCAAGGTATTGTTGCCCTCCTGAGTAATCGTCAGGTCAGCGAACATCAGCTCGCCTTCGACTAGGCCAATTCGGTCAATGCCTACCTCAAAGTCGAGGATTGTGTCGGTGCCGTCGCCGTTGCCGAATACGAACAGGTCGCTGCCTGAGCCTTGGGAGAGATTGTCGCCGACCAGGATGTCGTTGCCAGTAACGCCCATGATGATATCGTCGCCCGCATCGCCCCAGATAAAGTCATCGCCTGCGTCGCCGCTAAGGATGTCGTTGCCAGACTTGCCGCCGATGCGATCGCTACCGCCGCCGCCAAAGATGATGTCATTACCGCCCATCACATCGTCTTGCGGACTGCGGCTGTTGAGGTCGCCTCGCAGCACATCATCGCCGTCACCGCCGATAATCACGTCGTTGCCCAAATCGCCTGCAATGGTGTCATTGCCCACTGTGCCTTCTAGGGTATCGTCGCCCGCTTCGCCGACAATAGCTCCGCCCGTTCCCGTATCGCCTGAAACCAGCGTAGCCTCAATGGTGTACTCGCCCACGTTAATCCCAGAGTCTGGGAAGACCCGACCGCTGCCGCTGCCTTCTACCATAGGATCGTAGGCTCGGTTGCTGAGCAAGGCGACGCCAGCGTAGTAAGTGCCCGCTTCTGTCGCGGTAAATTCTACGTAGGCATCGCGACCCGACTCGAACAGTTCACCGGGCGCAGGGGCTTCAGTGTTGAGCAATAGTTCTTCACCCGCCGCATTGAAGATGCGCAGTTCGGTGTCTACCCGCTGCTCTTCTTCAAAGCCTTCTAGCTCGTAGCCGATAGAGTCGATGTCGATTTTGATCGTGTCACCTGCCTGCATTTGGAAGGCGTACATGTCCACATCTTCAGTGGCGTCAATTAGATTGCGCGTTGCCCGAGTAGAATCAATCTCTGCTTGTAGCATAAAGCTAGGATTATCGGCGCTGAGTCCCATATCTGTGGCCGTAGCTAAGGTATCGTTCAGCTCAGTTTCAAACGGAATAGCGGGTTCTTCACCGTCACCGTCGCCGTCGCCATTATCTGGAATTACAACAGAATCAGGATTGTCCGCAATGGTCAGGGTCGCCG
>JBARVS010000533.1:0-3815 GCA_049646385.1 Phormidesmis sp. | reverse complement strand
GCGGGGGGAATATGGCATATTTTAGTGCCGCCGCTGCGCTGGACTTACAATCTGTTTCCCTGGACGGGCGAAACGTATTTGGCGCAAAGCTTAGGCAACGTAGCTGGGCAGGCGTTTATTGCAACTGCGTTTATTTGGTTCAACAATACGGTTTATCCTAGTGTCTTTTACGGGCCGACGGTACCCGAGGCTTCTCAAGCTCAGTCTTTTGTGTTTTTAATGCGCGATCAAAACCTGGGGGCGGATGTGGCTTCGGCGCAGGGGCCAACCGGACTAGGGAAATATTTGCAGCGATCGCCCACCGGAGAAATCATCTTCGGCGGTGAAACCATGCGATTTTGGGATGCCCGCGCTCCTTGGGTAGAGCCTTTGCGCGGCAGCAACGGGCTCGACTTAGACAGGCTGAAGAATGACGTTCAGCCCTGGCAAATTCGCCGAGCGGCTGAGTATATGACCCACGCCCCGATTGGATCGATTAACTCTGTTGCTGGGCTGGCCACCGAAACCAATGCTTTTAACTATGTTTCGCCGAGAACTTGGCTAGCCTCTGCTCACTTTATCTTTGGCTTCTTCTTTTTGGTCGGCCATCTTTGGCACGCAGGTCGAGCGCGGGCCGCAGCGGTTGGTTTTGAAACGGGCATAGATCGAGACAATGAGCCAGTGCTTTCAATGCCGCCGATCGATCTGCGCTCAGACTAGATGCGTTCGAGCTTAAAAACATCAACAACATTTGCAAACAAGGAGAAATCCCGATGGGACTGCCCTGGTATCGCGTACACACTTCTGTTATTAACGATCCTGGCCGATTAATCGCCGTGCATTTAATGCATAATGCGCTTTGTGCAGGATTTGCAGGCTCAATGCTGTTGTTTGAACTATCTCGCTACGATCCTAGCGACGTGGTGCTTAACCCTATGTGGCGGCAGGGATGCTTTTTAATGCCCTTTGTGGCTCGCTTGGGCGTTGTCAATTCTTGGCAGGGCTGGAGCATCACGGGAGAAACCTTTGTAAATCCAGGTTTTTGGACGTTTGAAACGGTGGCGATCGCCCACATCATTTTCTCCGGCCTGTCCTTTTTGGCTGCCTGCTGGCACTGGGTATATTGGGACATCGCTACCTTTTTTGATCCCCAAAGTGGCGATCCTGTGATCGATCTCCCTAAAGTATTCGGCATTCATTTAACCCTAGCGGGGCTGCTGTGCTTTGGCTTTGGAGCCTTCCACCTGACCGGCATTTTTGGCCCTGGCATGTGGGTTTCTGATGCCTTTGGCCTCACCGGGCATATTCAAGGCGTCGCCCCAGAGTGGGGGCCTGCCGGATTTGATCCGCATAACCCAGGGGGCGTGGTTGCTCACCATATTGCTTTAGGCATCGTGGGTATTATCGGCGGCGCGTTCCATATTTTGGTACGGCCCCCGCAATACCTGTACCAACTGCTGCGAATGGGCAACATCGAAGGCGTGCTGGCGAGCGGGCTGGCCGTGTTTTTCTCAGGCGCATTTATCGCCGCAGGCACCATGTGGTACGGCACGGCAACCACGCCTATTGAGCTATGGGGGCCAACGCGCTATCAGTGGGATCAAGGCTACTTTCAACAAGAGATTAGCCGCCGGGTAAACGCAGAACTTAGCCAGGGTGAGACGCTCTCACAGGCATGGGAAGCTGTGCCCGCTAAGCTCGCTTTTTATGACTATGTGGGCAACAGTCCGGCCAAGGGTGGTTTGTTCCGCGTAGGTCGCATGGTTGATGGTGACGGGCTTCCCGTCGCTTGGCTGGGGCATCCTGTCTTTACAGATAGTGCGGGTAGAGAGCTGTTTGTTCGACGGATGCCTAACTTTTTTGAAAACTTTCCGGTGGTCTTGTTTGATAAAGACGGTGTGGTTCGCGCCGATATTCCCTTCCGGCAGGCAGAGGCTAAGTATGACGTTGAGCAGACGGGCGTAACGGTGAGCTTTTACGGGGGAGACTTAGACGGCCAAACGTTTGGCGATCCTAAAACGGTGAAAAAATATGCCCGCAAAGCTCAGCTCGGCGAACCCTTTGAGTTCAACCGCGAGGTGTACGACTCAGACGGCCTGTTTAGAACCAGCAATCGCGGCTTCTTTGCCTTTTTTCACGTTTGCTTTGGGCTGCTTTGGTTTTTTGGTCATATCTGGCACGGGCTGCGGGCGTTGTTCCAAGATGTATTCTCAGGCATCGACCCAACGCTGAGTCCTGAACAGGTAGAGTGGGGCTATTTTACCAAAGTAGGCGATCCTACCTCTCGACAAAAAGCTGTTTAGCCTTTGTTTAAGCCTTCGTTTAAGCCGTTGTTTATTAAGAGAGAAAACAAATTATGGCTCAAAAATTTGCATCCAACAAAGCCGCGCCGCTTCAGTATGCTTTGAGAAAGTTAAACTCTGATGCGGGCCGGGTATCACCAGGCTGGGGAACAGCGCCGATTATGGCCGTGATGCTGGTTGCCCTGCTGCTGTTTATCCTCATCCTTTTGGAGCTGTACAATGGCACTATAATATTGGCCAAGTGACTGAAGCGCATATTTTAGGCTGAACGGTCTACAGAACAATAGGCTAAGTGACCAGCGGCGTACGGATATATTCGTACGCCGCTGCATTTTTTCCAAACAGCGCGATTGAACGGCTCTTCATAGGTTCTTCACTTTTTTTTAATAGCATTTGAGAGGTGCAAAGTAGGGCAAACTATTCTGCTAATTTAGTGCCTGTTAATCTAGCAATAGTTTGCCGAACGATTAGCGGCTTCTGGCCGCACTTTAACAAGGTGAATGCTCATGGTTTTTCAACAACTGCTCCATGAATACAGTCAAGGCGATCGCGATTTTTCTCAAATGTCACTGCGAGGAGCTTCTTTACCCCAAGCCTCTTTGGTGGGTGTCAACTTCAGCCGCTGCGACCTTAGCAGCGCCGACTTCAGCCACGCCGACCTGAGCCGAGCAAATCTTTTAGAAGCGAATCTTACCGATGCTGAGCTGATTGGCACCAATCTAAGCGGTGCCAACCTTAAAGGCGCAAACTTTATCGGCGCTGACCTGCAAGCGGCTAGTTTGATAGGTGCTAATTTACAAGGTGCTGACTTACGAGCGGCTGATCTCAAAGGAGCTGACCTACGAGGCGCTGACCTAAGCGATGTGCGGCTAGACGGCGCAAACCTATGTGAGGCTAATTTGACGGGCGCTCACATTGATCGCCGTGAGCTAGAGTCTGCCGATCATGCAGGAGCCATTTTAGAAAACTTAACAGCTGTCTCAACTCGCGAAACTTCTGCAAAATCGCAAAGCTGGGTTTCCTGGGGATCTTCAGTGAGTTCTACGGGTTCCCTTCGAGGCAGCTCGCCTCAATGAGATGTTCTAAACTAATGCGCTTAGGAGATTGAGATAATGGATTTTTATGCTTTTTTTGCGGTGTTTGTTGTAGTGGGTAGTTTAGTAGCGGCTCATCGCTGGGGTAAAGGTGCTGTTGAACTTAGCTTGCTGCTGTTGTTCTTAGGCACTCAGCCTGCCATGGCAGCGCCTCTAACTGCGCGTATCATCAGCCCAGACTCGGATTATGTTATTGCAGCGCTAGGAACCTCAGATAGCGCTATAAATCAGGGCCAGCAAGCTCTCGAAGAAGACTTAAAGCTCGACCCGACTGGCGATCATTACAAAGGTATTGAGTATTCTGAGCAGTCTGTTAAGAATCAGCCTGCCGATCAAGACCTGATGGGTTCAATTGAGTCTCAGCTGCCCGAAGATGTGATTGTGGCTGTTTCCAATGGGTCGGTAAGGCGCTCGGGCAGTGTCAAAAATCGGGCTGCGG
>JBARVS010000532.1:0-25807 GCA_049646385.1 Phormidesmis sp. | reverse complement strand
ATGTTCATATTTACCTGACGGCGCAGGTCACCTTCGATTAGGTAGTCGCCTTCGACGGTTTCCCTGAGCTTGATAACGTCCGCATCCTCAAGATCTTTGACGCGAATGTCAGGGTTGACGCCCGTTTTTTCTAAGATTTCATGGGAACGGCTGACGCCGACTCCGTAGATGTAGGTCAGGCCAATTTCAATTCGTTTATCTCTTGGCAGGTCAACGCCCGCAATCCGTGCCACCGATTATTTCTCCCTAGCTGATCTATTCGCATTAGCTGCGAATGAGTAATTTTATTGAACTTGTTGCTCGAATGGTTTGCTTGAATGATCTTTTGTATGGCCTTTAAAGTTGCCTAGTGCAAGGTTACTAAAACCTAGCTGGCTGGCAACCTTTGCTGCTGACCAAAGCCCAGCAGATGCTGAGCACGCTGGCGCGGCGCTCATTCGTCCTAACCCTGGCGCTGTTTATGCTTAGGGTTAGAACAAATGACCATTACCCGACCTCTACGGCGGATAACACGGCACTTTTCACACATTTTCTTGACAGAGGCGCGGACTTTCATGTCCCAAATTTATTACTTTACTACACAGGTTTATCATGCTAGCAAAAATCTGCACCGTTCTGTCAACAGATTTCTCTGGATTTCTCTAGATACCTATGTGAAGTAGCTGAGCCAGTCAATTAGGAAAGTGCCTTTTGCCTTAAGCGCCCCGGCGTAGTGCGGCTTCTACCTGCTTAAATTCTTGCTCTAAGCGATCTTGCAATTTCTGCGGCACGGGGCGATTGGGATAGGAACTATAGTGACCTGCTAGGGCATTGAGGGCGGTGCGCATGGTGGCGAAAGAACTCAGATTAGAGATGTTGGCATCGCGGCGATAGCGAGAAGCAAAGTCGTTGATTTTTTGCTTGGCTTCGTTTTGCAGCTCTACTTTGTTTGGCGTGTCACTAGGTAGAGCGATCGCTTCTCTAAGGCTATCAATCATGGCTACCGTATCGTCAACGTAGTTACCAGAGAGGCCGCTGCTTGGCCCGATTGCACTACAGCCAGTGAGACCAATAACGGCCACTAGCATCAGGGCAAACAGTCGAGAAAGTAAGCTTTTCATAAGGAAAATTGGGAGGTTTAGCGAAATTAAGCTGAAAAAATCAGCTATGAGTCTAGTATTTTATCTGACTGAGGGGCTCTCGGAATAGTCCCCAAGAGAGAGTGATCCCCTTCTTTTTGCATCCCTTTTGCCTCTCTTTTTGCTAGAGCCTTTGCAGATCCTAAGCTGGAAAGATTCTGATGCGCCGATTGGGTTCGTCACCAAAGCTCAATGACTTAAGCCGATAGTGTTCGGCTAGCTCGTGCTGCATCTTGCGAATTTTGGGCGATCGCGGCAGCAGTTCTACCGGCTGACTTTTAGGAATCACGATTTGCTCGACAGCGAGCCGTGCTTCTTCTAGGGCCTCTATTTCGTCATCTGCGCCGCTGCGGGCAAACAAGTCTAAATTGATGGCCTCTACCGTTTCGCCATCGTCCTCAAGATCTAGCACGCGCCTTAGCGCGCGGGTGATTTGTGGAATGCTGTTGGATTTGACGGTGTAAACCGGCAGGTGGCGAGCCTGGGCGACATCTTTGAGCTTGGAGTGGTTTTTGATATGCGATCGCAGCGCTAAAACGGCATCTGCTGACCCTAAGTCTTTAGTGAATGACACAGGTAAAGCTAGCGTTCGCACGACATGATCGAGCTGCTGGCGACTAATGCCATAGGCGTAAATGCGAGTGCGATCGTCATCTTGTTCTTCAAACTCAGGCCCATCGCTGACATTGGCAATCTGCGCCATTCGCTCGGGCGATAGCGGCAGCTGCACCAGCGTGTGAGCGGGTGAGTCATTGGGCCTATGGGTGAGCCTGTTATTGAGGGTGTCGTTGAGCAAAGCCTGCGTCCGCTGCTGCTGATCAATCACCATCGCAGGCCGACTCGCCCGTTTGCCAAACGAATCAGAGCCCATTGGCTGCATCTTGCCGGAGGATCGCCAGCCGCCTGCACTGGGCTGAGTGGGCGATCGCAAGCTTCCTGCCTTGAGCCGACCGCTCCGATCTGATCGAAGCGCAGGCGCAACGAGGCCAGAGTGCTCTGGGGGCTCATTCGTCACAATCACCTGATTGTCAGGGCCAACTTCTCTCACCTGCTGGCCCGGTGTGCGTCCGCGCAGCAGATAGTCTACGGTATCGGCAACATCCTCATGCACCACCCATTTTTGGCGCTCGTGCATTTCCACTGCAATATCGAACGTCGGTGGAGCCTTGCGCTCTAGCACGCTCTTTTGAGAGCCGCGCCGCCGAGCTTCGTCATCGCCAAGCGTTACCGATTGAATACCGCCCACCAAATCAGAAAGCGTCGGGTTCTTGATCAAGTTTTCTAATCGATTGCCATGAGCCGTGCCGACTAGCTGCACACCGCGCTCAGCAATGGTACGAGCCGCTAGAGCCTCTAACTCCGTGCCAATTTCGTCAATCACAATCACTTCCGGCATGTGGTTTTCCACTGCCTCAATCATCACCTGATGCTGATTTTCAGGCTTAGCAACCTGCATTCGTCGAGCGCGCCCAATCGCCGGATGAGGAATATCGCCATCGCCTGCAATTTCATTGGAGGTATCAATAATTACCACTCGCTTCAGCAGGTCGTCAGCCAGCACGCGCGCAATTTCTCTAAGCACGGTTGTTTTTCCTACCCCTGGCCGACCCAGCATCAAAATAGAGCCGCCCGTCTCTACCAAATCGCGAATCATCGCAATGGTGCCAAAGACCGCCCTGCCCACTCGACAGGTCAGGCCGATAACTTCGCCTGTACGGTTCCGAATGGCGCTGATTCGATGCAGGGTTTTTTCTAGTCCAGCGCGGTTATCGCCGCCAAAGTGTCCCACGCGATTGATACAGTGCTGCAAGTCTGCTTTAGAAACTGGCGTTTCAGAGAGGTATTCTACAGAGTCTGAAAATCGGGCTTCGGGCGCTCGGCCTAAGTCCAAAATAATTTCAATCAGCTGATCGCGACGAGGATGATCGGTTAAAACAGTGCGAATATAGGCGGGCAGAATTTCTAAGAGCTGAGGTAAATCATCTGTTATCTCGTCAGGCGCTGGCTTGGAATGGGTCTCTGGTTTGGTTTCTGGTTTGGTTTCTGGGCTGCTTTTCTGAGGCGTTTTGGCGGAAGTGGCTTCAATAGACTCCGCTGAAGGACTACTTTCAAACAAGTCGTCGTCAAAACTCGGCATTAGAGGGCTAATTTTACTAACGAAGGGATATCGTCATCAAAGACACCAGCCAAAAGTCGAATGCTCAATAGCGTTGGTCGCCATGTTCCATACGACTGAGCTGTTTTAAGGGCTTCACTAATGACTCAGCGATCGCCACGGCCTTCCATAACGGGGAGGATACTTCTTCAAGATAAAGGGTTTGCTCAATAACGGGCATTAACAAGTGCCGTGCATAGCTGCCATAGGCGACGCCTGAGACCGTGCGATCCCCGGTTTGACGATTCTTCTGGCTAGCTGGGCAATTGTTAAGAGATGTGTGAAGCAGTCCTAATGCTTGCAGTTTGGGAGCCGTATGCTGGTTTGTGCCGCCCGCTAGCTGGACATAGCCCGCCAAATCAGAAGCCAGCACTTTTTGCGCTAGCCGAATAGCCGCACGGGTCGTGCCCTTGCCAATATCACCGCTCATCGGCCTGCCGTCTGTCTGCCAGATAACATTAAATGCCTTCTTAGAGGACACTTCGGTGGATGGATGCGACGCTATTACGCGGCGCAGATCTTTGAGATAGTTGATTAGCCCTTCGGCATCGGGGCAGCTAATAGAAACCAGCTTAAGATGAGCGCTCCAGGGCTGAACCCTTTGCCATAGCTGTTTGAAGGCTTCAATCTGACCGACTTGAGTATGAATTTCTATAGCGTCAGCTTGGCTCAACACCTTGCGAGCAATGTTGTCTAGCGTGGTGGGATAGGCTTTAGCCTCGATTAAGTTCCATGGGCAAATTGGCAGGCAGCGCCCGCAGCCATAGCAGCGATCGCTCATCACCCCGGCGTGATCAATCGCATCTGCCGGACAAATCTTTTCGCAGGGGCGCGGGCAATCTTTTGGGCACACCGCCGGGTCAAACCAGGCTTTACGAAAGTGAGGATCTTCACCAGCGCTAACGCTGACCATTAGCCAAGGACGCTGGTAGGGTCGCGAACGTTCACCTGCAATTTTTGCAGCCGCCGCTATACCCTCTTTCGCAGCAGCTACAACGGCTAAATCCGCTGCTACATCAATGCAGTCAGCGCCCGCTAGTGTATATGCCAGGGCCAAATTTCTGACCGCTGGCAAATCTTGATAGCTAGCACCGCAGATGAGCTTGAACCAGGTCCCCAACTGTAGCGACTGAAGGGGACTGGGCTCTGGGCTTTTGAACGTGTCGATTTTAGAGTGCAGGTTTTCTAAGCGGCGATCGCTTCTTGTAAAGGGAACCAAGTAAAAGCGCGTTCACCCCCTACCTCTACAACCACTTTCACGCGCGGCTCTAGCTTCGGTAGCGTCGTTAAAAACTCAATTTCTTGACTCGATAGGATATGCCCCTCGATTAGCCAGAGCAGCAGACCCTTTGATTTGGGCGCTAAGTTTTCTAGTCGATAGCTGATGATGGGCGGAATGAAATAGCGATCGCCCACTGCCGAATCACCCAGATTTTTCTTTCCTAAGTGAGCAGGTCTTACACCGTGAATGTCTAGCAGGTAGGCGGACAAATCGCCTAAGCCGCGCGCCGACATACACACATCCTCGTAGCCCGCCGCGCGAACCCGCCGCCGATAGCGTCCCTCATGGCCGCCTTCTAAAGGTATTCGTACACCGAGGGCACCCGCTTTTTCGAGGTCGCGGGTGAATTTGTTAAATGCAATCAGTGCCATAAGTTCAGTGCCGAAAAAGAGTCAACATAACTATGATTACAAAGTATCCTACTGCATAAGGCAGGCGCTAGAAAATAGACCTTTTTTGCCGTTAGCTATAGATCAAGTGCTGCTAGATGCTGTGCGATCGCCCAAAAGCCAAGATGACCCAGCCATCGAGAGGAAAATATTTCCCAAAAGAGGTAGACACAGCAAGAAAAGCGTGTATGATTATAGACCTGTCGCCGTTAAACGGATACTAGAGGAATGCAGGTCTTGCTTTCGAGCAAGATACTTCTGACGTGCTTCTAACGTTAAGTTCCGAGCGCATCCTCCCAGTCTCAGGCGAAAAGATAAGGCAAGTTTTGCAGCTCCCATTCGGCCAATGCCGTTTAGTTGAGGCTCTCAACGCCAAAAGCCCTATCGCTTGTTTTCCAGTGTGGCTAAGCAGAGCAACCCCCTTGTCAATTGCTGAATCCAGAGCCTTTCTTTAAATCTAGGTGGCTCTTGATAATAGTGCGGCAAGCGTTCTGCAACTAGCTGGTATGTCCAAAAACCCTATGAGCAAATGGCTTTTGTGCTTTGGCGCAGCGTCATTAGCTGTTAGGGTGCGTTATGAAGCGGAGTCGAGATTAGTGTCTGTCGGTATTCTTGGTACCAAACTTGGTATGACCCAGGTGTTTGATGAAACTGGAATCGCTATTTCAGTGACCGTTATTCAGGCTGGCCCCTGTGTCGTTACGCAGGTCAAAACAGATAAGACAGACGGCTACTCGTCTGTACAGATTGGTTACGGTGAGTGCAAAGAAAAGGCGCTTAACCGCCCTCAGCTTGGCCACTTAAAAAAGTCTGGGACAACGCCCGTGCGTCATTTGCGCGAGTATCGCACCACCGAAAAGGACGGCGCTTTTGAAGTGGGCCAAGCCCTCGCTGCTGATCGCTTTGAACCCGGCCAAATCATTGACGTTAGCGGTATTAGCATCGGTAAGGGATTTGCGGGTAACCAAAAGCGCAATAACTTTAGCCGAGGCCCGATGTCTCATGGTTCTAAAAATCATAAGCAGCCCGGTTCGATTGGCCCTGGTACGACCCCAGGCCGCGTTTATCCCGGCAAAAAAATGGCTGGGCAAATGGGCAACGTTAAGGTGAAAATTCGCAAGCTGAGCGTGGTGAGAGTCGATAGCGATCGCAACCTTATTCTCGTCAAAGGCGGTGTCCCTGGCAAAGCGGGTTCTCTTCTCAGCATCACCCCCGCAACCATCGTCGGTCAACAATAACCCCAACCCCAAATTCCGTAGGGGCTCCCCTCGTGGGTACCCTCCCTTGAACATCAGAGGCCAGACAATTAAGGACAGATCATGGTTGATTGCGTAGTTAAAAATTGGCAAGGTGAAGAGGCAGGCACAGCCACCGTAGACCTTAAAGTTGCCAGCGAAGAAAATGCCGCGCACGTTGTCCATCGGGCACTCGTACGCCAAATAAATAACGGTCGTCAAGGCAACGCCTCCTCCAAAACCCGCGCTGAAGTGCGTGGCGGTGGCCGCAAGCCGTGGCGTCAAAAAGGCACCGGACGCGCTAGAGCCGGATCTATTCGCTCTCCGCTATGGCGCGGCGGCGGCGTTATCTTTGGCCCCAAGCCTCGCGATTACACCACGAAGATGAATCGCAAAGAGCGTCGTTTGGCGCTTCGCACGGCTTTTCAAGGCTGCGCCGACAGCATGATTGTCGTTGAAGACTTTGCCAGCGAGCTAGCTCAGCCGAAGACAAAGGAAATCATCGCCGCGCTAGACCGCTGGGGTATTGATAGCACCAGCAAGATTTTAATGGTCACGGACTCCCTAGATAAAGAGGGCACCGTTCATCGCTCGGTGCGCAATATTCCCAATGTTAAGCTCATCGCTGCTACTAGCCTCAACATATACGACATTTTGAACGCCGAGAGCCTTGTGGTTACGGCATCTGCCATAGAAAAAATTCAGGAGGTATACGGTGAGTAAATTAGTCAAAGCGCATGAGCTGCCCGACATTATTCGCAAGCCGCTCATCACCGAAAAGGCCACCATCGCCTTAGAAAACAACCAGTACACCTTCGAGGTAGATCCCAAAGCGTCAAAGCCTCAAATTGCGGCAGCGATCGCGGCCCTTTTTGACGTAACTGTTACGGGTATCAGCACTCAAAACCCGCCGCGAAAGAAGCGCCGCGTCGGTCAGTTCATCGGCTACAAAGCAGCCTACAAGCGTGCTGTAGTTACCCTTGCTGAAGGCGATTCCATCACGCTCTTCCCTGACGTATAAGCGATACAAAAACGACGAATTAAAAACGACGAAGTAAAAACGACGAAGTAAAGCCATGGGCATTCGCTCCTACAGACCCCTCACACCTGGCACGCGCGAGCGTACCGTCTCCGACTTCGCTGCCATCACGACAGACAAGCCTGAGAAATCACTAACCTACTCGGTTCATCGCCCCAAAGGACGCAACAACCGAGGCGTTATTACCTGCCGTCATCGCGGTGGCGGTCACAAACGCCTGTACCGTGAAATCGACTTCAGGCGGGACAAGCGCAACATTCCGGCCAAAGTTGCCACTGTTGAGTACGATCCCAACCGTAACGCTCGCATCGCGCTAGTCAACTACGCAGATGGTGAAAAGCGATATATCCTTCACCCGCTGGGGCTAGAAGTCGGCACGACTATCATTGCTAGTGAAGACGCCCCTTTTGAAGTAGGCAACGCCCTGCCGCTGCACCGTATTCCATTGGGCACAACCGTTCACAACGTTGAACTAATTGCTGGCAAAGGCGGGCAGATGGTGCGAGCAGCAGGGGCGGGTGCACAGCTTGTCGCTAAAGAAGGCGGCTACGTTACCCTCAAGCTACCCTCTAGTGAAGTTCGCATGGTTCGCCGTGAGTGCTACGCGACCATCGGTCAGGTCGGCAACGTTGAGCATCGTAACCTAACCTTAGGCAAAGCGGGCCGCAAGCGATGGGCTGGCCGTCGCCCCGAAGTTCGAGGCAGCGTTATGAACCCGGTAGATCACCCCCATGGTGGTGGTGAAGGGCGCGCGCCGATTGGTCGCAGCGGCCCGGTTACGCCTTGGGGTAAACCAGCTTTGGGATACAAAACCCGGAAGAAGAAAAAGGGAAGTGACTCGCTCATTGTGCGTCGTCGTCGCCGTTCTTCTAAGCGCGGTCGTGGCGGTCGTAACGCATAAAGCGCAGCAGAACTTTCTAAAAGGAAAACAACATGTCTCGTTCCCTAAAGAAGGGGCCATTCGTGGCAGACCACCTTCTCACCAAAATTGAAAAGCTCAATGCGAAGAACGAAAAGCAGGTGATCAAAACCTGGTCTCGCGCTTCTACTATCATCCCTCAGTTCATCGGTCATACCGTCGCCGTTCACAACGGTCGTCAGCATGTGCCCGTGTTCATCAACGAGCAGATGGTTGGCCATAAGCTCGGCGAGTTTGCCCCTACGCGAACTTTTCGGGGCCATGCCAAGAGCGATAAAAAGGCACGTCGCTAGAGGAGCACATCACCTATGACCGTCACCATTGATTCAGATTCACAAGTTAAGGCAACGGCCAAGTTCGTTCGTATGTCGCCAATCAAGGTACGCCGCGTCCTCGATCAAATTCGAGGTCGCTCTTACCGAGAGGCGCTGATTATGCTCGAATTTATGCCCTATAAAGCGTGCGAGCCCATTCTTAAGGTGCTGCGCTCAGCTGTCGCTAACGCCGAGCATAACAACGGGCTCGACCCAGTTGAGCTTTACATCAGCGAGGCTTATGCCGACCAAGGGCCAGTGCTTAAGCGCTTCCGCCCTCGTGCTCAAGGCCGTGCTTTTCAAATCAAAAAGCCAACCTGCCACATTGCAATCTCAGTTGCACCCGGCAGCGAATCATAAGATTAGCTGTCATTTCATCCGCTTTCC
This sequence comes from Phormidesmis sp., assembly GCA_049646385.1. Lineage (GTDB taxonomy): Bacteria > Cyanobacteriota > Cyanobacteriia > Phormidesmidales > Phormidesmidaceae > Phormidesmis. The sequence goes on along the minus strand of JBARVS010000532.1, from coordinate 16,969 downwards.
GCTATCACCGCAAACGTTTCTAAGGAGTACATCAGTGGGACAGAAGATTCACCCAATAGGGCTTCGTCTTGGCATCACCCAGGAGCATCGCTCCCGCTGGTATGCCGATAAAAACCGTTATCCCGAGCTGCTAAAAGAAGATTACGAAATCCGCAAATACGTTGAGAAGACGTTGGCTAATGCCGGTATTTCGGAAGTTCATATCGAGCGCAAGGCTGACCAAATCGATCTTGAGGTTCGCACGGCTCGTCCAGGTGTTGTCGTAGGTCGCGGTGGTGCGGGCATTGAAGCTTTGCGGGTAGGGCTGCAAAAAGAGATTAAAGACGACAGCCGCCAAATCAGAATTAACGTGGTGGAAGTTGCGCGCGTTGATGCAGATGCTGGACTCATTTGTGAGTACATTACGCAGCAGCTAGAGCGCCGAGTTTCGTTCCGACGGGTAGTGCGTCAGGCCATTCAGCGAGCACAAAGAGCTGGCGTTGAAGGCATTAAGATTCAAGTCAGTGGCCGTCTGAACGGGGCTGAGATTGCTCGAACTGAATGGACTCGTGAAGGCCGCGTGCCGCTGCATACCCTGCGAGCCAATATTGATTATGCCTATCGCACGGCGCAGACAACCTATGGCATTTTGGGTGTAAAAACCTGGGTGTTCAAAGGCGAAGTGATTCCTGGGCAGGAGAATCAGCCTGAAGATACCGCCGCACAGCCGCGCCGCCGTCAGCCGCGCCGCCGTCAGCAGTTTGACGATCGCTCTAACGACTCTTAGGGCCGACTCTTAAGGCGAATCCCAAGAACGAATTTCAAGAGATGTTTTTTGACTTCTCAAGCCTCTATTTTTCAACTGTAATTCATCATGTTAAGCCCAAGAAGAACAAAGTTTAGGAAGCAGCATCGCGGTCGGATGCGCGGTATGGCCCATCGGGGTAACGAGATCAACTTTGGTCAGTTTGGCCTTCAGGCGACCGAGTGCTGCTGGATGACCTCGCGCCAAATTGAGGCGGCCAGACGAGCCATGACCCGCTATATCAAACGGGGCGGAAAGATTTGGATTCGGGTATTTCCGGACAAGTCGGTGACGATGCGAGCCGCCGAAACCCGGATGGGTTCGGGTAAGGGTAACCCTGAGTTTTGGGTTGCGGTGATTAAGCCCGGTCGGATGGTGTTTGAAATCGCTGGCGTTACTGAAGAGATTGCGCGCGAAGCAATGCGTCTGGCGTCTTTCAAACTGCCGTTTAAGACCAAGTTTGTTGCCAAAGATAGCGAGGAGGGCCAATAGCCAATGGCACTGTCAAAAGCAAGCGAATTAAGAGAGCTGAGCGACGAAGATATCACGACAGAAATTGCTAAAATCAAGCGTGATTTGTTTGACCTTCGCTTTAAGAAAGCAACTCGCCAGATGGAAACAGGGTTTCATGAGTTTCGGCACACGCGCCGTAAGCTAGCCCAGCTCATGACGATTGAAAGAGAACGGCAGATAGCTGCCAAGAATCAGGCTAAAGGGTCGGAAAAAGCGTCAGTGAAGGAGGCTTAGCGTTATGGCAGCGAAAGAGAGAGTTGGCCAGGTGGTCAGCGACAAAATGGACAAGACGGTGGTGGTCGCGGTGGAGAGCCGCGTGCAGCATAAAAAATACGACAAGATTATGGTGCGTACCCAGCGCTACAAGGCGCATGACGAGGACAATAGCTGCAAGGTGGGCGATCGCGTAAAAATCAGCGAAACGCGCCCCTTGAGCAAAACCAAGCGATGGGTCGTCGCTGACATCCTTAGTTCTTCAGAAATATAAAGCAGGCGAGGATAAAGCAGTGATTCAGCAAGAAACTTACTTAAACGTAGCCGACAACAGCGGCGCTCGGAAGATCATGTGCATTCGAGTGCTGGGCGGTCGCAAGCAGTATGCAGGCGTTGGCGATGTAATTGTGGCCGTGGTCAAAGACGCCCTGCCCAACATGGGCGTTAAAAAATCCGACGTGGTTAAGGCCGTCGTTGTTCGCACCCGCAAGGGCATTCGCCGCAACAGCGGTATGAGCATCCGCTTTGACGATAACGCAGCGGTGATTATCGCCCAAGAAGGCAGCAACCCAAGAGGCACTCGGGTATTTGGCCCGGTTGCTCGTGAGCTGCGTGATAAAGGCTTCACTAAAATTGTTTCGCTAGCGCCGGAGGTTCTGTAATGCGTAAGCAAAAAGCAGTCGTGCGTCAAAAGATGCATGTCAAAAAAGGAGACACCGTTCAGGTGATCACTGGCAAAGATAAAGGCGTAATTGGTGAAGTTGTCGCCATTAGCGCCAAAAAGTCTCAGGTAATTGTGCAGGGGGTAAACATGCGTACCAAGCATGTTAAACCTCAAGCAGAAGGCGAATCGGGCCAAATTCTCACCAAAGAATTTCCGGTTCACAGCTCCAACGTGATGCTCTACTCCACCAAGCAAAAGGTTGCTAGCCGTGTGGCTCACACCTTTACCGACGATGGTCGCAAGGTGCGCATGTTGAAGAAAACCGGAGAGATCATCGATTAGTCCATCCCCTGACCAAGCCCAGGGATTACACTTTTTATCAAGGCAACTATGGCCGACTCACTGAAAACCCTCTATTTAGAGACAGTGGTGCCCAAGCTCAAAGAAGAGTTTGGCTACACCAACCTTCATCAGGTTCCAAAGCTTGCCAAAGTCACCATCAACCGTGGCTTAGGAGAAGCTTCTAACAATGCCAAAGCGCTTGAGTCATCGCTCAGCGAACTGGCAACGATCACCGGCCAGCGTCCGGTGGTAACGCGCGCCAAGAAGGCGATCGCAGGCTTTAAAATTCGCGAAGGTATGCCAGTTGGCGTCAAAGTGACGCTGCGCTCAAACCGGATGTACGCCTTCACGAATCGCCTCATTAATTTAACCCTGCCCCGCATCCGAGACTTTAGGGGCGTAAGCCCTCGCAGCTTTGATGGCCGAGGCAACTACACATTAGGACTGCGCGAGCAGCTAATCTTTCCAGAAGTAGAGTATGACAGCGTTGACCAAATTCGCGGTATGGACATTACCATTGTCACCACCGCGAACTCCGATGAAGAAGGCCGTGCCCTTCTGAAGGAATTGGGAATGCCCTTCCGAGATAACTGAGGCCGACGGCAAAAAAGAGGATTATGGCGTCTAACGACACGATTTCAGATATGCTGACGCGCATTCGGAATGCAAACCTTGCGCATCACCAAACCGTCGATATTCCATCGACTAAAATGACCCGCAGCATCGCCACCGTGCTCAAAGAAGAAGGCTTCGTTGGTGAGACCGAAGAAAGCGGCGAAGGCATTGAGCGCAAAATTACACTAACGCTCAAGTACAAAGGCAAGCAGCGCCAGCCAATTATCCGCAACCTAACTCGCGTGAGCAAGCCAGGACTGCGAGTGTACTCCAACCGCAAAGAGCTGCCTCGCGTACTCGGAGGTATTGGCATTGCGATCATTTCTACCTCTAGCGGCGTTATGACCGACCGCGACGCTAGGCGTCAGGGCATTGGCGGAGAAGTTCTTTGCTACATTTACTAACCCCCCAGAGAGTGCCCCAGAGAGTGCCCCAAACAATCCCCCCAGAAGGGTATCAGCACCCGTCATACCAGCAGGAGAGAAAAAATGTCTAGAATTGGCAAACAGCCTGTGCCTGTACCCAAAGGTGTCACAGTCACCATTGACGGCCAAAAGGTGACCGTTAAAGGGGCCAAAGGTGAGCTGTCACGCGAGCTGCCGTCCGAAATTGCCTTTGTGCAGGAAGGCGAAGAAATAGTGGTAACCCGTCGGGATGAGTCGCGCAACGCCAGACAACGGCATGGCTTAGTTCGTACCCTGATCGCCAATATGGTAGAGGGTGTTTCAAACGGCTACCAAAAAAAGCTTGAGATTCAAGGTGTGGGCTATAGAGCCTCGCTTCAAGGCCAAAAGCTAGTAATGGCGCTGGGCTACAGCCACCCGGTAGAATTCGAGCCGCCTCCAGGCATTCAGTTCGCTGTAGAAGGCAACACCAACGTAACGGTGACCGGCATTGACAAAGAAGTTGTGGGCAATACCGCAGCGACCGTTCGCGCCGCAAGACCGCCTGAGCCTTATAAAGGCAAGGGCGTACGCTATGCAGGCGAACAAGTTAGACGTAAGGCTGGTAAGGCAGGTAAGTAAATAGGCCGTAGGAATAGGCAAAACATCATGAAATCAACACGTCGAGAATCTACCCGCCGCCGCCATGCGCGGGTTCGCCGTCGGGTAAAAGGGACTACCGAGCGACCCAGGCTAGCTATTTTTCGCTCTAACCAACACATCTATGCTCAAGTAATTGACGATACTGAGCATAAAACACTGGCTTCAGCATCCACTTTAGACAAAGACGCTGGTGTAAAAATGGGATCAAATGCTGAAGCCGCCGCTGCAGTTGGTAAACTAATTGCGGAACGCTCTTTGGCAAAGGACATCTCTAACGTTGTCTTTGATCGCGGCGGCAAACTTTATCACGGTCGAGTAGCGGCTTTAGCTGATGCGGCCCGTGAAGCAGGTCTTAAGTTTTAAGACATCATCACATCACGCATACAACTAGCAGCTAGAAACATGGCAGATAACAGAGACAGAGACCGCAAAAAAAAAGGCGGCAACAAAGGCCGCGAAAAAGAATCTGAATGGCAAGAGCGAGTTGTTCAAATTCGCCGCGTCACCAAAGTTGTCAAAGGCGGTAAAAAACTCAGCTTCCGGGCCATTGTGGTAGTCGGAAATGAGAAAGGCCAAGTCGGTGTGGGTGTTGGTAAGGCCAGCGACGTTATCGGCGCGGTGAAAAAAGGCGTGGCTGATGGTAAAAAGCATCTGGTAGAAGTGCCTTTGAACAGAGCCTATTCAATTCCTCATCCTTCGGTGGGTCGAGCAGGCGGCGCTAGAGTATTTATGCGTCCGGCAGCGCCGGGTACGGGCGTTATTGCCGGTGGCGCTGTGCGAATTGTGCTTGAGCTTGCAGGCATTCGCAATATTTTGGCTAAGCAGCTTGGCTCTGATAACCCGCTCAATAACGCTCGCGCTGCCGCTGAAGCGCTGGAGTCGCTGAGAACGCTGGGCGATGTTGCCGAAGAGCGAGGCATTCCTATCGAAAAACTGTACGCATAACGGGCCTTCTTCCAAAGAGGTAAAAACATGAGATTAGAAGATGCAAAGCCCAAAGCGGGCTCGAAAAAGCGGAAGACGCGCAAGGGTCGCGGAATCGCAGCGGGTCAGGGCGCAAGCTGTGGCTTTGGTATGCGTGGCCAAAAATCTCGTTCAGGTAGGGGGACTCGTCCGGGATTTGAGGGTGGCCAGATGCCTCTCTATCGCCGGGTTCCTAAGCTGAAGCATTTCACGATTGTGAACCAAAAGGCTTACACCATCATTAATGTCAAAGGGCTGGCTGACCTATCTGCGAACAGCGAAGTTACTTTGGCCTCTTTGATGGAGTCGGGAATCATCACCACTAACGATGGCCCCCTAAAGGTGCTGGGCGATGGCGAGATTTCTGCGGCGCTGAACGTGAAGGCGGCGGCTTTTACCAAGTCGGCTCAGGAAAAAATTGAGGCGGCAGGCGGTAGCTGCGAGATAGTGTAAGCGAGATTACTCGGACAAACTATTAGAAAAGCTGCTTGTTTGGGCTATTTGTTTGGGCTATTTCTTTACAAAGATAGGGAGCAGAGAGTACCTTTTTTAGTCAAGGCTCCTCTGCTCCCTTTATTATTAGATTAGAGCTAGGAGTTAGCTCGTAAAAGATTCTTTAGAGGCTCTCAGGATGCTTTCTGGGGATTCTCTTGAAATTTCATTAAGCAAGGTTTTCAAGCATGGTAGTGAGTCAAGGCAAGTCGCCCAGCGCTCAGGAGACGTTTTTACAAATGGCTCAGGCCGCCGGGCTGCGGAGTCGTTTATTAATAACGGTTGGTCTTTTGATCCTGGTGAGATTAGGAATCTATATTCCGGTTCCTGGTATTGATAGGGTAGCGTTTTCCGAGTTCGTCAGCGGCGGCGGCGCTGGTGGGGTGCTGGGCTTTTTGGATATTATCGGCGGCGGCGGTCTGTCGCTGGTGGGCATTTTTGCCTTGGGCATTTTGCCGTTTATTAACGCCTCGATTATTATGCAGCTGCTGACGGCGGCGATTCCTGCTTTGGAAGACTTGCAGAAAAATGAAGGTGAGGCCGGACGGCGCAAAATTTCTCAGGTGACTCGCTATGTTGCCTTTGGCTGGACGATTGCGCAGAGTACGGCGCTCTCCTGCTTTTTGCTGAGAGACTATGCCTACGACTTTGGCCTGCCGTTTATATTGCAGACGGTGCTGGCGCTAACTGCTGGCTCTATGTTTGTGATGTGGGTGGGCGAGCTGATTACCGAGCGCGGCTTGGGCAATGGCGCATCGCTGCTGATTTTCTTGAACATTGTCTCTTCGCTGCCTCGGGTGTTGGGCGATACGGTTAATTTGGCTCAGGAGGGCGATCGCGGCACTATCGGTGGCATCGTCATCCTTTTTCTAGTCTTTATTGCTACCATTGTCGGCATTGTGTTTGTGCAAGAAGGCACCCGTCGCATTCCTATCGTTTCGGCTCGCCGTCAGGTGGGCAGAAAGCTGTACCTAGAGAAAAGCAACTATCTGCCTTTGCGCTTGAATCAGGGCGGGGTGATGCCGATTATTTTTGCTTCCTCCATGCTGATTCTGCCGCTTTCGCTGGTGGGATTTATCAAGAACCCGGCCTTTTCAAACTTTATGGGCCAAAACTTTAGGCCAACTTCGCCGCTATACATTCTGGTATATCTGGTGATGATCGTTTTCTTTAGCTACTTCTATGCCTCTTTGGTGGTTAACCCTGAGGATATGTCTCGCAACCTGAAGAAGATGGGCGCTAGCATTCCGGGCATTCGTCCGGGTCGGGCCACGACTGACTACATTAGTAAGGTATTGAACCGTCTGACCTTTTTAGGAGCGATTTTCTTGGGCTTAGTGGCGGTTGTTCCGAGCTTGGTGGAGAGCGCTACGCGGGTTCAAACCTTCCAGGGATTTGGCGCAACCTCGCTGCTGATTTTGGTGGGTGTAGCGATTGACACGGCTAAGCAAATTCAAACCTATGTGATTTCCCAGCGCTATGAAGGCATGGTGAAAAGCTAATGACGCGACTTATTTTCTTAGGCCCACCGGGGGCGGGTAAAGGAACCCAGGCAAAAGTGCTATCTGAGCGCTGTGAGGTTCCTCATATTTCGACCGGAGATATCTTACGAGCTGCTGTCAAGGCCAAAACGGATCTGGGCAAAAAGGCTGAAGGCTATATGAGTGCCGGAGAGCTAGTGCCAGATGACCTCATTTTGGATCTGATTCGGGAGCGACTGGGCCAAGAAGATACGGTGAGTGGATGGCTATTAGATGGGTTTCCCAGAAACGTAGAGCAGGCTGAATTCTTGAGTAAGCTGCTAGACGAAATTGAGCAAACCTGCGACTGCGTCATCAATTTAGAAGTGCCCGATGATGAGCTGGTGTCGCGGATGCTCTCAAGGGGGAGGGCCGATGACAAAGAAGACGTGATCAAAAATCGACTAGCGGTTTATCGGGAAGAGACCGAGCCTTTGATTGCGTTTTATCAAGGGCAAGAGCAGCTGTGCTCAGTTGATGGCTCTTTGGCAATGGCTGATGTAACTAGCGAACTTGAGAAAATCGTTGTAGGCCGTCCTTAAGATGAAGCCTGACGTTTTCTGTTAACGAGGCGGCGATGGGGCATCAACTGATGGGATCAGATGACCGGGAATCCGACCGATAGGAGGGAAGGTTTCCGGTTCGGTGTTGTGTCAGCGATTTGCTACGCTGTAGTTAACGGTATATTTGAATGCAAAAGAGAGGAAGGACTCGTTGTCTAAGCAAGATTTAATCGAAATGGAAGGGACGATCACAGAATCGCTGCCCAATGCCATGTTCCGCGTTGACCTAGATAATGGGTTTAACGTACTTGCCCATATCTCGGGTAAGATTCGGCGGAACTACATCAAGATTCTACCGGGCGATCGCGTCAAGGTAGAACTCACCCCCTACGACCTGACCAAAGGCCGCATTACCTACCGACTCAAAAAACCACGCTAGTCACCGCTAGGTTTTTTAAGCTAACTAAGCACATGACTAGGGCAACTAAGAATGCTCTAAATCATGTGCTTTTTAGCTTTAAAGAGCAGAACTCAACGCATACGACAGTGCTAAATTGTCCAAAATTAATTGCATGAGTAAGATGCTCGCCACAATTGACTTAATTTTGGCAATGATTTAGATCACAAAACTTGAAACCTAATGTGTTTTTGCAGCGTCAATGTTCGATAAGATACCAACGTTGGGTTAAATACTGATAAGCCTACGCTTGAAAAATAAAGCGGGGCGTAAGCGGAAAAAGCCTGACAAAAACGACGCATCTATAGCATCTACATTAGGAAACTCTCATGTCCTTATCACCTAACGGCCATCGGCGAGCAGCGATCGCTTGCTCAGCGGCGGCTACGCTTTTGAGGGTCTTAGCGATCGCCGCAGCCCAGCCAGCCCAGCCAGCATCTGCCCAGCCAGCCCCAAATCCTTCTATCCCTCAGCCAAAGCGCGAGCTGCCCCAAGCTGCCGCTATCAAAGGTACGGTTTCTGCCAGCGAATTTAACATTGTGGGTCTCGATTTCTATGCAACGGAATCTGACGTATTCGCTATTCTTGGCCCGCCCAAAAGCAGAGAGGCGCTGCCTAACTCTTTCATTGATGAAGTTTTATATTTTGGCGGCATTTCCGTCGCGATGTTAGGCGGGCAAGTGTGGGATATTATCGCGACCTCTCCCAAATTTTGCATTCCCTCAGGCGTGTGCCCCGGTGACTCAGTAGCGGCTGCCTTTGATATTCTTGGCCCTACCGAGATTATCGGCGGTGAGGCAATCTACACATCGCCCGCGATGGGCGCTTGCTCCATTAACTTAGGTCTTTCTGGGGATATCATTGACCAAATAAAACTTGCCTGCCCGTAAGAAGCTGGGCCGGCCACCGGGTAGACTTGAGAGCAAGACTACCCATCAAAAAAGTTGTATATGTCGCGATACGATTGCATCGTTGTGGGCGCAGGGCCAGCTGGTGCCAGTGCCGCCTACCATTTGAGCCAGCAAAATCGGACGGTACTGCTGCTAGAAAAAACCAAGCTGCCCCGGTATAAGCCCTGTGGCGGCGGCGTTTCACCAGAAATTGCGCAGTGGTTTGACTTCGATTTTGAGCCCGTGATTTCGCAAAAGGTCACCCGCGCCCGCTATACCTGGAAGCTGGGAGAAGTAGTTGAAGCTGAGCTAGGGACGCCCATTTGGATGGTGCGGCGCAACGAGTTTGACCACTATATTGTGCAGCAGGCCCAGGCTCAAGGCACCGTTTTGCAAGATGAAACCAAGGTGACGGGCGTTGAATTTGTTGAGGGAAATTGGCAGGTTAGCACTAATAGAGGCGAGACCTTTGCGGGCGAGTATGTAATTGCTGCTGACGGCGGGCGCGGCCCGATGGCGAAGTGGCTAGGCTTTGCAGAACGCAAGGCCAGCATTGCGGGAGCAATTGAGATTGAGCCGAAGGTGGCGGTAGAAAACGGCCATGTGGTGCATTTTGAGTTTGGCCTGCTGAAAAATGGCTACGTGTGGAATTTTCCTAAGGCAGATGGCTACTCTATTGGCAGCGGCGCTTTTTGTACGAATCAGCGCCAGGGTAAAGATTTGGTGCAGCCAATGGTGGACTATGCAGCGGCCTTTGGCGTTGATGGCGTAAGGGAGCAAAAGCACGGCCATCCGGTGTATTTGTGGGATGGAGACCAGCGGCTGCACACGCAAAATGCCCTGCTAGCAGGCGAAGCGGCCTGCGTGGTCGATCCGTTTACGGCAGAAGGCATTCGGCCTTCGATATTTACGGGCATTAAGGCGGCTGAGGCGATCGCCCGCGCCCTGGATGGCAAAACCACCGCCCTAGAAGACTATACAAAGATTGTTGCTACCGAGCTAGGCAGCGAAATGCGCCTAGCCGCAAGGTTAGCCAAAGCTTTTTACACAGCGCCCCACTTGAGCTATAGGGCAATTATGTCTCAGCCTTCGGCCACCAGAGCCATGGGGAAAATTTTAATTGGCGAGCTGAAGTATGCCGACATGGTGCAAAAAGCACTGCGACGGCTGCTGTTTATGCCGAGCTAACGCTGCCTATAGTTCAGCTGTCTAGCTTCACGCGCGCTTCTAAACACTCACGCAGCTCTTCAGGCGCAAACAGCATCGGTAGAAAGTGAATGCTGTTGACCTCTTTGAAGTAAAACAGGACGGGCACCGCAGGCCAAAAAATTGTCCAGCTCTGCCAGTCGGCGTAGGGAAAGGTTTTTAGAATGCCTTGGTTGCGCCAAACTTCTAGCGCGGTGGCCGTGAAGATGAGCCGAATGCTAGTGGTTTGGTAAACCAAGAACAGGCCGAGGATCGCAACTAGCAGGCCGAGCCACAGCTGGAGAAAGAGCAGCGGTAGGGAAAGGAGAGCGATCGCAATTGGCAGTTTATAGCTAGGCGTGAGCCTTGTTGAACCCGTAGATAGTGTCACAAGCTTTAGTTTCCTTCATCGTTTGTTTCTAGTTTGTTTTTATAGGGTAGCTAATATTAAACGCCAGCTAATTCCCCACAAAAGCGCTGCCCATGCCCTGAAACATAATCCAAGATAGAAAAAAGTTAGTTACAAAAATAGCCAGCAAAGAGGTCACCACCGCCGTTGTTGTAGACTGTCCTACCCCTTTTGCGCCGCCTGTGGTGGTGAGGCCCCAGCTAGAGCCAATCACCGCAATGAGCACCCCAAAAATAACGGACTTAATCAGCGAGCTAGCCAAATCCCAGGTCGTGAGAAAATTGCGAGCTGAGCTGATAAAAACAACGCTGGGAATGTTGTATAGGGTCGTTGCGATTAGCAAACCGCCCATCATGCCGGTAATAAAGGCCAGCACGTTTAACAGCGGCATCATCAGCGCGCAGGCAATCACCCGAGGGATCACCAAATAGTCTACGGGGTCGCTTTTCAGCATTTGCAGCGCATCAATTTGCTCAGTGACTCGCATCGTCCCAATTTCGGCGGCAAACGCTGACCCCACCCGACCCGCTAACACGACTGCCGTCAGCACAGGCGCTAGCTCGCGTGAGAGCGTCAGGGCCAGCACGCCGCCGATGGCCGTGGTCGCCCCAAAGGTCACAAATTCTCGGGTGACCTGAATAGTAAAAACCATCGCGACCGCCAGGGCCGTTACCAAAGCAATCATGACCGACTCGGGGCCAACCGCTGCCATTTGATCCACCGTGTTGCGACGATGGATAGGCCGAGAAATGATGTGAATGAGCACCTGTCCGCCCAAGAAGATAGCCGACAGCAGCCGCTCTAGCCAGAGCGCGAGATTTTCGGGAATAAAAGAGCGGCTCATGAAACAAGGGGTTCTCGTTTTACATCACCATGGCTACCTTATTACATTAAGCCTGCAAAAACCCCTATGCTAGAGAGCAGTGTTTTGCAAAAGTAGCGATCGCCTCTATGGGTTTTGGCCACCTTTTAAAAATTTTCTGGACTATCCTGTTTGCTGGCTGGTTTAGCGTGAGCGCAATAGTGCCGCCCGCTCTAGCTCAACAATCGACTCAACAACCTAACGACAACATACAGCCCTACCTAGATCGCGTTGCTAAAGAAGTGACCGAATTTACCCTAGACAACGGCATGAAGTTCATTGTGCTAGAAAAGCACGAAGCTCCGCTGGTATCCATGATGCTGTATGCCAACGTTGGGGCTTCTAATGAAGTAGACGGCAAAACTGGCATTGCCCACTATTTAGAGCATCTAGCCTTTAAGGGCACTAGCCGAATCGGAACGACCAACTATCCGGCTGAAAAAAAAGCGCTCGATCAGCTCGACAAAGTGTTTGATCAGCTCATGACCGCAGAAGAAACAGGCGATGACGACGCTGCTGCTAGGCTGTCGTCTCAATTTGAAGAGGTTCAGGCCCGAGCCGCTTCGTATGTTGAACAAAACAAGTTTGGCCAAATTGTTGAGCAAGCAGGCGGAACCGGGCTAAACGCGACCACCGCCGCCGATGCCACTCGCTATTTCTACAACCTGCCCTCTAACAAGTTAGAGCTATGGTTCTCCTTGGAGTCTGAGCGCTTCCTAGACCCGGTTTTTCGAGAGTTCTATAAAGAAAAAGAAGTCATTTTAGAAGAGCGTCGGATGCGGGTAGACAACTCGCCCATCGGCCAGATGATTGAGCGTTTCTCAGAAGTCGCCTTTACTGACAATCCCTATCGTCGTCCGGTGATTGGCTACCAAGCAGACCTGCGCAAGGCAACTCGCCGCGATGTGCAGACGTTTTTCAACACGTACTATGGCCCCAGCAATCTGATTGCGGCAATCGTCGGCGACGTTAATCCCAATCAGGTAAAGCAGCTCGCCCAAGCTTACTTTGGTCGCTACCAGCTTCGCACTAAGCCGCCCCAGCTGGTCGTCAATGAACCCGCTCAAACCGCGCCGCGCGATTTCACCCTAGAGCTAGTGTCTCAGCCCTGGTATTTAGAGGGCTATCACCGCCCCAGCATTAGCGATCCTGACCATGTGGTATACGCCATGATGGACAGCATTTTGACTGGGGGGCGTACGGCTCGTCTGTACAAAGCGCTGGTGGAGCCGCAGATAGCGCTAGACGTGGGCAGCGCGAACGGTTTTCCTGGCGACAAGCAGTCCACTATTTTGCTGCTGTATGGGCTCACGGCTCCTGGCCATACCGTAGAAGATATCGCTGTGGGATTAGAGGCTGAGCTAGAGAGATTAAAGCAGGAACCCGTAGACAATGCCGAGCTAGAGCGCGTTAAAACGCAGTCTAAAGCGGGGCTGCTGGGCGTATTGGACTCGAACAGCGGCATGGCCAGCTTGCTGGCTGAATATCAGGCCAAAACAGGTGACTGGCGCAACGTATTTGAAGAGCTTCAGCTCATTGAAGCAGTGAGCGCTGCTGATGTGCAGCGAGTCGCTAAAGCAACTTTTCGCACTGAAAATAAAACAGTCGGCAAGCTAGTTTCTGTGAGTAGTGCAACGCCGCTTGAGCCGATGCCGCCAACGCCAGATGAGGGTGCCCCTGGCAACGCGCCTGAAGGCCCGACCCAGCCGCCTAACGATCAATCTTCTGGCGCAAATAATTCGGTGCAATCGGCAGCGCAGCCATCAGCGCAACCGCCAGCTTCTGCTAGTTCTACAGCGCCGCCTGTTCGAGGCTTATGGTAGCTAACGCAGCCATCATTTCAAGCTCTCATTTCAAGCTCAGCCATCAAAAATCTCCTCGTCATTCGTCATCAACTGTACGCAGTCATTTAAGTGAGTCATCAATAAAATTCATGGGTTTGATCTTAAAGCGCATTCGCAAAAACTTTTTACCCCTGCTGTTTTTAGCCGCTGCTACCTTTACGGTGCTGCTAGCCCTCTCTTGGCCCAAGCCTGCTCAGGCAATTGAAGCAAAGCCTTACGAATCGCTGGTGTTTCCACCTTTGGGAGACATTCAAATTCCAGACTATGAGCGGTATACGCTAGATAACGGCCTGACGGTATATCTCATGGAAGACCATGACTTGCCTTTAGTGAGTGGGTCGGCGACTTTTAGGACGGGTGATTATTTGGTATCACCTGCGCAAGCGGGGCTAGCAGGTATTACGGGAGAAGCGATGCGCTTAGGCGGTACTGCAAACCATTCGCCCGACGAGCTGAGCGCGATTTTAGAGCAAAAAGCGGCTTCGGTAGAAACGGGCATTAGTGACACCAGCGGCAGCGCCGGATTTTCGGCTTTAAGCGAAGATTTGGCAGAGGTGTTTGGCCTGTTTGCTGAGGTGATTACTCAGCCCGCTTTTGATGAAGAGCAGGTGGCCTTGATCAAGAGTCGAGCTGCTGGTGGCATTGCCCGACGCAACGATGCTGCCGATGATATTGTTTCACGAGAGTTTAGCAAGCTGGTGTATGGGCAGGAGAGCCCCTATGCGCGTACGGTAGAGTACGCAAATTTGGCCAGCGTTAGCCGCGATGACGTGGTGAGCTTTTATCAGAAGACGCTATCGCCGCAGGGCACTATTTTAGGAATTGTTGGCGACTTTGACCCCGACCAAATGAAGGCGCAAATTGCGAGCACGCTGGGTCAGTGGAAGAGTGGCAGCGCGGAGGTTGCTGAGTCTCAGCCGCCTGAAGGAACGCCTCAGCAAGCGGCGGGTTTGTTTGTAGTTGATCAGCCGCAGCTCACGCAAAGCTATGTGCATATTGGCCATATCGGGGGTGAGCTGAGGAGCCCGTATCACGCGCCGATGTCGGTGCTCAATGAGGTGCTCAACGGCTTTGGCGGCAGGCTATTTAATGAGATTCGCTCGCGGCAGGGCTTAGCCTATAGCGTGTATGCCTTTTGGAGTCCTCAGTTTGACCATGATGGGCTGTTTATTGGTGGTGGCCAGACGCGATCGCCCGCTACCGTCCCTTTCATCCAAGCGATGTACAAAGAAATTGAAAAAGCTCGCACCGAGCCGATTACCGAAACCGAGCTAGCCTTTGCTAAAGACTCTGTGCTCAACAGCTTTGTGTTCAATTTTGAGTCGCCCAGCCAAACGCTTTCTCGACTGATTCGCTACGAATACTATGGCTATCCGTCGGATCAGATTTTTCAGTTTAAGGCCAAGGTAGAAAGCACGACGGCGCAAGATGTGCTAGCTGCTGCGCAAGCAACGCTAAAGCCAGAGCAGTTAATCACGCTGGTGGTGGGCAATATGGCCGACATTAATCCAAGCTTGGATACGCTGGGCGCTAAGATTATGCCGATAGATGTGACAATTCCTGAACCTGCAGGGCTCTAGAAAATGGAGTATTAACATCCGCTGTAGAGTTCTTTTGCGGAAAACTCCGCGCAATAGTTGATAGATAAGTATGTGCTAAGAAAAAAGAAGCTTCAAAAAAAGTTGATGCGTCCTTTATTCTTCTTTCACTGATTGCCTAGTAGCTTGGGAGTGACCATCAGGAAGCACGTTCGTTTTTGCCAGTGTTTGCCAGCGTTTGCTAGGCGATCGCTGGCTTCGCTTTATCATCTACATCTACAGTGTCTGCTATGAAAGTTGCCCCCTATAGAATTGAAAAGCTCGCTTTAGACGCGAGCAGATGCCAGGTTAGAAGGCTCTCGATAGATCGCTTTAGAGCGGGCTCGTCTCACTATGCGAGAAATGTCAATGTTTCAGGCTATGCGGTGACGAGCACCGCGCCCTACAACACGGACGAGGATAGGCTAAATCCAGCGGTTAATAATTCTCCTAAGCAGGCAAAAAAAGGAATTGAGGCGATCGCTCAAGATCTCCATCGCATTAAAACCGATCCGACAATTTGCGAGCCGCCTCAGCTTATTATTGCCGTTCATGGCTACAATTCTTCAGATTTGGACGTGCGCAAGTGGTACCACGATATTTTTCGCTATGCGGCTAACAACGACAGGCAAATTAGCCAAAACCGTAATTTGGTATTTGTGGGCTATCGCTGGTCTTCGGAGCAAATTTTTCGCAAGCCCAAAGAGCTGTTGGAGAATTTAAAGGCGCTGCCCGACGTGCCGAGAAATCTGCTGTGGATGGGCATTGTGCTGGTCGTGCTGTATTTTGGCGGGCTGGTGGCTGAGATATTGCGATCGCTAGAAATTCTCTCTACAGCGCCAATCTCTGTGCGGCTGCTCAACCTTGCTTTTGGCAGTTGGAACAACTGGGGTAAGCTGATTGAAGTGCTGATCTTAGTTGGGCTTCAGTTCATCATGGGCGTTGCTTTAATGGTGACGATTGCCATGGCCGTTTTGTGGATGCTGCGAGTATCAGTGTACTTTCGCGATGTTTATCGAGCGATTAACTTCGCGGTGCCTGATCTAACTGAGCTAATTCGGCAAATTGACAACGCCGTCATGGACTTGGAAGAAAATGAGCCTAACCCCGCCTACTCTGTGCCGATTGATGCGCTGCGTCAGGACAAACGCTCTGTTCTAGAGGCTCATCAGCGAATCGACCTGAGCTTCTTGGGTCACAGCATGGGCGGCTTGGTAATTACCAACGTAGTCAGAATTCTCTCGGATGTGTTCGATAGACGATCTATTGAGCAGAACCCCACCGCAGAAATTGGTAACGCGCTGCGATTAGGCCGATTGATCTTGGCCTCGCCCGATATTCCTGTGCTTTCAGTAGTTTCTAATCGCGCCAATGGGCTAGCGTCTTCTTTGCGCCGCTTTGATGAAGCCTATCTATTTAGCAATGAGGGCGATTTGGCGCTGAGGCTGGCCTCAACCGCCGCCAACTATATCTCTTTTCCCAGCACCGATCACTTTCACGGTCATCGTTTAGGCAGCATTGCGCTTAGAAACGATTTGCATGAAAAAGGGATCATTAATTTGCCAGCCCTGCAACAGAAATATTCTTTAGATAAAACGCTATGTGAGGCGTTAGATGAAGATAAGTACGATATTTTGAAGTGTCTTTTTATTACACCTGCCTCTGGCGGCAAGGACAAGTACAAGTGCTTAGGAGACTTGTTTAAAGATGATTACGATGTTTCTCCTTCTGCGAGCTTGGCCAACTTGTTCACTTTTTTTGACTGTACGGATTATCGAGACCATTCGCTAAAGCTTGTGGAAAGCGGGATGAATGAGCGATCGCACACACCCAGCGGCCTGCTCACAAGAGCACATAGCAGGCCCCATTTGAGCTTAAAAGACTACACAGAGCTTTTCTTTGACATGGTGCGGGGCAAGCGCAACGTTCACGGTGGATACTTTTACGGTGAATACAGCCGTGAGCTGATTTATCGAATTGCTTTTTTAGGGTTTGAGGGGATGCTAGAGGCAATGGCGGTAGAAGCATCCAGCTATCCTACTGAGCCTACGCCAAAGGACAAGCAGACAATTCTGCAAGACTTTCACTTT
>JBARVS010000531.1:0-8652 GCA_049646385.1 Phormidesmis sp. | reverse complement strand
AATTAAAAGTGATTTAAATAGTAATAGGAGAATCAACGTTAATTCTTTGTTCTTCAATGTCGAACTCGATACCAAACTCTTTAAGTCGCTGCGTGACATTGCGGCTAGCAATATCCAACAGCTGACCGCGCAAGTCCATCGAGACTTCACCAGAGCCTAGAATGAAAAAGGTGATCTGCGCCCGCGTTTCGGACGCTTGCCCTGACGCTTGCCCTGACGATGGACTAGGCGATAGGCTAGACTCCATAAACGTAATATCAGTGCTGCGCGAGTCAATGCCAAAAATACCTTGCGTACTCTCTAAAATAACCTGACGAATTAAGGCTCTTTCATCATTAGCAATCACGCGATAAAACCGCAGATAGATAATCGACATCACCTTTTTTGCGCCTGTGAAGTTCTCAATAGAGATCTGCGTCAGCATGTTGTTGGGCACCACGACGAGCGTGCCTTTTCCCGAGGTGCGAATTTTAGTTGAGCGCAGCCCAATCGACTCGACCTGACCAAAGGTGCCGTCAGGCAGGCCAATGTAGTCGTCAATTACAAAAGGACGGTCGATGTACAGCACGATGCTACCCAAAATTTGCTCTAGCGTTTGCTGAGCGGCAAAAGCCAGTGCTAATCCGCCGACGCCTAAGCTAGCGACTAGGCCAACGACGTTAATTTGATGGGTTTGGCCAAAGATAATCACGACGATGATGATGCCGCCGCCAATTGTCGCAATTTTGCCCAGGCTGAGGATTTCGCTGTTGATTTTTCGCCCGTCTCGAACGGCGGCGTTGAGTAAATAAACGTTGAAAAACAGCTTGGCTATGCTAGCAATTAACCAGATGACGAGGCCGCTGATCGTCAGGCTTAAGAGAAATTCTAGCTGTGAGTAAAGCTTAGGAGCGGGTAGAAAAAAGGTGAGAAATAGATCTACTACGGTGAGGGTGAGGGCGATCGCCAGCAAACTCTGATGCGGCTCAACCACTTCGGCATAGATCGCGCTAGACGCCTGCAATCGGCTGAACAACAAGCGAGACAGCGATGGAACCACACGAGAGACTACAGCCGTCGTCACAACAGTCAGCAAAACCACGGCACTCAGCTCTAAGCCTGCCTCACCAAAACCACTCAACGCTATCTGTAACGTAACCATACTCATACCGCATTCCTTCCTCCTATCCTTTGCTAATCTACCCGCTAGTACGGGCCAATGACAGCAATGGTTGGTCAGCTCTGGCGATTAAGCTGTTCAAGAGGACTTTGATACGATATTCTACGCGACTTCCATCCAGTCAAAAATTCTTTCGAGCTGCTGCACGGTGAGCACGCCCTGCTGCCATAGCACCATGGGCAAGGGGCCAAGATCTTCACGGCACTGTTGCAGCGCCAGCTTGATAGACGTAGGCGGAATGGCAAGCTCATCTTGCAAAAAGCGGATAAGTTTAGTGTAGTCGCTAGACATAGTTATGCAGGGCTATAAATTTATAGATAGATTTAGGCGGCTATGACTTAAAAGATCGCTATAGAGGGTATAACGCCATGCGTGAAAACTGCGACTTCTCTTTACAATTTCTCTTTACAAACTTCTCGTTACAATAGAGCGTTTTCTTAAAAAAGCTGATTTAACAGCATAGGTGGAAGCCTGTAGCTTGCAACTCCGCCTTTGGTGCTATTTAACCGTTTTCGCTGTGTAGTTAGGAGAGGCTGATTGCCTTACCTTGAAAGCTCTGTTGCAGAACTTCTGGGCTCAACAAGTTAAACAGCTCTAATCTTTAACAAGCTCAGTTAGTAAGCCCAATTCTTGACTTCAGGAACGAAGAAAGTGCAAGTGCCAGTTGAGCTTGGCACTCAAGTTCCGTGATTGTACGGTAGTTTTGCAAAAATGTATTTTCTTTTACTGATTTGCTTAACGTTTCTTACGAAAGAATCTAAGAAAAGTCTATGGCAGTGCCGAAATCGCGATCGCATCGCCTGTTTGAAGGCCAATTTCGGCGGCGCGTCCACCGCGTAGCTCTAGCACCTGATCGACGAGCTGGTTGTTGTCTGGGCCGTAAGTAGGACAGGGTTCGGCTGGGCAAGGGGGAGCCTGGGCGATCGCTACCACTACTCCATTTCGCAAAAACACCATGTCCAAAGGCACTGGCACATCCTTCATCCAAAAGCGCGTGCGCCGAGGTGAGCCAAAGGGAAACAGCATTCCTCGATTAGCGGGTAGCTCCGAGCGAAACATTAGCCCCAACGATTGCTGCTCAGAAGTTTGAGCGACCTCCAGCTCAAAAGTTTCACCTTTTAGGTCAGCCATGGCCGTCACGGGTAATAGCTGCCCAGGGCCGCTGAGCGTAATTTCTGGCGGCGCAGCAGGTTCAGCCGCCGCCATCGCCGGATCGTCAGTTGGCGGCGGCGGGCCATCTGGCATAGAACAGCTCATTAGCATCATGCTGAGCGTCGCTAGTACAGCCATGCAGCGCAGTGATGAGCCAGATTGTGATGAGCGAACTGCATCAGAAATCCGTTGAAATAGGCGCATGTTTTTTCTACTATCTATTGCGTATTGAACGGGCAGGCGTTGTAAACGTACAGGTTTATTAGCCTTCTCGCAATACATAGCCGACGCTGCGCACCGTTTGGATTAGCCGCTTTTCGTTTTCGCCATCTATTTTGAGCCGCAAATAGCGAATATACACCTCAATGACGTTTGACTCACCCATGAAGTCGTAGCCCCATACGCTCTCTAAAATTTGCTTGCGCGTTAGCACTTCACGAGGATGCTCCATCAAATACTTCAGCAGCTCAAACTCTTTCATTGTCAGCTCAATGATGCGATTATTGCGAACAACCTGCCGCTGAGCTAAGTCAAGCACCAAGTCGGCAAATCGCAGCTGCTCGCCTCTAGTGGCGCTGGGCTTGAGATAGGCATTGACTCGCTTAATAAAGTTATCGCTGCGATACGGCGCTAAAAAATAATCATCTGCGCCCGCTTCTAAGCAGGCAATTCGGTCGGATAGCTCGTCATGGGCCATCATCAGTAAAATGGCGACACGGTTTTGTTCGGCGCGAAGCTGACGGCACAGGTCTAATCCTGACTCATCGCCCAGCCTTAGCGCGACCACAATGAGCGCTGGTTTATCGCTGCCAACCAAATCGATAGCCGTCGATAGGTTACGCGCATACAAAAGCGTATATCCCGCTTCATGCAGATCTATGCCGATTTCAGCTGCTAGGGTTTCGTTGCTTTCAACGATGAGGACTTTAGGTAAGCCCCCCGACGATGAGTCAGCAGGCGAACCCGCAGGCGATCCGGGTAGCGACTCGGGTGCATTAGAAGAGGCATTCATAGGCGCAGCAGTTGATTTGCGGCTGAGGGGCTTCTGCGCTCAGGGTAGCTCTACTGAAGTAGGCTTGGCAATATGGGGGAGTCCCCAGCCGAGTTTTTCACGCAGCACTCGGAAAAATTCGGGGGGTTTGAGCCGCACGAATTTGGCTGAGTAGGGCGATCGCGTGAGACAAACGCGATCGCTCGGTATCACATAGCAGCCCGCATTGCCGTCAACCACCATCACCAGCGACTCAGGGTTAGCCGACATAATCGTCACGGGCTCAGCATCGGGAAAAACTAACCCGCGAGAAGCCAGCGAATGCGGACAAATCGGCATGAGCTGCAGCACGGGTACGCCGGGGGCAATCACCGGGCCACCTGCCGACAGCGAATAGGCCGTAGAGCCCGTCGGCGTAGAAATAATGATGCCATCAGCCGCAATATCAACGGGTGCATGGTTGCCTACCTGCACCTCAAAGTGGCACATGCTCGTGAGCGGC
The DNA here is from genome assembly GCA_049646385.1 of Phormidesmis sp. GTDB lineage: Bacteria > Cyanobacteriota > Cyanobacteriia > Phormidesmidales > Phormidesmidaceae > Phormidesmis. The sequence continues at coordinate 4,848 of JBARVS010000531.1, read as the reverse complement.
TGGCGGTGCAGCACCAATTCATTCATACACAGCGCCTCCCAGCTCAAATGGTCGTAGCTATAAAGCTGCACCAGCACCATCACCCGTTCTTCGATGTGGTAGCTGCCCTCTACCAGCTGATCGAGCGCCTGCTCTAGCTGATTGAGATAAATTTCAGTTAAAAACCCCATGTGACCTGTGTTGACAGCCAGCAAAGGAATGCCCTTGGGCGCAACCTGACGACAGGCAGAGAGCACCGTGCCATCGCCGCCAAACACCACCGCAAACTCCATATCTTGGTCAAATCCAGGCGGTACTAAGCTTTCAACCGGGGTATGGCAGACTGGCTTACCAGGCTGCGAGTAGCCCAAAATTCCGGGCGCACCGGTAGCAAAGCAAACCTCATAGCCTCGTGCCTCAAGCTGCTTGCAAAGTAGCCTTGCTGCTGCTTGGGCAACTGGCTTAATGTCGTTGTAAATGACGCCGACTCTAGGCACAGTAATGTCTCTGGTAAATTCCTCTGGTAAATTTCTTTGAGGAGGATTGGCGGATACCTTATAGGCTACCGTCTTTGGCGATATCTTGAATAGATCGCAAATCGGCAAATATTGAAAATATTGTTTTATAACAAGTCTTTAAGAATCATTTTTCTTAATAAAATATTTCACCGCTATTTAACGATAAGGGGTAGCTGCGATCAGGCTATACCGCTATGGTGAAAAAAGATAGAACGGTGAAAAAAGATGGGATGGTGAAAAAAGATGAGTGAAAGATAATTATTTCATCCGCGCCATTCTTTAATAATTTTCAAGGACAAGTTATCGGTGATAAGTCCGCGTGAGTTCTGATTCGTATTTGCCTGCTACTACGGCCTATGTCCGCATTACCCATCAGTCTTGGCACAATGGCAAGATTGAGGGGGAGGTGAGTGCCAATGAGTTTGAGTGGCAGTTTCGCTGGCGATTCCGACAGGGGGTGCTCACCGTGGAGCCTTCGCTGGGAAGAGCGCTCATTCAAGAGCCGCTAGGCCGTTTTTTAGAGCAGTTCGACTACCAGCTAGAGCCCGGTGGCGATTATTCGTTTACCATTCGAGCCCAACTGTAATCGGGTAGTGGCTTCCTGGAGGGCGCTCTACAAAATTTCGGTAGGCTTGTTGCTAGGTTGGGCCGGATTCCTTGAATTATTGAAGATTAAACCGCTGCAATCGTTCCTGCAATATCGGCGGCAGTTCCTGTTTGAGTTCGGCTCTTTTTTCAAAGCCCAAACGATTGCGGGTGGGGGTGTCAAAGGGGAATTGGCCGGGTAGGTCTGCGCGCTCCATTTGGGCTAGTACGATTTGCTCGGGGCGTTTGCTTTGCAGCGCATAGCCCATTTCGACGCATACTTTGGGGCTAGGCACGAGCTGTGGCGGATTACCATCAATGCTTAAAATTGGGGTGGCGTCGGCAATGAAGAGGAGCGATCGCCTAATTTGCCGCATCAAGCTGCTGTTAATACGCACTGCGCCTTGACTAAGCCGATGAGATTCCACTAGCGAAACTGGCAGACGCGACTTATTGTTGAATTTTTTAATAAAGCCTTCTAGCTCTTCGCGCAGCATATCGCTAGAGTCGGTGTACTCGGTTTGATAGCTTAAAAAGATGGTTGGATCGAGATTGGAGAGCGAGTCTTGCTTGGCAAAGTAAATTTCGTGGCTGATTAGATCGATGTTGGCGATCGCATAAGTCCCACTGCCTTCTACATAAAACTCAACCAAATCGCCCTCAAGATAGCGCCCAAACCATTCAGCCTGCTTCACCTCTTCAATATCTTCTAAAAAGTCCGCGCGCAAAGCCGACTTGAGCAGGCTATTTTTGGCAAGCCGCAGGTCGTGAGGCCGATTTTCTAGCTCGCGAATGGGCTCATAGTCGCTGAGATACCAAGCCTTGAGTGCAATAATAGCCATTTGAAGCGATATTCCTCTGTAATGTCTGTGATGTCTGTAGGGCTTTGCCTTTCACTCTAAATTATTACCCGAATTGTAGGTGATTGCTTCAGGCCTGAAATAAGAACCGATGTACTATTTTAGCGTATTGCATCGGATAATAAAACAGTCCTTGTATCAATTTGGTTGTATCAATTTGGTAGAGTTCAAAGAATCTATGTGGGGCGCTTGGCCCTTGGGAATTGGCGATGGCAGGTGTGGTTTCCGCAGGGCATGAAAAAACGGCTGAGGCTGGCGCAATCATTTTTGAGCTAGGAGGCAATGCTTTTGATGCAGCGGTGGCGGCTTCTTTGATGGCTTGTGTGGTAGAGCCAACGCTGACTTCTTTAGGCGGCGGCGGATTTTTGCTGGCGCATGAAGCTAAGGGCGCAGCAGGCCGTGAGAACACGCTGTTCGATTTTTTTACGCAGACGCCGAGCCGTCGTCATCGCCAAGGCGCAAAGGAACAGCAGCCTGACTTTTATCCCATTAAGGCTGATTTTGGCGATTCAATTCAGGAGTTTCACATTGGGCTAGCGTCTATGGCCGTACCGGGCGTGTGGGCTGGACTGCTGGCGGTACACAAAAAGCTAGGGCGTTTGCCCTTAAAGGTAGTAGTCGAACCCGCCGTAAGCTGTGCTCGCAGCGGGCTGACGGTGAGCGAGTTTCAGGGCTATTGCTATGAGCTGCTGCACCCAATTTTGCTGGCGACAGCGGCGGCACGGACGATTTATGCGCCCAATGGGACTTTGCTAAAGTCGGGCGAAAGGCTCTGTATGCCTGAGTTTGCCAATACGCTAGAGTATCTGGCCAGCTTGGGCGATGAGGCGGCGGTGCGAGCGTTTTATGAAGGGGAGATTGCCCAAGCGATCGTGCGAGACTCTCAGGCGGGTGGCGGCTTTTTGAGCCTGGAGGACTTTAGGCAGTATGCGGTGATTGAGCGATCGCCCCTTTCCATCAACTATCGAGGCGTACAAATGCTCACCAATCCACCGCCTAGCTCGGGCGGCGCGCTGATTGCCTTTTGCTTGGAGCTGTTAGATAGGTTCGACCTAAGCCAGATGACGTTTGGATCGGTAGAGCATTTAACGCTGCTTTCTCAGGCGATGCGGTGGACGAACCAGGCTCGGCGATCGCACCTAGATGACGCCCTATTTGAGCCCAACGTTGCGCAGCAATTTATCACAGCAGACCTAATCGATAAATACGCTCGGCCCCTGCAAGCGCTGATGAACCAAGGCACGAACCGATGGGGCAGCACCACGCACATTAGCGTTATAGACGACGAGGGCAACGCGGCTAGCATCACCACTTCTAACGGAGAAGGCTCCTCCTACGTTATTCCTGGCACTCAAATCATGATGAACAACATGCTAGGGGAAGAAGATCTCAACCCCAACGGCTTTCATCAGTGGCCGCTCAATCAGCGCCTGTCGTCAATGATGGCCCCGACCTTAATTTTGCAGGATGGAAAGCCTCAGCTCGCGCTAGGATCGGGCGGATCTAACCGAATTCGCACGGCAATTTTGCAGGTAATTTCTAACATTGTAGATTTTGGACTGCCGTTAGCGGCGGCGGTAGAAGCCCCTCGAATTCATTGGGAAAGCGGCACCTTTCATCTGGAGCCTGGACTACCCACAAACCAAAACGAAGGCGCTCCGTTTGAAGCAGCGTGCCTAGTCACCGATAGCGGCACCCATAGCGGCACAGACAGCGTGCTTCACTGGCAGCAGTCCAACATGTTTTTTGGCGGTGTCCACACCGTAGGGCTAGATTCAGCGGGCGTTTTGCAGGGAGCAGGCGATCCTCGGCGCAGCGGTTCGGTTGCCAAGGTCGGCTAGTTTTGCAATTAACTCAACTATCTAACCCAATTATCAAAGCGCCTAATCGCGATTGATCAACAGGATTTTAACAAGTATGGGCTGGGGTGCATTTCAAAATAAGGCGGCGATCGCCCGATCTAGAGCCGTATCATCTGGCGTGATTCCAGAGGCCAATGCGTTTTTAAAGTTAGCCGTGCCGCTGGCGACAGCTCAGCTCGCTCAGTTTGCGGTGGGCTTTGTAGACACTATTATGATGGGCCGCTTGAGCACGGCTTCGCTGGCAGCAGGGGGATTGGCTTCTACCACCTTTCAAATGCTGCTGACGATTATCACGGGCTTTGTGATGTCGGTAGGCGTGCTGGCGGCTGAGGCTTACGGGGCGGGAAAAAAGAATCGCATTGTTGGGCTAGCTCGGCAGGGGCTATGGCTGTCGCTGCTGCTAGCGGTGCCCTTTATGTTGCTGATGCTACAGATGACGCCCTTGCTCACGTTGCTAGGTCAGCCTGAAGAAGTCACCGTTTTGGCACAGCCGTATTTTAGCTCAATATCGATTGGGATACTGCCTGCGTTGGGCTTTGCTATGCTGCGAGGCTACGTGTCGGCCTTTTCACTGGCGAATGTCGTGACCATAATCGTGGCAATTGGCACGGCGTTTAATATTGGCTGCAACTATGTTTTGGGTTTTGGCAAGCTGGGCTTTCCACGAATGGAGCTAGCGGGCTTTGGGCTGGGCAGTGGGCTGAGCTTTTGGCTGATGTTTTGGCTGTTTGTGGCCTATATTTTGCGGCATCCTGAGCTTAGCCAGTATCGCTTTTGGCGCGGCTGGAAGCACCCAAACGCAGCAATCTTGCGCCGATTGATGGCCATTGGTTTGCCGATTGCGGTGACTTTTGTTTTAGAGCTGGGCTTGTTTTTAGCGGTGACGTATATGGCGGGCAGCTTGGGTACTGAGGTGCTAGCCGCGCATCAAATCGCGTTTCAAATTATGGCGCTGATTTTTATGGTGCCGATTGGGATGTCTTTGGCGGTGACGGCGCGGGTGGGGCTGTGGTTTGGCAAGGGTGATGGCGCAGGGGTGAGAAG
>JBARVS010000530.1:0-9400 GCA_049646385.1 Phormidesmis sp. | reverse complement strand
AAACTTTATCGTTTCTTCTTCTTTCTCTATAAGCTTATTAGCTCGTCATGTCACTTCTTATCCCACCCGCCGTTGTTTGTATTGCCTTCTACATTGCCAGCACTTCAGAAGAAGAGATGGTTAAAATTTTTGCCATGATTGTGGCGCTTCTCAGCGTTGTTCTCAGCCTTGTTTTAGCACCTTGGTTCATACAGGTATCTATTCTGGTCTTGATATTACTTTGGCGATCAACCCTTCGCGACCACGAGGATGTTTCATAGTAACCGCAATCAACCCAACTATTCATCAAGCCTCGCAGCAAGGGCTAAGTGCGTTATCACTCTAGTATCTTTTTAATCATGAACTCACACCGCGATTTTCAAGCTTGCGTGTCCAAATACGCTGTTATTGAGCTAATTTTTCCGCCGTAGTCTTTTGCTTGTTCAATTCTCTATAGCCATTCATCAACAGTAACTATAACAACAGCCAGGAGAAAACTTCCATGACTGATCGACCTACTAGGCTAAAAGCCGTTAAACCTGTTTTTTTGACACCCGCTGAAGCCAATCGCGATCGCGAAAAGCTATTGGTCATTGATGTGCAGACCCCAAAATTTATGACTCACATAATGCCGGGGGCGCAACAGCTCAATACAGACATTTCGCTGAAAGACATTCCCAAAGATCAGCCCGTTTTGCTGACCTGCCTGACTAAGCAGCGAAGCGTTAAGGCAGCTCAACAGTTTATCAGTCGCGGGTATCGCAGGGTTTATGTTTTGCAGGGCGGGCTGGTCGCTTGGCAGCGAGCAGGCTATACCGTTTGGCGAGCTAAGCGGCCTGCATAGTGCCCGTTTTAGTGCCATTGGTATAGCAATTCGCTCCATAGCGCTCGCAAGTAGTTTGTTGTATTCGTTCAAGCGCAATCCCAAGCGCCCTGTAAAATTAAATCATGCTAGATCAAATTTTCAGTTCTCCTTTTAATATCGGTGTGGAAACACTGTTTTTGCTGTTGGTCTTGGTGGCAATGGAGGCAGTGCTCTCTGCTGATAATGCGATCGCGCTCGCAGGACTAGCCCAAACCCTACAGGAGCCAGCACTGGAAAAACGCGCCCTGAACATTGGCTTGGGGCTCGCCTATGTGTTCCGGATGCTGCTGATTGTAGGAGCTACTTGGGTAATGCAGTTCTGGCAGTTTGAGCTAGCAGGCGCGCTTTATCTACTGTGGCTAGCTTGGCGATATTTTACAACAGCGCCGCCAGACGATGATCAGCCAGTGAAAGCGCGATCGCTCTGGCAAATTATTCCCTTAATGGTGCTAACCGACTTGGCGTTTTCTTTAGACAGCGTGACTACGGCGATCGCCATTTCTCAAGAACTCTGGCTGATTCTTCTGGGCGGCACCATTGGCATAATTGCGCTGCGCTTTTTGGCCGGGTTGTTTATTCACTGGCTACAGGAGTTCACTTATTTAGAAGACGCTGGCTATTTTGCTGTCGCACTGGTTGGCCTGCGGCTGCTGCTGCGGGTAGTAAGCCCTGGGCTAGTACCGCCCGAATGGGTGATGGTTAGCTTAATTGCAATGCTGTTTGCGTGGGGATTTTCACGCCGCAATCGGCCAGCGCCACCAATATCTGTGCCAGCAGCTCAACAAAAATCTTCAGATGCCAGTGAGATAAGCAGTGAAATAAGCGGCAAAATAAGCAGTAAAATGAGCTATGAACTGGTTGAATAAACTGCCCCGCTGGATGGTTTGGGGGCTAGCGTTGCCGCTATTAGCGCTCAATGGCTGGGTAGCCCTGGAAATATTTGCTTTTTTTCGCGCTCAGCTAACCATTTTTTTGACGGCAACGCTGCTGTCGTTTGTGCTTAACTATCCGGTGCAGTGGCTTTCGCAGTTTCGACTGTGGCGGTTTCGGCTGAGGCGATCGCTGGCAATTTTGCTAGTATTGCTCATCTCTATCGCCATCTTGGGTGCGCTAGGTATCTTGCTCATACCGCCGCTGGTCGCACAAATCAACGGCTTCTCTAGCCGATTGCCGTCCTGGTTAGAGTCAGGACTGTTCCAAATCAGCGTGCTGCAAGACTGGGCGATCAGTCTTAACTTACCCATTGATTTAACCAGGCTGACAGCGCAGCTTGAGGCTAAGCTCACCGCTCAGCTACAAAGCCTGAGCACGAGCGTTTTTTCTCTGCTGCCTGATGCTATTAGCTCAGTTGTAGAGATCGGCCTAACGGTAGTGCTGACTTTTTATCTGTTGCTGCATGGTGATAAGCTTTGGGACGGCATTTTTCAGTGGCTCCCGCCGACATGGAATGAGCGCGCCCGTCCCCTTATTAAACAAAACTTTCAAAATTATTTTCTCGGTCAGATAACCGTAGCGCTGCTGATGGGCACGACGATGACGATTGCTTTTGTGCTCATTCGGGTTCCTTTTGGGCTGCTTTTTGGCCTTGCCGTGGGGGTTATGGCTCTGTTTCCCTTTGGGGCATCTTTGAGCATTGCGGTCATTAGCATATTAACAGCGCTAAAGAGTATCTGGCTCGGCGTGCGGGTGTTGGCGGTCGCTGCTGTTCTTGATCAAATTGTGGCTAATGCGATCGCGCCGCAGCTAATCGGTGGCATTGTAGGTTTGAACCCCGTCTTAATTTTACTCTCATTACTCTTTGGCGTTAAAGTTGCAGGGTTTTTGGGATTGATTGTAGCTGTGCCAGTTGCTAGCTCTATTAAGGGCTTGTTTGAAGCGTTTAAAACAACGTCACCTTCGCTACCAGCGGCTGAACGGCCTGCAACTGGAACAAAGGCGACTGCAACAGAAAATTCGACAGCGGCGCTTCATTAAGCGTGTAGTTGAGTGATTACTGAGTTCTAATTTGATTGACAATAGGGACATTAGGAGCAGTCTGCTTGGCAATTTGTTCTGCTAATGCTTTTTGTTCCGCAGTTTGCACAAGTCCTGTTAGCACAATAGAATCACCCTCCTCATCTGCATCAACATCAAACGGAGCAAGCGTTTGATCGGCGTCAAATGCGTCTTCTACACGATCTTCTAAGTCATCAAGATCAACTGCTGCCTGTCCCGCTGTTCCGGCAGGCGCTGTTGCATCTGGAGCGGGCACTACTTCCGGTGCAGTGGTATCTGAATTTGTCGCCTGTGGAGCACTCGGTTGGGCACAAGCCGAGACAATTAGCGCAACAGTCCCGATACAAACTCCTTGTAAAAGTGGCCTTATTGTTTTCATGATCTACTCTCCTTACACAAAATCACAAGATTTACTAAGTTCTTGATTCTGGTCAAATTTATCAAACAAACTTATGGCAGTTCATCTGCCGAAGGGCTTGACTGCTTAACCACTCTTTTTGAAGCTTCGCTTTGCACTCAGGCCATTCGAGCTAAGCCTGCTCTGTCGTCTGATTTCCGGTTATTTCACTAGGATGAATGCGATAGATTGCAACTGTGTTCTTACGCCCCCAGGAATCAATCCAGGTTCGGCTAATTGCAGGCGAGAGCGTAGTAGGATTGCGCGCTTTGACTAACTGCTTAACATGCTCAATTTCTGAGGGCTCGGTAAGACGCTCGGCTCGCCCCGTAACGATCACGCTACGCCAGTGCAGAGGATCTTGAATATCTTCGACCTGTAGGCACACTTGCGGATTAGCGTCTAGGTACTGCGTCTTTTGACCCTCCGTTGTAAAAATGTATATAGTTGACTCTTGAGATGAATCCCCAGATGAATTTTCTAAGTAATACTGCATTGGAACAACATAGGGTCGTCCTTCAAAGGCACAGCCCAGATGACCATGCCCAACCTGCTGGAGAAGATTTTGTATGTCTTGTGAGCCCATTATATCAATGTCTAGCACTTTGTTTTCCTCAAAATTTAGGTAATTAACAGCACTATTAATTTTAGAACAACTGATAGCCGCTCACGCCATCTTAAGCGATCGCTTTTTTAAGTCCATCAGCTCATTACTCAGCGCCCGGTCGGGGAGTCCCCCGGCGAAGGATGATATCCTCTAGCCGCGCTGCCTCTAAGTTTGCTCCATCAAAATTTGATAGCTCTAGAAATACTCCCGTCAGATTGGCCTCTCTCAAATTTGCTCTCTCAAAGTTGGACTCTACCAGATAGGCTCCTTCTAAGTCTGCTCGTTCCAATGTGGCACCCACTAAGCTTGACCGCACTAGATAGGCTCCTTTGAGGTTAGCTTCTGACAGGTTCACCTTATCTAGATTCACCTTTTCTAAATCTGTGCCCTCCAAGTTAGCTTGTGCTAAATCTGGTTCAATTTCATAATTGTTTTGTCTCCATTCGTTCCAGGTTTCTACCCCCTGCCTGAGCAGAGCTAAGTGCTGTACGTTTGCCAAGTGATTTGCCTCCTAATATAGTCTCCAATTGCGGTTCATCAATTAGCTCGCTCTTGACAGAAGTTGAATTTTACTGATTCAAAACATCTTTTTTGTGCTGTGGAGCGGCGGCCACCGCTGCAACTTCTGCTCTAAGCTCTGCCGAAACGCCCATATCTTCGAGCGTGGCTAGCAAGTCTTCAGCGATCACATCAAAATGTTCTCCAGCCAAGCCCTGCTGGGCCACCAGTTCCTTATGGGCTTCTCTCATATAGCGACCATTATACTTACCGCTACCGCCAAAGGCATAAGTTAAAAACGCTTTTTGATGTTCTCGCTGCTTCTCCATGTCTGTATTGACAAAAAAGTGCTTTACCCGGTCGTCGGACAACACCCGTGCATAAAAATTATCCACCGCCAAATCAACCGCCTCAGCGCCACCTAGCTTTTCAAACAACGTTGTCATTTAGTATCTCATTTGCTTACCGATATAGCGTACGAAATAGCGGTTACAAGCTGCCTTGACTTAAGTCAAATTAGCCGTCATGATCTGCCTTTAGACAGAAAGAAAGGCCGTCAGGCCGCTCTTTTTAAGATCACATTTAGCCTTCTTTGGGAGAATTCATTGAGCGAACTAGAACTAATCTGCTGGCTGCAGTGCATTCCACTATTTAAAGACATCCCCTCAGCAGACAGGGCCTATATTGCCCGCATCGCTCGGCTACAGCACTATCAAAAAGGAGAGATTATTTTCACCCAAGATAGCGAAGCCAGTGGCTTTTTTGTGATAAAAACCGGGCGTGTCAAGGTATTTAAGCTAGCCGTTCACGGGAAAGAGCAAATTCTTCATATTTTTGTCAAACAAGACTATTTTGCAGAGGTACCTGCCCTGGATGGCAAGAGGTTTCCAGCCTCAGCAGCAGCGTTAGAAGCCTCAACACTATTATTCTTCCCGAGGCTAGAGTTTTTGGACTTGCTCCACCAGTATCCTGCTGTCACCATCAAGCTACTGCTTAATTTATCTAAGCATCTGCTTCACCTCACTGGCCTAGTCGAAGAACTCTCCTTTAAAGATGTCCCTCAGCGACTAGCCGCCTACTTAATCAACCTGAGCGACACAAGCAGCCTGCCGAATGTCGTTACGCTAGATGTCACCAAAGGTCAGCTAGCAGCGCTGTTGGGTACAATTCCGGCCACCATTTCCAGGGCTTTCTATCGCCTTAGTCATGATGGCCTAATCATTATCAGAGGTAGCCAAATTGAGCTATTGAACCGCGAGCGTCTGCGCGAACTAAGTCAAACACTAGAGTCAAACACTAGAAAGCTCTAAACATTAGCGAAGACATGACTAATTTACGTCTTCATATCTTCTAGCACGCGCCAAGCTACGTCGGATTCTTGCTCAATTCGAGCCTCTTCATCATCGATAATTCGAGTATTTTGTAGGGCATCTTGAATTCGCCTAGATAGTTCGTCGTAAGGCGGTGCGGGTAGGCTACCCTTATCCAAAATATCGGTTACGGACACAATGCCTACTAGCTGATTTTTCTCAATAACCGGAGCGCGGTCGGTATCTGCTTCGGCAAGCATTCGGGCGGCCTCTCGGATGGTTGTTTCAGGTGAGCAATAGGCGCAGGGATAGCGCATAACCTCACCCACTCGAACAAATCCAGGATTGTCTCCTTGGGCAATGACGTTATACACAATGTCTTTTTCGGTGAGCATACCGTACGAAACTTCAGGGTCAAGCTTTTCGACGACGAGCGATCGCACCCGCTGCGATCGCATCACCCACATGGCATTAGCAATGGTTGCAGAGCTGCGGATAACCACAACGGGCTTGGTCATAATATCGCTAACGGTCAGCATGAGAAACCTCCTTTTTCCTTAAACCTGTTCATTGTTGCGCAGCTATTTTTCAGGCATAGCTGTACTAGGCTGCGTTTGTGAACTTTCTTGAGTTCATCCATACAGGCTGTCGATAGGTTCTCATGAATTTTTCAACCGTTCTCACTGCCTGATCACAGCCTCGCTGCGTGATAGAAGAAAGCCCTTCCTCACAGTCGAAGCTTTCGATAGGTATCTGTAAGAACCAAGCCTGCGGCTTGCGCCCGTAAATTTGTTGAGCCAGATAGAGCAGAGATAGCGGATTGCAGCTATGGATGTCTTTGACAGCTAGTGCCTCAAACATCTGGGTGCCTTCTACCACTGGATCGAGCTGAACCGTGCGCGCGCAGCTAGAACCACTGCACGCACTGATGAAAATGACATAATCAGTAGCAGCAACGTGGCTAGCGAGATCTTCGGTAAGCTGGTGCACAGACATAGCTTTGGTTTCCGGTAAGTTCCAGCTAGCGACAACGTCTGCAGCTATCGGCCCAACGGCATCATCTCCTCGCAGCTCGTTACCATACCCGATGATTAAAAAACGAGACTTATGAACTGGTTTGTCAATGGGTTTGAGCGCAGTTAAGTAAGTCATATCAACAATCTCCTTAAGTTGTTGTTTTCACTTACCAGCTTAGAAAAGGAATGTGAGGAAGTTGTGTAGCCGTTTTGCGATAGGCTTCTCTAATGGCTAGGCCGCACCAGCCGTCGCAAACATGGTACGACCTACGTGAGAGCTGTCCTCTGGGCAAACTTTTGGATGAACAATAGTTACTGAGCAAGGCGCATGATGAGACAGATAGTTGCTGACGCTGCCATGTTCGAGTTGTTTTTGATTGGTGCGATCGCGGTTACCCACCACAATCAAGTCAATGCTATTCGCCTTTGCAATTTCGCAGATTTTCTGCCCCGGCGTTCCCTGAGTCTGCGTGTAAGTAGTCGTGACGCCCGCAGCCTCCGCCTCCGCTTGCCTTTGTTCGAGCAGCGTGTCGTAGCGATTGATAAAGGTTTGCCACTGCTGTTCGTACTCCTTTTGGGCAGAGTTTTCTACATCCATTGAAAAGCTCTCCGCCGACACACAGGGGTGCTTAGGGCTAGCCGATGAAAACGCATCAACTACATGGACTAAAAGCAGCTCAGCTTCGAGAGCTTTAGCCATTGATAAAGCCGTATCAAAAGCCCACTGACTAGAGGCTGACTCATCAAGAGCAACTAGAATTTTGTTCAACATTGTAAAAGATCCTGACTTTCAAATATTTTTTCTGTATCGTACACTACCAATTGTATAAGACGCGGGAAAAAATAGTAGATAAAAACTGCTCATTGGCTGCTATTCCTCACCAAAACCTATCTTTATGAGTAGCTCTCTCGGCTTTTCAGTCAGTGTTTTCAATATTTACCGATCGCTGCTTCACATGAAGTCACTAAGAATGCCGTCAACAGATGAGGCAATCTTATCCACAATATTCTGTATCAGAATATACTTTACTCGTCATTTTATTTGAGTATCAAGATATCATGATTTAACTTGAGGGTTTCGAGCATTCTTTTGCGCACCTTTTATCTAAGCCTTGCTCGAATTATTTTGTGAAGCGTCGTGTCGTACAAGGCTATCCTGCTATTTCCTCGTAGAACCTCTATTTTAATCTATTCAAACTGCCCCATGCTGGAGTTCAGCTTAGTTTGAAACGTATTGAGAGCAAGCTCAACCTATACAAACCGTGTCTCCTAAAAAACACCGCTTCAACCAGCTGTTTCTAGATCAGTGGCTGCCGTACCTATCTACTAAAAATCCGATCACGCTATCTCGCTGGGTGGTTTGCTGGGCCACTATTGGCATAGGTAGCGGACTTTTTGCGGGCCTGTATTGGAATGTTTTAGAGCTATTGACCCATGCTATGCGGTCATTTCAGGGCGTTAGCTTGCTGATTGTCATGCCGCTATCAGGCTTGCTCGTTGGCCTGATTATCCATGTTTTAGGAAACCCTGGTGAGATTAGCTTCATCGTCGATAATATTCACTCTCGCGGTGGACGCATTGATACGCGCCAAAACCCGTCAATGGTGCTGTCGTCTTTGGTCAGCATTTCGTCGGGGGGCAGCTTGGGGCCTGAGGCTCCTATGGTTCAGGTGACCGGATCGTTTGGAACATGGGTTGCCGATCGCTTGCAACTGCAAGGTGAAGATGTGCGATCGCTCAGCGTTGCAGGGATGGCAGCAGGCTTTACCGCGTTATTTGGTGCGCCGTTAGGGGGCGCTTTTTTTGCGTTAGAAATTCTGCACTATCAGCATGTTGCCCAATACTATGAAGCCGTTTTACCGGCAGTGGTATCGAGCTGTGCTAGCTACATTGTTTTTGTGTTGATTACCCATTTAGGCATCAGCCCAACCTGGGCCTTTCCTCAGTATCACGTTGATAATGTGGATGATTTTATGCTGGCGATCGCCTCTGGTGTGATTGGTGCGATCACCGCCTGGATTTTTATTCGTCTGGTCAAAAGCTGCGCAGGGCTGTTCAATCAGCTGCCTGAACCCATTTACATCCGAACAATGGTGGCAGGGCTAGGGCTCGGCATTTTGGCGGCATGGATGCCACTGACGCGCTTCTTTGGACATGAAGAACTCAACTTAGTGGTTGAGAGCAAAGAGGGCGCTTTGTTTTTACTCATTTTGGCATTTGCTAAGATGTGCGCGATCGCCATTACGGTGAACGGCGAATGGCGCGGCGGATTTATCATTCCGCTTTTCTTTACAGGAGCCTGTCTGGGTAAGGCGATCGCGCTGCTAATTCCTGGGCTCAATCCCGCCTTGACGATGATTTCGGTCATGGCTGCGTTAAATGCCGCCGTCACGCGCACGCCCATCAGCACCACGCTATTGCTCTCTAAGCTCACCGGATTTGCGCCGTTTACGCCTATTCTCTTCGCGAGCTTAGTGGGCTTCTTTCTATCGCCCAAGCTGCCGTTCATCAAATCTCAGATGAAGCCTTGACAGATAAAGCACCTTTCTATATGAGAGTGTGGAGATAAATCAGGCTTATCTAAGATATTCTGCATCAGAATATACTTTATGATTGTTTTGCTCTGAATATTAAGATATCATGACATAACTTTAGAAATTCTTAACTACCCAACATATATCTATGCAAAGCTCCAATCGGCCTGAAAAGCAGCTGTGGTTTTTAAAGGGTGCC
>JBARVS010000529.1:0-6856 GCA_049646385.1 Phormidesmis sp. | reverse complement strand
CGAGTATCCTGTAAATTGAAGGAGAGCGTCTTTGTACAGAGCTATGGCACTTAAAGCAGCTTTATTTGGCTTCAGCGGCATCATGATTAACGATGAGGACATTCGCCAGCGGCTGAGTGAGCAGATTTTGCTAGCTGAAAACCTTAGACCTAATAGTGATGATTACCACGAGATATGCCTAGGTAGGAGCGATCGCGCCTGCTTAAAAGGACTGCTTGCCCAAAGAGGCCGCACCATTAAAGATGACGCCTTAGATGAACTGCTCAATAAAGAATCTGCCGTCTATCAAAGCTGGCTAGAAAGCCAGGAAAAGCTGCCGCTCTACCCAGGGCTAGAAGATCTCATTTTTCGCTGTCGGGCAGCGCAGATGAAAATGGCGGTAGTGACCGGGGCCGAGCGCCAGCAGGTAGTGGCGGCTTTGGCCCAAGCTGAGCTGAGCGAGCATTTTTCAATTATTGTAGCGGGAGATGATGTCTCAACAGAGGGCAGCAAGCCTGCGCCGGATGGCTATTACAAGGCAGTTGAGCAGCTCAATCAGGCGCACAGCGATCTTCACTTGCAAGCCAGCGAATGCATTGCTATTGAAGACTCTTTTGCGGGCATTGAAGCGGCCAAAAATGCGCAAATTCCAGTTGTAGGGGTCGCTCACACCTACCCTAATCACATGCTACAGCGACGAGCAACCTGGGTAGTAGACTACCTGCGAGAGATTAAGTTTGAGTGGATTGAGGAGAAGTTTGGAGGGACAAAACTAGGCGAAGCGACAGAAGGTGAGGAAATTGAAGCAGATTCTACGGTAGATGATACGGTAGAACCCAGCTAGTTGGGACAAAAGACTCATGGCGTACGATTCTAAAACCTATGGCCAAAGTCCGTTTGGTAGCCCTTTGCGCTCAGACGACGCCAACGCAGACGAGGCCAGCAAATCGGGCTCTATAGCTAAGCCAGCTAAGCCGACAGAAACGAAGCCCGTAGAAACAAAGCCGATAGAAAAGCTTTCTCAAAAAACTGAGCCGCCTGCTGCTGAGGGGCTTGACCAAGCGGCTAAAGCAGATCCTAAAGCGATCGCGTCAAACCGCAAAACCGCAAAAAGCGCAGCAGATACCTCTAGATTAGTCAGTCCATTTTCAAAGTCAGGCAGCCTAAAGCCTAATTCGCCAAGCGCGACAGATAGCTCGTCAGCAGCAGCACAAACCCGCAAATCGCGCAGCAGTCGGTCTACAGCCAAAGCCGCTAATCGAAAAAGCACAAAGAGCAAAGCCGCTAAAACGACCCAGGCCGAGACAGATGATGCTGAAACGGCGATCGCCCAACGCTTTTTTGAAGAAGACCGCAGCGCCTACCTCTCGCTCTTGTACAAAACCATTATTTCGGGGCTCGTTTGGGCGGTGCTGCGGCTTGCTTGGACGGTGCTGCAGCTCTCTAATAGCGGACTTTCCAAGGAGGCGATCGCCTTGATCAAAATAGCCATTCATCCCGCTGTGATTGCGACTGTAGCCTTAGCCTGCGCCGTTGCGCTCACCTTTTGGACGCGCCACCTGCTCAAAGACCTAGCCGCCCACACCCAGCAGCTTCACATCGACGCCGAAGCGCCCGCCGGAAACAGCTTTCGCCCTACCTTAGAAATTATCGGCGACTCGCTGGCGTACAACCCCAAACTTCGCAAAAATATTGCGCTGCTATTTGACGCGGCCTCTATATTGATATGTAGCCTAGCCAGCTACCTCATTGCCTTTGTGCTTTTTCCGATTAGCCTCTAGCCTTATCCACCCCTAAGCAAAACTATGAACAGCTCACCTAAGATCATCGTGCTAGATGACGACCCCACCGGATCGCAAACAGTGCATAGCTGCTTACTGCTGCTGAAGTGGGACATAGAAACGCTGATGCTAGGCTTGCAGGATGGCTCACCGATTTTCTTTGTGCTCACTAATACCAGGTCGCTCACGCCCGAAGCCGCCGCCGCCGTCATTTCTGAAGTCTGTGAAAATCTCAAGATTGCCCTCAAGAATACCAATACTCAAAACTTTTTGCTGGTGAGCCGTTCAGATTCTACGCTGCGCGGTCATTACCCTGTAGAGACGGATGCGATCGCCCAGCATCTCGGCCCGTTCGACGCCCACTTTCTCACCCCTCAGTTCTTTGAAGCAGGCCGCGTCACCGTTAACAGCACTCACTATATCGAGTCAGAGAGCGGTAAGCGCATTCCCACCCATGACACCGAATTCGCCCAAGATTCTGTTTTTGGCTACAGCACAAGCTATCTGCCTGAGTATGTTGCAGAAAAAACAAAGGGTGAAATTCCTGCCAACACAGTAGAGCGCTTTCTCCTATCAGACGTTCGCCAGGGAACGCTAGAGCGCCTAATGGCCTTAAAGAACAATCAGTGCGTCGCCGTTGACGGAGAACAACAAAGTGACCTAGACCGCTTCGCCGCCGATCTGCTCGCTGCCGCTGCCCAGGGCAAAAAATTTCTCTTTCGCAGCGCCGCTAGTCTGCTAACTGCCCTTGCCAAGCTGCCCCCGCAGCCCACGCCCTCGGAAGAAATGAACCGCATTACCCGTTCTTCTTCTGGCGCAGTCATCATCGGCTCTCACGTTCAAAAAACAACAGACCAGCTTCAACAGCTCTTAAAAGCGCCCGGTATTGTCGGCCTCGAAATCGACGTGAGCCGCATCAGAGACAACCCTGTGACTAGCCACGATGAACTTTTGAGCGAAGTATTGTCGCAGGTACAGAAAATTCACGCCAACGGCCAAACGCCCGCTATTTACACCAGTCGCGAAGAGCTAACTTTTGCAGATAAGCAAACTCGCCTCGCCTTTGGCGAAGCCGTTTCTACGCTGCTGATGGATATTGTCAAAGGGCTTCCCGACGATATCGGATTTCTGATTAGCAAAGGCGGTATTACCTCTAACGACACGCTCAGCAAAGGGCTAGAACTCACCTCCGCTAGGCTGTTAGGCCAGGTGATTCCGGGCGTTTCAATCGTAACAACCGCTGCCGATCATCCTCAGTTTGCTAATTTGCCAGTAGTGCTGTTTCCCGGCAATGTGGGCGGTGACGACGGCTTGGCGATCGCCTACAAACGATTAGCAACATAAGTCTTGAAGACAATCACAAGCTGCTTAAAGCTCTACTTCTCGCCCGTTATACAGGTTCATTGAGCGCTCAACGCCTTTACGTAAGCTCAGGTCAATCGCATCAACAGCCATCGGAATCACGGCATCTACGATTTTTCTGTCCTCCGGGGCAAAGCGGCCTAGCACATGAGAAACCACCGCCTGATCGCGCTCCTCGCCTTTATTCGTGCTGCCAATGCCGACCCGCAAACGCGGAAATTCCTTTGTGCCCAAGTGAGCAATAATTGACTTCATGCCGTTATGACCGCCCGCCCCCCCTGACAAACGCAGGCGCAGCTTCCCGGTAGGCAAGTCCATATCGTCGTATACCACCAGCACCGATTCGGGCGCGAGCTTGTACCAGTCCAAAACGGCCCTCACAGCTTGCCCCGAGTTATTCATAAAGGTGGTGGGCTTGAGCAAAACGGTGCGATTCTCCATAGGAGAGGCTGCGCCAACGCCGCCGCTGCGAAACTCTCCCGCCGCGCCCTGAAATCGCTTATTTTCAACTAGCGCAGCGTCAGGGTAGTGCTTAGCAAGAGCGTCAACCACTTCAAAACCAATATTGTGGCGCGTGCGGTCATATTTTGCGCCAGGATTGCCCAGGCCCACAATCAAGCGCGGTAGTACCACAGGATTGTTTTGAGCGATCGCTGAACTATCCGCTGAAGTTATCCCTGCCATGAATTCTTCGCTTTATGCCGCTTCTGTGGTGCTAGAAACCTCAGCCTTGCTATCTTCAGAGGCGACCTCAGCTTTAGCGACCTCAGCCTCAGAAGCCTGTGCGATTTCAGCTTCAACAGGCTCAGCTTTAGCGGTTTCTTTGTCTGCATCTGCGGCCAGGGCACGGGGCTTTTCCAACGTCGCCTTCATCGGCTCAGCCACTGATTTTTCCAATCTGTCGGCTTCTTTTTTAAACTCGGTTTCAAATTCTTTTGAGGCATCTTGAAAGCCCTTCAGCGCCTTACCCATGCTGCGGCCAATTTCAGGCAGCTTCTTGGGCCCAAACACCAGCAAAGCCACAATCATAATTAGGCCCATCTCGGGCAGGCCAATTCCAAAGACGTTCATAAGTGAAGTACCCGCAACGCTGCTTAACAGTATGCCTAACAGTATAAGGGGCAGGCGCAAAACACACCCACCCCTCAAAATGCCTCTTATCAGACAATCAGGCTCAGACAATCAGGCTCAAACGATTATGCGATTCGAGTGATTGAGCAAGCCGCCCTAGCCGCCCAAACTTCTCCAGTCCACATCAACGCTATCAATGATAAGAGACGAGTTGTAGAGCTGAAGAATAATCAGCAAGAACACGAAAAACAGAGCAATGAAGACGGCCATTACAGGAGTCGTACCCCAGCCAGGCGTGACTTTTCCGTACTCAGAATTCAAGGGCTTGAGGATGTTGCCCAACTTCGTGCGCTGTGCCATGAATTAATCGGGGACTAAATTTACTTTATATTCTGTAATATCATAGAGGAAATCATGAGTAAAACTCTATGGCAAATCTTGATTCTGCAACAGTTCTTATTGTTTCGGTTGCGGCTATCGTTGGCGCATTCACGCTCTACGCGGTGTATACAGCCTTTGGCCCACCCTCCAAAGAGCTAGGCGATCCTTTTGAGGATCACGAAGATTAGCTTTCGCGGCGGCTCTCATTTTTAAGCGCTATGCGCCTTTTCTTAGGCTGGCTAAATATGAGGCAGAGCATCAATACTTTGCCTCATATTCGCAGCGGGTGCTAAAATTTAGTGCTCCTATTCCATATCTAATCTGTCGTTCAACTGTTTGGCCTAGTCGCCAGTTCAGTATTTTTTAACGTTTTCTAATGATCAAAATTCGACTCAAACGCTTTGGCAAAAAGCGCGAAGCTAGCTATCGTATTGTCGCCATGCGCGCGCAAGATCGCCGTGATGGTCGCCCGCTAGAAGAAATTGGCTTTTACAATCCTAGAACCGATGAAACTCGCTTGGATGTTCCAGCGATTGTAAAGTGGCTCAAAGAAGGCGCTCAGCCGACTAAAACCGTTGAGCATATTCTCAAAAAAGCAAACGTGTACGAACAGCTAGGTGGCTAGTGTGAGTGTTGAGCGAACCCAGTCTGACTATGAGGCGATCGCCCGCTTCCTGATGACTCCCTTTTTAGATAAGCCAGAGGTACTGAAGTTTCATTCAGAAACCTTGGCAGGGGGTAAAAAGCTGTGGCTAAGAGCCGCATTTGACGAGGCCGAGGACAAGGGGCGCGTGTTTGGTCGAGGGGGCCGCAATATTAAAGCAGTGCGAACTGTGATTGCGGCGACGGCTAAGCTTTCAGAGATGACGGTGAACCTAAGCGTATTCGGCGAGCCTGAACCTGAACGCTCGGAGCGCGGCGATCGCTCTAGCGGCGGACGGGGCGATCGCTCTGGTGGGTCTTCCGGCGGATCTTATGGCAGTTCTAGAAGGCAGGGGAGCGATCGCACGCGCGAAAGCCGACCGCCTAGACCGAGCACCAACCCGGCTCCCCCCAAGAAAAAGCCGAAGTCAGAATAGCGCGCTTTTTTGGTTTATATCCCTTTGTTTATATCCTTCGACAGGGCGTTTAAAATTGGCTAAAAGCGCTAGATTGGCTATGTAGGGTCAACTTGAGTAGGGTCAACTTAACAACTGCATGGGAAATAACTACAGGCTGGGCTTGATGAGTGCTGAGAATGCGATCGCACTAGCAGGCCCACAAGAAGAAAACATCAAGCGCATCGCTCAGCAAACCGGTGCCAACGTCGTTTTACGGGGCAGCGAACTCAATATCGCTGGTACCGACGCCCAAGTTGAGCGCACTCGCAAAATTGTAGGAACCCTAGAATCAATGTGGGGTCAGGGGCAACCCGTAGCCATTACAGATGTGATGACCGCCGTTCACGCGCTTGACACCCATCAGGAAGACAAGCTCAAAGACTTGCAAAACGACGTAATTGCTCGCACTCGTCGCGGTCAGGTGATTCGAGCTAAAACCTTTCGCCAGCAGCAATACATCAAAGCCCTACGCAAAAGCGATCTGACCTTTTGCACGGGCCCAGCGGGTACTGGCAAAACTTTTTTAGCTGCCATGATAGCCGTTAAAGCGCTGATGAACGAGGAGTTTGAGCGCCTCATCCTCACTCGGCCTGCGGTAGAAGCAGGTGAGCGCTTAGGATTTTTACCGGGCGACCTGCAGCAAAAGGTCGATCCTTACCTGCGGCCCTTGTACGACGCGCTGCACGAGCTGCTTGATCCAGAGCGAATTCCTCATCTGATCGAGCGCGGCGTGATTGAGGTGGCTCCTTTGGCCTACATGCGAGGCCGTACGCTCAGCAATGCCTTCGTTATTATGGACGAAGCCCAAAACACGACGCCCGCCCAGATGAAAATGGTACTCACTCGCTTGGGCTTTAACTCTCGCATGGTTGTGACGGGCGATGTTACCCAGACAGATCTGCCTCAGTATCAGCAGTCTGGCCTATCGCTAGCGACCAAGATTCTGGCCAAGGTAGAAGGCGTTACCTTTTGCGAGCTGACCAAGGCGGATGTCGTGCGCCATCCGCTTGTACAGAGAATTGTGGCGGCCTATGAGCAGTTTGAGGCTTGAGCAAACTAGGCAAAAAATAAGCCTGAAAATTCAAGTCAAAAAACTTAAGTCATTCACGCCGATACCGATCTAAACCCTAGCCGTTCACACGAGCTTTTTGCCACATGGCGACTTTACATGGAAACTGGCTG
>JBARVS010000528.1:0-2056 GCA_049646385.1 Phormidesmis sp. | reverse complement strand
GTCCACAATGTGCAGGCACAACCGCTGCTTCATATTTAGCCCCCTCTATGAAGAGATTAAGAAAATCCTAAGATCTACTTTTATCAGCTCTTTTAGCCACTTTCTTTTGGCCTTCTTCATCGGAATTTCATGAAGCGTCTGTCCCTATAAAGTAAAGATGCGATGTACAATACCGAAGCTATCTATTGAGAGTAGATATCAATAAATAGTTTTGGGTGCGTTTGGCGATCGCAATTTGCAACGCCGCGTATCTCTACGAACTTTCACATCTACACATCAGGGTATCCATCAAGCATCCAACTGACCGAACATGAGAAGTATCAACATGAGCTAATCGGCGAGACGGCAATCCGCTATCAGAAGAGGGTTGCGGGCAATTCTCCGCAGGAGAGGCTATGCCATCGCCTTCAAACATCCGCTCACATTTTTTCTATCCAACCCTCGTTAGTGGCACTTTTTCGGTAGCCGCTAGCGACACTTTCACCTACGCAAACATCGAGAAGCATCATTATGGTTCAAGCTAGTCTTTCGACCACCACCACCTTCAACGGCGACCTCAACGCTTTAGTAGAAGACCAGGGAACGTCTCTCACCTTTGAAATCTCCTTAGACGAACCCGCTCCGGCTGGCGGACTCAGGCTCTACATCGACAGCGACGTAGAGCAAATCATCAATCGGCTGGACTTACCGGGCTTTGCCTTCAATCCGCAGCTAGAGAATATTTCCCTTCAGTCAGTCGCCACCAACTTCGACAACTCTGGGTTTGCCGTCACTATCGATGAGGGCGCAACCACAGGCACCTTCACCATCGACATTTTCAACAACCCAGAACCCGATACTTTTTTACCCGAAACGTTCGACGGTTTGGTAGAAGCAGGCTTCTCGCTCAGAACCGCCGATGAAGTCACCACCGAAGACAGCACCAGCATTACAGGCATCAGCCCCTACACGATTGATCCGGCTGCCGGGACAACAACGGTTCTATTTGCCGATAGCGTCGATCAGCTAGGAGTAGAACCGCCCACCGAACCACCCGTAGAACCGCCCACAACACCTCCAACAGAGCCGCCCACCGAACCCCCTACGGAACCACCGACAGAGCCACCGACAACGCCGCCGACAGATCAGCTACCGGTTGTCAGCTTTGAAGCGATTCCCCCCAATGTCTCGGAAGAAGATCCGAATGCCCAAGTCGTGTGGCAGTGGAACGTCACGGGCGACTTTCCTGAAGGGGGCATCACGATTAACTTCGACACGCTAGGCGAGAACGATGTAATTGAATTTACCAATCAGTTCGCTGCCGATCCAGGAGCTGAGTTTGTGAACTCAGAGATTGTTGATTTTGATGAGGAAACCGGTCGCCTGCAAATTTTACTCTCAGCGCCCGAGGCTTCCTTTATATTACCGATTGCTAACGATGCGCTAGAAGAAGGCGCTCAGACTTTCGACTTTCAGCTAGCTGAAGGTGACGGCTACACCGTAGACCCCGTGCAAAACGCAACGCTAGTGACCATTACCGACGACAACGGTGGCCCTGGATTTGGCCCGATTATCGGCATTTCGGCCACACCCACAGACCTGTCCGAAGGCGATCCGCTATTGGTGACTTTCACTGTAGATGGAGAGATTCCACCCGAAGGCGTAGAAGTGCTGGTTCAAAGCCCGGTGGCGGGCGCGTTAGGTCAGTTCAATATTGCTAATTTGGGCAATATCATCACTACCGGCATTGAAGGACTGCCCACGGTGGGCGATGCCGCAGGGGGCAGCTTCTTTGTCACCATTACTGAGCCAACAGCAACCATTGCGCTGGATATATTCGACGATATTGTGGCTGAAGAGCCTTTGGAGCTAGCGTTTAACTTAGCCAACGGCGAAGAGTACGAGATAGACCCGAATGCGAGCGGCATCGTGCTTAACATTACGGATGAACCTCAACCCGCTGGGCCAACCGTGGGCCTTACGGTAGATAAAACAGACGTGACCGAAGGCGCGTCGATTACGCTGACCTTTACGGTAGACGGCGAGATTCCTGAAGGGGGCGTACAGGTGCTGGTGA
>JBARVS010000527.1:0-51702 GCA_049646385.1 Phormidesmis sp. | reverse complement strand
AGCGAAAAAATAATTTCAGCCTGGGTCGCCAGCGGATCGCTCGTTTGCTTCAGGCTTTTTAGGTCGCCTACGTCCTGAACCCCGGTTAAAACTGCCGACTGGTCAGGCCGTAGCAGCAGCTTGGCCGCCGCCTCATAAAGCTGCTTTTGGGTCATCGTGGCTCCAAAAGCAGCCAGCACCGTCACGATAAAAACCGCTGAAGCCGGTCGCCAGCGGCGCTTTAGCACCAGCCAGTAGCGCTGCAAGTCAATCTCTTCAATCCGCTCTTCGTAAACCATCGGACTCAATAACCTTGACGCTCATGACAGGTGACGACTCCCTAAAAAAGACGGCTGACACCTGACAAAGTTTCCGGATAAGCGAGTCAAAAGATGAAGCTAGCAAGAAGCCTATAGCGATTCAGTCGCGATTCAGTGATTTACTGTGGGCGTTCCATGAAGGCATTCTACGAGGCTGCCTCAGCCATCGGTCTAGGCTTAATCGGCTGGCAGGGAGTGCCCACACAAATTTGCGCCGATGGCATCGAATGAAGCACCGTGCTGCGGGTACCAATCACTGCGTTTGCGCCAATGCAAACGTTTGGCCCCACAAAACAGTCAGTAGCCACCCACACTCCGTTTTCTATCACAAGTTCGCCTGTAACCAAGCCAAAGCGAGGGTCACTAATATTGTGACTGCCCGTACAGAGATAGCTCTTTTGCGAAATGACGCAGTGACAGCCAATTTTAATCGGCGCTAGGCTGTAGAGCACTACGTCGTCGCCTATCCAAGTGCGATCGCCAATCTCAATATTCCACGGGTAGGTAAAGCGCGCCGTGGGCCGAATAATTACGTCCTGGCCAATTTTGGCCCCGAACAGCCGCAGCAGCCCAGCGCGAATGCCATGTGCCGTGTGCAGCGTCAGGGGAAAAACCATCGCCTGTATCAGCCACCAAATCAGCATAGCGACTCTTGAGCCGCCAGCATCATAACTGGGCTGATGGTACTGGCTCAGGTCTACAAAGGGTGGCGCACCGATGCTGCCAAACGGATTTTCTGCTGCCTTCACGCTCAAACTAACCCTTGTTTGTCTTTATACTCGCTGAGTTTGGCTACTTTCCCTAACGGTTGCTTCAGTTGCTTACCGGAACTTTATGCTCAGCTAGGTGAGTTTGCACAGGCTCAGGGTGCTGTTGAATATTAAGGCTACCCCCGAACTTAAGCTCGTATAGCTTGACGCCAATTTGATATTCGTACTGGCTGAGCAAGCGGCCATACACATAGCCCGCATAGCCATCTAAAAAGCCCAGTCGCAAAATATAAAACAGCACAAAGCGCAGCAGCGGCTTAAAGGGCAGTCGCACCCAAATCTTTTTAAGAAATCGCTTGCGCTGCACCGCGTCTCCAAACAAGTTGCCGCCAATGGTGCCATCATCGCCCATCCCGGTGAGCAGGTTGTAATACACCTGCGCTTCCCAGTTAGAGTAGCGATTGTGGCGAGCCAGCCAGTGATACAAGTCGCGAAAGTCTTCATGCAGCATATCTTCTTTGAGATAGCCCACCTTTTCATGGGGGATCATGACATGCTCATGCACTTCATTATCGCCCGTATTGCGAATGTCTTCGGTGTTGAGGTTTTCGTAGCGGCCCTTGGCGTGGCGAAACAAGCGCAGGTTCCAGTCAGGATATTTGCCGCCGTGACGAATCCACTTACCTAGGAAAAACACCCGACGATTGATGTAATAGCCATCTAGGTCTGGATTTTTGATGCGCTCGGCAATTTCGGCCCAAGACTCTGGCGTAATTCGCTCATCGCAGTCAACAATGAGCACCCACTCATTGCGAAAAGGCAAATTATCTAGCGACCAGTTCTTCTTTTTGGGCCAGCGTCCGTTGAAATCAAACTGAACCACCTTAGCGCCCAAGCTCTCGGCAATTTCAACCGAGCCATCCTCGCTTTGAGAATCCACCACAAATACTTCATCAGCCTGGGCCAAACTCGCCAAACAAGCTGGTAAATTTTCTTGCTCGTTTTTAGCAGGAATGAGCACAGAAACGGGAATAGAAGTAGATGTCATAGCGATCAAAGAAAAAAGTTAACAGTAAAAAATCAACAAATCGTAGAGCCAGTATCTCCACTCCCTAACCCAACCCACACAGCCTTAATGAGAGGCTTACTTTCCAACTAACACACATCAAGCACACCAATCCGGTAAGTCTACCTAATTCATAAATCTGGCAGGCTCTATCATCCCGACATTCCTGCCGAGCGCCGCGATCGCTGCCGCATCAAATACCCCATCACGCTACCCAAATAGGCAATTTGCCCATAAGCATAGGCTAAGTTTTCAAACCGCTGCTTGGGCCGATGAATATACTTCACCGTTTTATAAGCCCCTCGCACCAGCCGCTCGCCCCCGCTGCGCAACTGCCATAGCCCGGTGGTTCCGCTCGCCTGCTCCCGATAGCTTTCGCTAATGCCCTGCCACCAGCTCCGGCTCAAAAACCAGCCCGGTTTCATCCGCGCGGGTGCAACGTTGTGAGCCACCAGCGCCGATGGTACATAGGCGACCTGCCAGCCTTGATCGAGTGCTATGCGAGTAAGCTGCTGCTCCTCGTTAGAGAGCAAATTTTTACCCACTCGGCCCAAATGCGTATCAAAGCCGCCCACCGCCTGCAAAAACTGCTTGCGAACCGCATAGTTTAGCCCGCGAGGGGTTAGTGATGGCTGCTGAATATAAATTTGCTCGTCGCCCAGGTCGTAAGCGCCCAGGCTGCCAGATAGGTCATCTGATAGCCAGCTGGGTGGCTGTGCCTGCGGTGGCCAAATTAGCGTAATTTTACCGCCTGCGATCGCTACCTTTTCCTGCGCGTTAAACACGGCCACCAGCTCAGCTAGCCAGCCCTGACTCGCTTCAGCATCATCATCTAAATAGGCCAAAATCTGCCCTTTGGCTGCGTTCGCGCCAGTATTGCGAGCTACCGAGAGCCCTAATTTAGGCTCGTGTATGTAACGCAGCTTAGAGCCGCCAGCCGCTGCTAGGCGAGCTTTGACAATATCAGCCGTGCTATCGGTAGAAGCGTTATCTACCACAATAATTTCGTAGCTGTCTGAGGTTTGGCCTGAGGTTTGGCCTAACGTTTGAGCCAGCAGGCTATCAATGGCAGCGCCTAGATATTGCTCTCGGTTATGGGTGCAAATAATCGCTGAAATCAGCAGGTCGGCCATGGCAAAGCAGGAGCTGGATAAAAGGTTAGGAAAAAAACAAGCGGATGTATCAAGATTGCCCGTCACATCGGCTATTTTCCCCTTACGTCAGAGATAATGGAATCACTGAGCGGTTTAAGGTACTGTCCATATATAAACGCAAGGTAGGCTTTTTTAGCATCAAGGTTCAGTAATTTCCTGTAAAAGCTCTATAAATTCATCTTGCCTTATAAATTTATTGCTTGATTGTTTGCCTATGAACGCCAGCCGAATGGATGCCGCCCGTGAGATTGACCTTGCGCCTTTAATTGACCACACGCTGCTAGCGCCAGCGGCCACGACTGAGCAAATTTTACAGCGGTGCGATGAGGCAGAGCGCTACGGATTTGCCACCGTCTGCGTTTATCCAATGCATGTGATAGCGGCGGTAGAGCGGTTGCACAGTAAGCAACCCCAGGTATGCACGGTGATTGGCTTTCCCAGCGGGGCAACCACCTCTAAAGCCAAGCTGTATGAAGCGCAAGAAGCGGTCGAGAACGGGGCCAGTGAGCTAGACGTGGTGATTAACTTAGGCTGGCTGAAAATGGGCGATACGAAGCGGCTTCACTCGGATATTGCGGCGATTGTAGAGCTGACGGGTCAGCCAGTGAAAGCCATTTTAGAAATGGGGCTGTTGAGCCGCGATGAAAAACGGCTGGCGGCTGAGGTGTGCTTGGATGCGGGCGTGCAGTTCTTAAAAACCAGTACGGGCTGGCAGGGCGGCGCGACCGTAGAAGATGTGAAGCTGCTGAGAAAAATCGGGGGCGATCGCATCGGCATTAAAGCCTCGGGCGGCATTCGTACACCTGAGCAGGCGATCGCGCTGGTAGAAGCTGGCGCCACCCGGCTGGGCACCTCTTACGGCGTCGATATTTTGCATCAGCTAGCCGACAGTGACGCAGATTGATTGCTTTGTTCGGACATCTAGAAAGGTCAAAGCACAGAGCAAAGCGATACGATCTATATCCTTAATTTACTTTTTTCGCCCATGAAACAGCGTAGCTACAAGGCTATGGGCATTAATCTCAAGGCCATGCCCATGGGTGAAGCCGATCGGCTCGTCACCGTTTTGACCAAGGAATATGGATTGATTAGAGCGATCGCGCCCGGTGCTCGCAAGCACAAGTCCAGGCTGGCGGGTCGTTCGGGGCTGTTTGTCGTCAACGACCTGCTCTTTAGCAAAGGTAAATCCATCGATAAAATGGTTCAGGCCGAAACGCTGAAGTCATTTCCAGGGCTAAGCAAAAATCTGGCCAAGCTAACGGCCAGTCAGTACCTAGCCGAAGTTGCCCTAGCTCAGGCGCTCAGCGATCAGCCCCAAGGCGATCTGTACTACCTGCTTATAGAGCATCTCAGCCGCTTAGAATCGGCTGCTAAAGTCGATATTTTGCCCTGCTTAGCTCAGGCAACTTTTCACCTGCTCGCCCTAGCAGGGGTTGCTCCAGATGTTTTTCGCTGCTGCCTTTCGCGATCGCATCTCACCGCTCGCCTGGGCGATCCCACCTGGCGAGTGGGCTTTAGCGTGTCTTCTGGAGGCGCAGTCGATTTGGATGAAGTGAAGAAAATAGAGCGCGATCGCCTCAGCGAAATAGAACACATAGATCGAGAATGGCACGAGCAAAAAAGCGGTTCTTTGGTTTCTTCAAAGGCTTTAGAAGCGCAGGCAGACGGTCAAACTGATCGCGTCAAAGAAGCCAGCGGCCAGTGGCGCAATCAGCAATCTTCTACAGAGCTGCAGGCCAAAGTTGCCAAAGAAGTCACCCGAAACCTGGGCATCGTTGGCTACCTCAGCGCCGCAGAACTCGCCCTGATGCAGCAGCTCAGCCAGCCAACGCTGATGATGACCTCACCTACAGCACCCCAGTTCGCCTCGCAATCAGGCACAATAAGAGCGGACGGAATCGCGGTAAACTCAGCCATAGAAAAAGCTATAGAAGACTATACAGAAGATTCTGGCCCACACTTAATGTGGCAACGCATCGAAAAAATGCTCCGACACTATGCCCAATACCAGTTTGACAGACCCATTAAGTCTGCTGCGCTGATAGACACCTGCTTTACCCCTTCAACCCATGCTGCGCGAGTCTGAGCCGACCTCCGAATCCAACCCTGACGCTAACAGCGATGCCAACGGCCCTGAGCTAGAGAGTCGCCAGATAAAAGACTATAAGCCCAAAAATGACGAGTTAAAAACACCCGTATCCGGTCACCATTTATCTTCTGACGCAAGCGACGACTCGTCCGCTCCAGAAGGACTATGGCCCGTTTTTCGTAACCGCAACTTTCTCACCCTGTGGGGCGGTCAGGTCTTCTCTCAAATCGCCGACAAAATTTATCTGGTGCTGATGATTGCGATCATTTCTACCAGCTTTAAGTCACCCGAGCAGACCATCAGCGGCTGGGTATCGGCCATTATGATCGCCTTTACAATTCCAGCGGTGCTGTTTGGCTCATTAGCAGGCGTCTATGTAGATCGATGGCGTAAAAAGCCTGTGCTGGTGCTTACCAACCTGTTGCGCGGCCTGCTCGTTGGCGTGTTACCTGCCTTACTGTGGGCTACCAAAGGATGGGATATTGCTGGGTTGCCCGTAGGCTTTTACATTTTGCTGGTGGTCACTTTTCTAGTATCTACCCTCACGCAGTTTTTTGCCCCGGCAGAGCAAGCCGTGATTCCACTCATCGTCAAAGACCGCAACCTGCTGCCTGCTAATTCGCTTTATACCACAACGATGATGGCCTCTGTCATCATTGGGTTTGCGGTGGGAGACCCGGTGCTAGCGCTAGCCGATAGCCTGCTGGCACCGTTAGATAGAGGCAGCGGTTTAGGCAAGTCGGTGCTGGTGGGTGTGAGCTATGCGATCGCTGGCATCCTCCTCCTGCTGATGACCACCCACGAAGCTAAAATTGATCGCACCCTTGAGCAGGCCCACCCTTGGGAAGACATCAAAGACGGAATTGCCTATCTGCAAAAACAGGTGCAGGTTCGCGCTGCTTTAATTCAGCTAATTGTGCTGTTTTCGGTGTTTGCCGCCCTCGCTGTGCTAGCGGTTCGACTCGCAGAGGTCATTCCGACCATTCGCTCCTCGCAGTTCGGATTTTTGCTGGCAGCAGGTGGCGTTGGCCTTGCAATTGGGGCCGTCATGATTGGCCAGTTTGGTCAGCGGTTTTCTAGGCCGCAGCTCGGACTGGTTGGCTCCTTGGGGATGGCAGTTATGCTCAGCGGGCTTTCTCTGGCCCCGGCGCAGCTATGGCCCAGCTTAGGGCTCATCGGCGGGCTCGGCCTGTTTGGGGCTATGGTCGGCATCCCCATGCAAACAACCATTCAAGAAGAAACCCCTGAAGACATGCGCGGCAAGGTGTTTGGTCTGCAAAACAACGTCGTCAATATCGCCTTGAGCCTGCCGCTGGCCCTGGCGGGTATTGCTGAAACCTTTATCGGCCTGCGGGCAGTGTTCGGCCTACTCGCTATGCTGGTCGCGATGGGCGGATTTTTGACCTGGTCGCTGGTGAGGGCATCACTCAACGAACCGGAAAGCGTCGTTTAATCGAGCTTGGTGCCAACTTTATGCCTGCTAGAGGATGGCGATCGCTTTACAAAAGCCACATTAGATACAAAGGCTCGTGCGCATATACTACTAACAGCAATCGCTTAGAAAAACGTTAGTAGAACAGCTGGCTCGCATTCATCAATTTGCGGTCAGCTAGCGGCTAACCTATACACTTTTAACCCTTTTATAAAGCATCGTGACCAACAAATGCATATTGTGTGGCTTGGGAAAAAATCTCCATTTTGTGGCAACGTCACCTACGGCAGAGAAATTACCAATGCACTGCTAGATCGCGGTCATCGAGTGACCTTTATCCATTTTGCCCAGTCTGAAGCTGCCGCAGACGATCAGTGCGGCTACGAAGAGGTTTCGCTGCCGTTTATTTTCAAGTCTCAAATTTTGACGATTCCTACGCTAGGATCGGCGCGGCTGCTGGCTGAAACCCTCGAAAAGCTCAATCCCGACTTGGTACATGCCTCGCTCATTCTCTCCCCTTTAGATTTAAAGCTGCCCGAAATTTGTCACAGCCTCGGCATTCCCCTGGTTGCGACCTTCCACCCCGCTTTTGACCAAAAGCGTCGAAACCTCTCTTCTAGCACGCAGCATTTTGCCTATCAGGTCTATGCGCCTCGCCTTGCTAACTACGACAAGGTAATCGTTTTCTCTCAAATTCAGCGAAACCTGCTGATGAAGCTAGGCGTTCCGGCTGGGCGGGTTGCCGTCATTCCTAACGGGGTTGATATCAGCCGCTATGCACCCGGCCCTTCTAGCATTAAGCAGCAGCTCGGGGCCGATCAGCTCTATGTATATCAGGGCAGGCTCGCCATGGAAAAAAACGTAGAGTCGCTGCTAAAGGGTTGGAAAAGCGCTGAGATGGGGCCGTATAACAAGCTTGTTATCGTTGGCAGTGGGCCTTTAGAGGGATCGCTTAAAACCTTTTATCCAGATAGTAATATTGTGTGGCTCGGCTTTGTAGCCAGTGAAGAGCGCCGAATTGAAATTTTACGCGGCGCTGACTGCTTCATTTTGCCGTCGCTGGTAGAAGGGCTCTCACTCTCGCTGCTAGAGGCCATGGCCTGCGGCACAGCTTGCGTGGCAACCGATGCAGGCGCAGATGGCGAGGTGTTAGATCAAGGCGCTGGCGTGATTTTAAGTACGCAGAAGGTCTCTAGCCAAATGAAAACGCTGCTGCCGCTCTTTCGCGAGCATCCAGATATCACAGCCCTCCTTGGCAAAAAGGCTAGAGTGCGCGTATTAGAGCGCTATACGCTAAGCAAAAACATCACTTTGCTAGAGCAGCTATACAGCACTTTGCTCGTCTCAATGAGCAACCGCTATTCGTTTAGCAAGGGCGCTTAACGCTGCGAGTCACTAGGCTGCAAGCTAACTTTATAGACTATTTTTTTAACTAAAATGCTATCGAAAGTTGTAAAGGCGATGGCTGCGAATTTGAATCACAGGATAGCTTAACTGTCGCACCATTTCTTCATCGTGGGTGGTGACAATGACGGTAATGCCCATGCTGTTGAGCTTGCGCAAAATGTTCATTACCTGATGGGCGTTGTCGCTGTCTAGATTGCCAGTGGGCTCGTCGGCCAATAGCAAAGGCGGGGTGCCGACGACGGCGCGAGCAATGCTGGCCCGCTGCTGCTCGCCACCTGATAGCTGAGAAGGAAAGCGATCGCCCTTGTCTTGCAGGCCCACCATTTTGAGCGTTACGGGCAGACGGCGGTTAATTTCTTTGCGGCTAAAGCCTTGGGCATGTAGCACAAAGGCCACGTTTTCAGCTACGGTACGCAGCGGAATCAGCTTGTAGTCCTGATAGACGACGCCAATTCGACGGCGCAGCATGGCCAGGCGATCGCCCCGCAGTTGGCCCACGTCTTGACCGTTGATGTGAATGCTGCCTGAGGTAGGTTTTTCTTGACCATAGAGCATTTTGAGCAGGGTAGACTTACCCGCGCCCGAAGGCCCGGTAATGAATAAAAAGTCGCCCTTAGGCATGGCGAGATTGACATCAATCAGCGCAGGCGCACCGTTGGCATAGGTTTTACACACGCGGTTTAGGGCAATAATAGGAGCCGCCGATGGAACTTGCGGTGTCTTCTTTTGATTAGCTAGCTGACTGGCTGGCTGATCGGCCCTCTGGCTGGCGGCCTGAGCTACCCGGCGCTCCATATCTTGCAATAGCTGATCAGGTACGGATGGAGCCTGCTGGCCTGAAAAAGATGATGCAGGCGGAGCCGCCGAAATTGCCGAAACCTTTGCCTTGCGAGGAAGAATAGAAATCATAAGCGGTCTAACAGAGGGATATATTGCTGAAGACAGATGCGCTGCTTCGACAGTATTCCCTCTCATCAGCCAGAGTTGATGATCTATCTATTAGCTAAACCATTTTTTAATCAGCCGATCCATTTCGCCGCTGGCTTTGATGTCTGCTAGGGCAGCGTTGATATTGCCGCGCAAGGATGAATTTTTGGGTAGCGCGATCGCACTGCCATTGGGTTGATCGCTCGGCATGATTTGCGCCTCAAAGCGAGAATATTGGCGCAGATAGCCTTCAGCCACGGTCGCTTCTAATAAAATGCCTTCGATTGCGCCCGCGTCCAACGCTTCAAAGGCGTCGTCTATTGAGCCGTAGGTGACGATGTTTAGGTCTGGATACTCGGCGCTGAGGCCCTCGGTATAGCGGGCCTGAACGCTGCCTTCGCGAATGCCGATGGTTTGGTAGTTGAGATCAAACGGGCGCAAATAGCCTGCTGCCGAAATTAGCGCCTGCCGAGAGCGATAGTAAACGTCAGAAAAATCTACGCTTTGCTGACGGAGATCGTTAGGTTCAAGCGCTGCGATCGCCATATCGGCTTCACTGCTTATCAGCGCTGGAATTAACTTATCAAACGCTAGGTTAACCATCTCTAGCTCTCGGCCTAACTGCTGAGCAATCAGGCCAGCTAAGTCAATATCAAACCCGGCTAAGCTGGAGTTATTATCAGTCTCTAGATACTCATAGGGTGGGTAGTTAGCTGATGTGGCGGCTATGAGCTTGGTGCGATCCTGCGTAGGAGAGGTGGCGCGATTACCTGCAACACCCTCAGCATCCGCTGGTACTTTCCCCTCATCTAATCCCTGTTGGGTCGTTTTACAGCCTGCGCCGATGGTCGATAGTGCTAACCCTGTCAAAAACCAACGCCGCTTCATTAATGCCCACACCCATCGCTTTTTAGACCCAGCCTTACGCCAAGCTTATCCCTTTCGCAGTCGGTACCAAAACGAAGCCCAGACAAAATGAGGCAGCGCTAACATTCGCCGCCATCGCCAGGGCTCCTGATACAGCCGATACAGCCACTCTAAATGGACATTTTGCATCCACTGAGGCGCGCGCGTTTTATGGCCCGACCAAATATCGTAGCTGCCGCCAACCCCCACCCAAACCGCATCAGGACACAAGTGGCGATGCTCAGCAATCCAAAACTCCTGACGCGGTACGCCCAAGCCTACAAAAATTAGGTCAGGCTGCACCTGTGCAAGCTGATTGATAAAATCGTCTAGCGCGACGCCAGCAGCATAGCCATGCTGCACAGTCACCAAGTTAAGCTGAGGCGATCTAGCCCGCCAATAGTCAGCAGCAGCCATCACTACCTCAGGCTTGCCCCCATAAAAAGCAACCTTAACATCAGGCCCTAAGCTCTCTAGCAAATCAGCAGCCAGCTCAATGCCGGGATACCGCTGCACAGACTGCTTGCCCAACAGCCGAAAGTACAGCTCAATGCCCGATCCATCCGGTGTCACTAAGTCAGCCTCACGAATGAAATCACGAAGCTGCGCGTTTTCTTGTGCCTGCATACACATCTCAGCATTGAGCGTGACCACATGAGCGCCCTTGTGCTGAGCTAGCCGATGGTTTAGCCAGTCCACATAGTTATCGGTGTAGTGAACTGGCAGGCCCATCACCGACAGCGCTTTAAGTTTCTTCTGTTCCGCCACAACCATTTGCCGCTCTAAATATAGGTAATCTGTAGACACGGGCCGCGTAAGATTATACCTTGAGCGATCTTCTATCTAGCATTCAGCCGTCCTAACATTCAGCCGTCCTAAAATATAGATATCAGAGATCTTCAAAGAGCTAAGAAAGTCAGCTAGTAGTCAGTCTCTTCCTCATATTCCATTACCTTCTTTTTAGGAATATTCAATGGCTTTTTGACTTCGATGAGTTCTTCCTGCTTGTCAGTATCATCCCAAGGATCGCCCGTGACATCCATATCTGCTACTGGCGCATCAATAATGGCTGGCGGAGCAGGTCTTTCATCCTTTCGCTGAGGCTCTGATCGAGGCGGAGCCGCTTCACGCCAGCGTTCTTCTACCACCGGACGCTCACGCGCGCTGTCACGCCTGCCCTCGTTTTTAATTCCAGAGGGCAGCTGATTTGACGCCGATACAGGCATCACGTAGCCATCGCTGAGCCCTCGCTCCCAAGGCGCACTGCCCAAGCCTAAACGCTCTAGTAAGCCAACGCTGAGCTGGATGAGCTTTTCTTCGCTGCCTTCAAACACAATGATGCGATCAGGGCCAGTGCTAACGATTTCCTCAACGGGTAGCTCGTATGTGCTCACTACCTGATCGGGAATTTGAGGCAGGCCAAAAGAAGCTACCACAATGGTTTCTAGCTTGCCTGTCACCACGTCAAACTTAAATCCTCGCACCCGGCCAATCACTTCACCCGATTCAGTAATCACCTCGCTATTAACCAGGCTGCTAAAAGAAGCCGTGTTGATATCAGCGTCTAAAACGGTGTCGTCATCAACGAGCAGCACGTCGCCCATCTGCCGAATTTCGCTGAGCAGCATGACTTTTTCGTTACTGGCGATGACCTTAGAGAGCATATTCTCCTGTAGGCCCAGCGCTAAAACTTCTAGCCGATCCAAATCAACCCAAAGCTGGCTGACCACGCCTAAGCGACGGCCTGTGCTGCGAGTGATGACCTGGGTGCCTACGATGTCGGAGCGGAGTCGGCTTTGTTCAAAAGTCATGGCTGTTCAAAAATTGCCTCGAAACGGCATCATGCAAACCTTGAGGGACTATACCTCATTAGTTGCCTATTGTACCGAACTGGCTTCCCTTTGCCTGAGGGGGAATGCCGAACCGGGTAATATTGCTAAGTCGCCTTTGCCAAGTTAATTCCTAGCACCTGCGTGTAGGCTCCTCTTGCCTGCGTGACGCCGATGGTTCGCTCTGCGGCCTCAATCATAGGGCGACGCAGGCTGACGACAATGAACTGAGCCTGACGAGCCTGCTGCTGAATCATCTTTGAAAGGCGCTCTACGTTGGCACCGTCGAGGAACATGTCTACTTCGTCGAAGGCGTAAAAGGGGGAGGGGCGATAGCGTTGCAGCGCGAAGATGAAGCTGAGGGCGGTGAGAGATTTTTCGCCGCCCGACATAGAGGCTAGGCGGCGTACCTGTTTGCCTTTGGGGTGAGCGACTAAGGTAAGGCCGCCTGCAAACGGATCGTTAGCGTCGTCGAGCTGGAGGTGGCCGTCGCCGTCGGAGAGTTCGGCAAAAATGGTTTGAAAGTTTTCGTTTACGGCGTCGAAGGCTTCTTTAAAGGCTTCTTTGCGCAGGGTGGTGAAGTTTTCGATGCGCAGCAGCAGTTCGGTGCGCTCTTCTTCGAGGGTGGTGAGCTTGAGGGTGAGTTCTTCTAGCCGCTCTAGGGTGCGTTCGTATTCTTCTAGGGCGAGCATGTTGACGGGCTCTAGCGCTTCGAGCCTGCGCTCTAGGTTTTTGAGTGACTTGTGAAGCTCTTCTAAGGTGAGGTCTTCAGGGATTTCGGGCAGCGGGTCGGGCAGTTCTGTAAGCTGCCGTTGGATTGATTCGTGCAGATCGTGAAGCTGCTGCTGACGAAGGGTTTGCGTTTCTTTGAGCTTTTCGAGCTGCCATTGGTTTTGCTGCTGTTGGTTTTGCTCGGTTTTGTACTGGCGCTCAAGGGTGTCGCGGGCGTTTTTTTCCTGTTTTAGCTTGTCGTCGAGTAGGGCGATCGCTCCCTTAGTCTGCGCAATCATTTCCTGCAGTCCCTGCTGCTGCTGGGCAATTTCCGACTGCTGGTTGATCTGCTGCTGCTGCTGCTGCCTGAGCGCTTCAATTTGCTCAATGTCTCGCTGTACTTTTTCCTGCAGGCGCTGCTGCTGAGCGGCTAAATCCTGCTGCCGTTTTTCAGCAGCTTGCAGTTGCGATTGCTGTTCGCCCAGCTGCGCTTCTAAAGTGCGTACGAGGCTTTGAGCCTGCTGCCACTCGCTGTGAGTTTGAGATTTTTCTAAGTCGTCTAGCGCCTGACGTTTTTGAGTGAGGGCTTGCTCTTGCTCAGGTAGCGCTTGCTCTAGCTCATTTAAGCGAGTTTTGGCCTCGGCATATTCTTGATCGGCTTGGCATAGCTGCGCTTGAGCCTGCTTGAGCCGCTGGTCTAAAGCCTGCTGCTGAGCTGCGGCCTGATTAGCTTTGATTTCTTCTTCTCGATAGTGCTGACGGGATTCAATCAAAGCCTGAGCTTTTTCTTTGGCTTGGATCGTGAGCTGATTGACCTTTTGCTCACAGCGGCTGAGGATGGTGGCAATTTCAGCAAGGCGATCGCGCAGTTCTTTTGCCTCTTGTGACTCGCCTGCTGCCACCGTGCCAAAGTGTAGCCGTCCGCGATCGCGCAAGCTGCCGCCCGTCATCGCCCCGCTAGACTCTAAAATTTCGCCTTCTAGCGTCACCATGCGGTACTGGCCCATATTGCGCCTTGCCTCAGCTAGCGACTCAAACACCACCGTGCTGCCAAACACAAAGGCAAACACGTCGGCATACTTGGCATCGCACTCAATCAAATTCACCGCATAGTCAATAAATCCATCGGGCCGATTCCATTTATCAGCGGGCCTAAAGTTAGGCACCCGAATTTTATTAAGCGGTAAAAAGGTCGCCCGCCCCGCTCGCCTTTGCTTGAGCAAATCGATGCCGCGTGAGGCCACCCGGTCGTCTTCTACGACCATAAAGCCCATCCGCCCGCCCGCCGCGATCTCTAGCGCTAGCTGAAACCTTTTGTCGGCCTGCCCTAGCTCGGCCACGATGCCGCAGAGCCCTTCGAGCCCACTGCGCTTTAGGGTTTCGGTCGCCTGCGTTCCTTGAGACTCCTTGGTGGCTTGCTCCTGCGCCTCTAGCCTGTCTAGCTCACGCTGCTTTTCTCGCTGCTCTTGTAGCAGTCGGTTCAGGGTTTGCGTCTGCGTTTTCAGCTCGGCCTCTACATCGGCAACCGACTGCGCCAGCGCCTGAATTTTTTCCTGTCCAGCCGCTGTTTCAAGTAGTGGCTTAACAACCGCGCCTTCGCGCCTGTCTTTCGCGCCTTCATTCCCCCGCTCTCGCTCTAGATCTGCCAGCGCCTGCCGCTGACTCACCATCTGCGTTTCTAGCCGACTGATGCGCTCTTGCAGCCGCACCCGCTCAGATCGCTGGGGTTCTAGCTGGCTGAGCAGGGCTTCTACCTGTTTGCGTAAGTTGGTTTGCGCTTGTACCCAGGCTTGAGACTGGGAGGCGATCGCATGGGTCTCTTCTCGCTTGGCTTCGAGTCGGGCGATCGCCCCATTTCGCTCAGCCGTAATCTGCGCAATGTCTTCCTCAGTGAGCATTTTTAAGTGCTGGGCGATCGCCCCTAGCTCACCCTCTTGAATTTGAATGCCCGACTGAATCCCGCCTAGCTGCGCGGCAATGCCCCGAGTAGAGGCTTTGAGATCTTCTGCTTGACGCACCAACTGCCGCAGCTCGGCCTCTTGGGTCGCGAGCTTGGCCTGCAGCGCCAGATATTCTTCTTCGCCTAGTGCCTTTACCTGAGCGTTCAGCAGGGCCAGCTCTTCGGCGGTCTTTTCCATTTGCGCCGTTAGCGCTGCGATTTTTTGGGCGATCGCCTCACCGTCGGTATGGCC
Source organism: Phormidesmis sp. (assembly GCA_049646385.1). Classification (GTDB taxonomy): domain Bacteria; phylum Cyanobacteriota; class Cyanobacteriia; order Phormidesmidales; family Phormidesmidaceae; genus Phormidesmis. Next base: position 36,980 of record JBARVS010000527.1, on the reverse strand, counting down.
TTTGGCAATTTCGCTGGTCAGCTTTTCGGCCTGCTGCGTCTGCTGCTGCCACTGCATCACCCCTTCCCACTTCTGCTTTTCTTGCAGGGTGGCCTTAATCTGCTGATATTTCTCTGCCTTCTTGCGATCTTGATCTAGCCGCTCTAGCTGGGCAATCAGCTCATTTTCAACAATCCGAAAGCGTTCTTCTCGATCCTTCACCACATCTAGCTTAGACTTAGCCTGATTGATCTTGCGATCAAAAGAAGCCACCCCAGCTAGCTCGTCAATAATCACCCGCCGCTCGCGCGCGTTCATTGAAATAATGCTGGTGACATCGCCCTGAAGCACCACATTGTAGCCTTCTGGGTAAATGCGAAAGCGCTGAAGCTGCTCGTGAAGCTGATTGAGCGTACAGGGCTCGTCATTGATGTAGTAATTAGAAGTGTAGGTGCCTTGAGCGGTTACCCTCAGCCGTCGGGTGACCTTCCATTCATGCAGCGTAGTTTTTGCAATTTCTGCTGAAGGCGCTGCGCCATTTCCGTTTTGATGAGCGCCATTTTGACCATTGCGACTGGCCAAAACTTCAAAATCGTCTGAATTTTCCTGTGACGCTGCTTGAGATTCGGTTTCTAAATCATCTTTAAATTCGTCAAAATCATCACTTTTAGAGCGCTCTTCGGCCTCCTCGGTGATCAGCATATCCGCTACGTCGCTGATGTCAAAGGTCGCTGTGACCGTCGTTTCAACTGTAGAGCGGCGCTTGGCCTGACTTTGATTGACTAGATCAGGCAGCCGCTCGGCTCGCATTCCGCGTGAGCTAGCGAGCCCCAAGCAAAAGAGTAGCGAGTCGAGAATATTCGACTTGCCAGAGCCGTTTGGCCCAGAGATGACCGTAAACCCTTCTAATAAAGGGACATCGGTGGCTCCACCAAACGACTTAAAATTTGAAAGTTCGACTCTTTTTACGTGCACTCAGGCGTCGCACTGGGCGGTGCGTACAGTTGTACTTATTTCAAAATAACAAAAATGCCATTCGTAAGTCGTATTCTTAACAAAGAATGGCGCAAAGATCACCCTTTTACAGAAAAAGTCTCAAATATTGTTTCGCGCTACTGTGAAGGGGTCGCTTTTTGCAATCGCTTTTTTACTCACCTACGTAAGCTTATTTTTGCGTGTCTTCTTCCGACTTTTCTCAGCCACCTTCTCTTAAAACGCTTTTGGGGCCTACGCTATTGGGCATTGACCCCGGCAGTGCAAAATGTGGCTTAGCCGTTGTGGGCCTAGATCGCTCGCTGCACTATCATCAGGTCGTGCTGGTGAGCGAAGTGACCGATACGATTCAAACGCTGCGAGAGACCTACCCGGTTTCTAATATTGTGATGGGCGATCAAACGGGCTCTAAGCAGTGGCGGCAAAGGCTAGAGGAGTTGCCCAACGCGCCCAGAGTGATTTTGGTGGATGAACGGTACAGTTCGCTGGAGGCGCGCGATCGCTACTGGCAAATGTATCCCCCCAAAGGTATCGGCAAGCTCATGCCCCAAAGCCTGCGCAGCATTCCTCGCCCCATTGACGATATCGTCGCTATTCTATTAATCGAGCGCTACTTGAAACGGCTATCTGGCGAGAGTTAGGCACGCATCAAACCATTCCTCAAACCATTTAACCCCATCCTAACGATCCCGACGAAGTTGCATAAATATTGAGGCGAAATGAGAGTTTTGGCATTCATCAACCCATACTAAGCTTGGTCATCTGTTGTGGTTATTCAAAGACCCACCCTTTAAAATGCCAAGAACTCCCAGCGAATACATCGTTCATATCGCTTTCGACGGCGGACATAAAGAAGAAGTCCGCTTCACCACCATTCAAGACTTTCAAAAGTGGTATAGCGAAAAGCTCATGCCCAAGGCAACCTCCGAAGAATTTATTAACGTGCCGATTCCCAAGGTCAACCCCGGTGAATACATGGTTATTCGCCCTGCTCGCGTTGCTTGCCTGCGGGTCGAGCCCATCTTTAACTCCAGCGTCGAACGGTACTAGCGTTGACTCATACGTTGCCAAAGAGCAGGCTGACCGGGTAAGTTAATCGTCACTGATTTTTTAGGTAGCACATTCGTTGTGACAGCCTATGATCTGCACCTTTGTGACAGTTGGTGCGATCGCCCCCCTTATAAACTCGATAAGGTAGCTTTGGATATTTCCCTTGCGAACCCTTTTTGGCCTTTGTGTCCGTATTTTTTGCCAAAAGCTAGCTTTTAAGCGCTTAGCAAAGCTCTTTGCGCTGGGCGTAGCGATCGCCCTCATCACTCCCCTTATTCTGCCCGCTAGCATCAGCCATGCAGAAAATACGCCAGCTGCCCAGCCGCCCCTCACTCGGCTGAACTGCCCAGAGGGTCAACAGCGGGCCGCGCGCATTGGTCAAGATACGCGGCTTTTTGATACCTTGCTGACGGAGGGCGATCGCTCGGCCCTACTCGCCGCCATTGACAACAGCCTCGCCTACCTAGCAACCCCAAGCTCATTCACCGCTTACCAAAGCTACACCGTTCCCGCCGTCACGCACAACAGAGTGCAGCGCAGCCTCAGCCGATTTCGCACCCTGCTCGTTCAAAGCCAATCGGCTGAAGCACTACAGCAGGCCGTCGCCGCAGAATTTGACCTCTACCAAGCAAACGGGCAAGACAGACAGGGCACCGTTGCTTTCACCGGCTACTTTGAGCCCACCTACAAAGCTAGTCATAGGCCAGACGAAACCTACCGCTACCCCATTTACAAAAGCCCACCTAACTTAGCCCAGTGGCCGGAGCCTCACCCTACCCGCCTTGAGCTAGAAGGCGCAGACGGCCTGCAAGCCAACAAAGGGCCGATTGCAGGGCTAGAGCTAGCTTGGCTACCCAGTCGCCTAGAGGCTTTCTTAAGCCAGGTGCAAGGTTCGGCTCGGCTGCAAATGACCGATGGCAGCACCTTATCAGTGGGCTACGATGGCCGCACCAACTATTCCTATACCAGCCTGGGCCGCGCGCTCATTGACGATGGCATCATTCCAGCCGATCAGCTAACGCTTCCTGTGCTGATGGAATACTTCGCTCAAAACCCAGCCGCCTTGGATAGATACGTTCCTCGCAACAACCGCTTTGTGTTTTTTAGGGAAACGGACGGGGCAGCGGCTACGGGCAGCTTAGGCTTTCCGGTCACAGCAGGTCGCTCTATTGCCACTGATAAATCACTCATGCCACCGGGTGCTTTAGCGCTAATTAGCCTGCCGCTGCCCCAGCGAGATGCCAGTGGCGATCTGGTTGAGACGCCAGCTAGCCGATTTGTTTTAGACCAAGACACGGGTGGGGCCATCAAAGGTGCTGGCCGAGTAGACCTTTTTGTCGGAACCGGGACTGAAGCTGGAGAAATTGCCGGGTTGATTAATGATACCGGCTCGCTTTATTACCTTTTGCTGAAGAACTGAGCGGCTAAATGATGCAGAAGTACGGCCTTACGGACAGTTCATCTTGTCACTTCAGTGGCTTCTTTCGCAGCAATGTCAGTGCCTTACGTAAATAACCAAGTTCTATTTGTCAGTGATTTGTATGAGTTTGTCCGTAACTTTACACAATCATTAGAGTAACTTCATGTAATATTTATATCAATTCAAACAAATGGTCTGTCCATATTTTGAGTTTCGTCAGGTGCATCTACTAAAGAAGAACCTTAGAGGAACTAAAAAAACACCGTGCCTCAGCCCTGTAGCAGACCGCTTACGCCTAACCCCTTCGAGACGTACCGAGATCCGGCTACGGGCCGATGGTTAGTGAGATACCCCACTAACGCTTTGTCGGTGACGCCGCTGCCTGCTCAGGCAGAATCGACAAGCCAATTAAAAGTAGAAGAAGATTCGCTCAAACGGTTTCCCGTCGGAGAAGCTTTACCCGTGCGAAGGCGTCGAAAAGCCCCTTCGCGGACTAGAGTTGCTTAGATGTTGTTTGGACGCTAATTAAGCGCTAATTAAGCGAGCAAAATCCATACGCCGACGAGTGCAATAGCAGCGCCAAGTGTAGATCTAAGACTAGGGCGATCGCCCAGTGCTGCTGCCATTGGCAATACAAACAGTGGGCTGGTCGCTAGCAGCGCCTGAGCAATGCCTGCTGCCGTATGTTTCAATGCAATTTGCTGGAGCCAAATGCCTAAATAAGTTGCGAAAAAAGCGGCTAAGGCAACGGCACCGAGTAAGGCGGGACGCTTCAGCGCCGACAGGCTTTTTTGCCAGCGAACCTGCCAGCTACCTAGCTCAATGTTTGAGAGGGGCATTGTGCTGCTTAAGACATCACTCTGACGCTCAAGCGGTAAGTATTCGCCTAGACGATAAGGCTGAACCGTAGCCAGCAGTCCCATAAACGCCAATCCAGCCACAAGCCTAAGCAAGCTACTCCACAAGGGATCTACTGCTGCGTCAACCAAGGCCGCGCGGGAGAGCACAGCGCCCGTCGCCTGACAAAACACAGCTAGCAGTGCGACTTTGAGCCCAACGCCCCACTTCACATGCTCTACACCTAGAACGCGCTCGCTAATTACCCAGGCAATGCCTATTAAGGTCAGGCAAATGCCTATGACAGAAATAATAGATAGCTGCTCTGATAAAAACATCCAGGCCATGAGCGCTGTCATCGGCGGCGCGAGGGTTTCTAGTAGCAGTGCTCGCCTTGCGCCCAAAGTATTGATAGCCGAAAAATAAGCGGTATCGCCTAGCCCAATGCCGATGCCGCCGCTGACGATTAAATAGAGGGTTGCTCTCAAGGGCAGAGAAAAACCGACCACCGCGCCTGAAAGGGCCTGTCGCATAGCCAGCGTCAGCAGAATAAAAACAACGGCAAATAAGCCTTTGACGAGGTTGAGCACTAAGGGCGATAGCTGTCGTCCTAGCTGGCCGAACATCAGCGTTGCCGCAGCCCATAAGAAAGCTGCCGTTAGAGCTGCTATTTCACCGATAAATCCATTCTCAAATCCACTATTGGCCCCCTCTATCGCACCTATTACAGTCAACAAGCTTGTCATTCCCGGCATAGAATAATGCTCTTAAGCATAATTTCTTTTAAGCGCATAATCTGCTCACGTATGTCTGTTAACACGCTTACGACATCTTCTTTAGCCCAGCCATCGGCCTTGAGCCTAAACGATCTCCCAGCAGAGATGTCCGTTGATCAGATTAATCGGATAGCGGCTATGCGATCGCGCCTTCAATCTCCCCTCAAAATCGGCAGCCTCGCCGTTAACAGCCGCGTTTTACAGTCACCTCTCTCTGGCGTTACCGACAAGGTATTCCGTCGTCTCGTTCGCCGCCATGCCCCCCAGTCGATGCTGTATACCGAAATGGTTAGCGCCGCCGAACTAAAGCATTTGCGTCAGCTACCGGAGGTGATGGATATTGACCCTGGCGAGCGGCCTATCAGCATTCAGCTATTCGACTGCCGCCCTGACTTTATGGCCGAAGCCGCCCGCAAAGCCGCTGGTCAAGGGGCCGACACCATTGATATCAACATGGGCTGTCCGGTGAACAAAATCACCAAAAATGGCGGCGGTTCTTCCCTCCTACGAGATCCAGCCACCGCTGTACAAATTGTTGAAGCCGTCTGCCAAGCTGTAGAGGTGCCTGTTACCGTGAAAACCCGTATCGGCTGGTCGGATGAGGCAATTAACGCGGTTGAATTTGCTCAGATGATAGAAGCCGCAGGCGCGCAGATGCTCACCGTGCACGGGCGCACCCGAGCCCAAGGCTACAACGGTGCGGCTCAGTGGGATTGGATTGGCAAAGTTAAAGCAGCCCTAACGATTCCAGTGATTGCCAATGGCGACATTTTTTCAGTAGAAGCCGCCGTGCGCTGCCTGCTGCAAACTCAAGCAGATGGTGTGATGTGCTCGCGTGGTACGTTGGGCTATCCCTACCTCGTGGGCGAAATCGATCATTTTCTTAAAACGGGCGATCGCCTCCCTCAGCCCACCCCCATTGAGCGGCTACAGTGCGCCCGCGAGCACCTGATTATGCTGTGGGACTATAAGGGCGATCGCGGTATTCGTCAGGCCCGCAAGCACATGGCCTGGTACGCCAAAGACTTTACGGGCGCAGCCGATTTGCGCGAGCGGCTATGCCGTACAGAATCAGTTGAGCAAGGCTGCCGCCTGTTAGACAAGGCAATTTTAACGCTGAAGGAAACGTGAAAATCTGCAAGAATATATCAGAGAGGACGGTTTTACACCAAAGCCGCCCGTTGCACAAGCGTGTTATAACCATTACCAAAGATCGCCGCCGCAAAAACTGTTAAAAAGGCTTTGACGAGCGGCAAACACTCCCTTTATCGTTAGGACTCACAAACCTATGACTTCTTACGCCAGCTACACTTCACCCCGAGCCGACATTGGTGAACTGCGTCGGCTAAGGAGTTTGCTGCCTCCCGAGCTGCAAAGCTGGGTCACCGTAGAGCCCGCCACTGACGTAGGCCCACCGCTAATTACCTGCGAAGAGCTAGGCCGCGATCAGGTAGAAGTGCAAATCGACCTTACCAAATGGGAGCAGCTGGCGATTGACCAGCGCAACCTGCTGTTTTGGCATGAGGTTGCTCGCGTGCAAAGCGACACAATTCCGCGCGATGGTTGGGAAATGGCCGCCCTAGCGATTGGTTTGGGTGGGGCGGTCGGCGAGCTGTGGGTGCAAGACGGCCTGCTGCTGCTGCTGGCTATGGGACTGTGCGGCGTTTCTGGCTGGCGGCTATACAAGCGAAACAACGGGCAAAAAACGCTGCAAGAAGCAATTACTGCCGATGAAAAGGCAATTTCTATTGCCACTCGCTTTGGCTATACCTTGCCCAACGCCTATAAGAGCCTTGGCAGTGCGCTGAAAACTTTGATTGAGCAAACGCCTAAGAAAAAGCAGCGCGATCGCTATATCCGCAGGCTTGAAGCGCTCAAAAAAAGCGCCAACCGAGCCAAGCAGCAGGTAAACAGCGACGGCAGAATTCCTCTAAAAGAAGACCGCAATCCTCGCCCCTCTTACTAGCTGCTTTATTAAAGCTTCAGCCAAAAGCCCTGGTACCCAGCCGTACTAGGGCTTTTTAGTGAGCATCGGGCGATAGAATTTGCGAAATCTCACTCACCCAGTTTTCGTTCTCCGATTCGATAAATCGGTAGTCTATCTGCGTTTGATCCAACTGCTCACGCAGCTTCACACTCTCACCTTGATTGCCCACGATAATCAACCTCACACCCTGACGAGGACGATAAACACCGATCTCTTTCACAGCTAGCTCAAAAGGCCCCGGCGTAAAGTCAGGATTCAAGCGCCGATCATACTCAAACTTACTGAGCATCAGCTGAATGGAATACACCTTCGCCGGATCAAAAGCGGGCGCATCAGGCACAGATTTAGCTCGGAAGGTAGGCACCATCTGATCAAAAGGAATAGCAACATCCGTCCATTCGCCTTCGGCAGTATTAAACCCATAGATATACGCTGGCGTGTCCCAGCCTTCGCGATCGCGCAAAATAAACTTGTATCGCTGGCCATCTCCCAATACCTTTAGCCGCATACCGCGCCAGCCCGAACAGTCAAAAGGCGGGTTAAAGTTCTGAGTCCTCACCGATGAAAATCCACCTGAGTTGCCAGTCGAAACATTGCCAGCAAATACCGCCTGCTGTCCCCTCATAAAAAAACTTCCCTGGCTAAGCCCGCCCATCACCACATCATCAAGCGCGCCCCAAGCAGATAGATCAAAATCGGCCATCGAAAAGTCAAAAATGCTTTGATAAGAGAATTCGGAGTTCTCCTGGCAGTAGCCGACAAAATCGCTCATCAGCGCCGAATATTGATGCACATCTAGCATAATCACGGTGTCTGACATCCGGATGAGTGCTTTTAGATCGGAAGAGAGGTTATCGGCCTGCTCTAAGGAAGTAACAGACCCTAGCTGTGGCTCATAAAAAAATAAGTCGGTTGACGGAGCCGCTTGCGCTTGGAGCCGCCTTAGTTGCTTAGAATAACCAGAACTAACGACAGCGACTTTTGCCTTCATAGCGTTTAGGTTCATGCCAGGAACTACGGTGTTTTGCCCCATTAGTTGTTGTAGCCAGCGAAAGCTGCCAATGAATGGAATTTCACCAAAATAGCTCAGCGTAGATAAAAGCCTTGCAGCATCCCACTGAGGCTGCTTGTTAGTAGCCATGCCCTACGGTTCCTATTTGCAAATTTTGATTAAAGCAGCGCCGTAAAAATGTAAAAAATGCGTGAATCATCTGAGCTTTTTATTCTTCCGACTGGGAATTAGTAAAGTACAACTGAAGTAACATTTGCGACCTATTGAACAGGGCTAATGTGATATGTAGTTGAGCCACTATAGGTATCTCATACCCTTACGCTGAAAGATTCTGCTCAAATCAGGCCCTCGTAGACTCTGCCAATGGCTATCAGTATGAACCGCTAGTAGATGAGCGTAAAACAGTCTTGATAAGCGGGTGCTTTATAAGGAAACTTACATAAACATCATGCTCTCTAAAGATTAGCTGAAGCTAGCTAAATATTCGTGAGATCAATGGGTCATGGCGCATAGGCTAAATGCAAATAGTTACAAATACGGATAGTGCCCTGCGCCTACGCTGTAATCCCATCAAACGTCTTCTACGTGCTTTTGAAAACGCCTAGCTTAAAGAACATGCCCTCTATGCGTATCCTAATCTATTCATACAATTATTACCCAGAGCCTATTGGAATCGCCCCTCTGATGACGGAGCTTGCAGAGGGCTTGGTTAAGCGAGGACATAAGGTAAGGGTGGTAACAGCGATGCCTAACTACCCAGAGCGCAAAATATATCCTGAGTATCAAGGCAAGCTTTACAAAAGAGAAGTTCGCAATGGCGTAGAAATCGAACGGTGCTATGTCATGGTGAAGCCAAAGCCGAGCTTAATAGGCCGAGTTCTATTAGATGGCAGCTTTGCTGTTTTGAGCTTTCTAAAGGCGATTACTGGCTGGCGTCCTGACATCATTCTTTCGACTAGCCCCTCACTGCCTGCCTGTTTGCCCGTAGCGGCGGCTAAAGCCTTTCATCGCTGCCCAACCGTGCTGAGTCTGCAAGATATTTTGCCCGAAGCTGCTGTGCAAACTGGCCTGATTAACAACCCACTCGCTATCAAAGTGTTTGAGAAGCTGGAAAAATTTGCCTATGCAAGCGCGACTAAAATCAGCGTCATCACGCCCTCTTTTGCTCAAAACTTAAGAGGCAAAGGCGTTTTGCCTCAGAAAATAGAGTGCATCTCTAACTGGGTAGACGTTGATTTCGTGAAGCCACTGTCTAAGGTAGAAAACGCTTTCCGTCGGGCCCACGGGCTAGAAGGAAAGTTTGTTGTGCTCTATTCTGGCAACATTGCTCGTACGCAAGGCGTACAGACTGTGATTCGTACGGCTAAGCAGATGCAGGACAATCCTAATATTCAGTTTGTAATCGTGGGAGAGGCTGGCCAGCTAGCAGAACTTAAGAACCTGTGCCAGGAACTCAACGTAAAGAACGTGATGCTCAGGCCGTTCGTTGCCGCAGAAGCGGTTCCAGACATGCTAGCAGCAGCCGACATCTCGCTCATTTTGCAAAAGCACAACGTGGTGGGCTTTAACATGCCTTCAAAAACTCAAAAAATTATGGCGAGTGGGCGGCCTATTATCGCTTCAGTGCCTTTTCATGGCTCAGCCGCCGAAGCGGTCTTAAAAAGCGGCAGCGGGCTGGTTGTAGAACCTGAGAGCCCAACTGAGCTGGCCAAGGCTATTGCGTGTTTGTATGACGATCCTGAAAAGCTAGAGCGATTAGGCAGGCAGGGGCGTCAGTTTGCGGTTGAAAACTATTCGTTTCAGCAGGCTATTAATGCGTACGAACGGCTGATGGAAAACGTGCTTGAGCCGAAGAGAGCGCTTAAGCCACAGTCGTTAGCTGCTATGGCTAACGATGTTCGTCACTCAGAAATAGAAAACAGCGCGCTGAAAATTCACGTGGCTAAGCACTAACATTGTCTGAAGCTACTATCTGAGGCTGCCTAAAATAAGGATTCAAGACCAGGCTTTGGGACAAGGGCTTGGGGCAACGGTCTGGAACTAGATGCTGTCTATGGCGGTTCTGAGGTCGGCTTGGTGGGCAAGGGCTTATTTTGAGGTGGCTTGGTGGGGGATGGTACGGCTGAGGCTGATGGATCGCGGTTGAGCTGCTGAAGGATTTGCCCTAAGCGCCGCTGAGATTGTCCATAGGCGGCCCAGTCTCCACTTTGCAGCGCTTTTTCGCCTTGTTCGTAGGCGGCGATCGCCGCTTGCACCAAATCACCAGGCTCATCACCCGCATTACTGCTAGAACCTACCTGAGCGGGTTTATCGGGTAGGCTATTGCCAAAGATGGCGGCTAAAGCTTCAGGCAGCGTTTGACGCATCACGATAGTGTCTTTAAAGGCGACGATGACCCGCTTTAGCTCAGGCAGCGCGCCCTGATCGGCCTGCAGATAGACGGGCTCAAAATAGAGCAAGGACTGATCGACAGGAATGGCCAACAGGGTGCCGCGAATGACGCTCGATCCTTGCTGATTCCAGAGGGTGAGCTGCTGAGAAATATCGGTGTTTTGATCAATCCGGCCTTCTATTTGCCCAGGGCCGTATACCAGTAGCTGCTTAGGAAACTCATAGAGCACCAGCTCGCCGTAATGCGCCTGATCGCAGCGAGCCGCCATCCAAGCAACCATATTGCCCTTATTCAGCGGGGTGAAGGGTAAAATTTGCAAAAATTCTTCACTCTCGGCGTTAGGCAGTCGCATGGTTACGTAGTAGGGCTGCATCTGCTCAGGCGTGCCGCTGTTGCCCTGCTGCTGGGGGAACTGCCAGAGGTCTTCCTGATTGTAGAAAACTTCGGTATCGGCCATGTGATAGGCGCGGTAAATCTGTGACTGAATTTGAAACAAGTTAAGCGGATAGCGAAAGTGACTGCGCAGCTCGGCAGATGCGTCGGCTAACGGCGTGAATAAACCAGGAAATATTTTTTGGTAGGTCGCTAAGATTGGCTCGCTTTCGCTGATGGCGTAAAGGGTTACAGAACCGTCGTAAGCGTCGATCACGACCTTGGCGGCGTCTCGAATGTAGTTAGCGCCGCTTTGGGCAATCTCTGCGAGTGTGCCTGTAGACGCTAAAAAGGGCTCGGCGTAGGGGGAGCTAGCTAAAGGCACAGAATAGGGATAGCGATCGCTCATCGCATACCCGTCTAGTATCCACTTAAAACGCCCGTCTACCAGGGCCAAATAGGGATCGCTATCGATTTGCAAAAAGGGCGCTATTTGCCTTGCCCGAGCCACTATATTGCGGTGATAGTGAACTTTAGAGTCACGGGTAAAGTAGTTGGAGGTGAGCAGCTTTAGCGTCCCAAAGTCGAAGGCATAGGTGAGCCGGCGCAACAGCGATCCAATCGGGACACCGCCTGTGCCTGCGTAGGTATTCGTGGCGTTGTCGTTGCCCAAAGGATAGTCAAATTCGCGGGTGCTGGTGCCAGTGTAAACATAGTGGTCGGTTTCTTCGCCGTAGTAAACGCGAGGCTCTGTTATGGAAATGTCGGGGGCGATCGCTTTGGAAACCTCAGGCGGAATGTTTTTGATAAAAAAGTCGGGCAGTCCTTCCACCGTGACCTGATTGACCGGACTCATCGCAACGCCGTAGCCGTGCGTGTATTTAAGCTGCTGGTTCACCCAGTTTCTGGCTCTGTCGGGTACCGCATCATAGTCAAGTTCGCGAGCGGCGAGCATGACCTGGCGATAGTCGCCGTCTAACGTGTAGCGATCAATATCAACATCGTGAAAGCGGTAGTACAGGCGCAAGCTTTGCAGCTCTTGGTAGGTGCTCAGCAGCGTTTGATAGTCCCACAGGCGCAGGTTGCTCAGCGTTCCTTCATTTTTTTCAAGCGCTGCTTGATCCAGCCTGTCTTTAACGACAAACTCTTCGCGCTGTACATTATTGAGTCCATAGGCTTGGCGGGTAAGTTCTAGATTATTAGCGATAAAGGGCGTTTCTTTATCTAGCTCATTGGGCTTTACGATCAGGGTTTGCTGAATCCAGGGATAGAGACCGCTGACGACGAGCAAAACGGTGAAGTACAGCGCAAGGCTAGTCACAGGCAGCGAAAAGCCCGGTCTCCACAGCGAGACAATAAATAGAGCGCCCAGAACCAGCGTCACGATACCCATAATGACGTAGGAATGCAGCCTTGCATTAACGTCGGTGTAGCCTGCGCCGAAGACAACGCCGCTAGCTGAATAAAGTAAGTCATAGCGGGCGAGCCAGTAGCCCAAGGCGACGAATAGAGCGATCGCACTGAGCAGCAAACACAAATGTGCCTTCACTGGCCCGGTCAAAAAATACTTCCAGCCGCGCTCCCAGCGAATTTCACCGCGCAGGGCATACACCACCAGCGCCAGCAGCATCGACCATACCAGCAGCTCTAGCCCTTCACGCTGCAAGCCTTCATATATCGGCATTTTAAAAACGTAGAATCCGACATCCTGCTGATAAATCGGATCGGCAATATTAAAAGCGGTCGGGTTAAAAAACTTCAGCAGCAGCTCCCAAGCCTGACTGCCTCGCTGAGCTGCGCTAACGGCCAAAAGAACGACCACACCCATTGCGCTATAAAAGGCAATGCCGGGAATTAGCGGTGCCCACTCGCTGTTTTTAGGAATGTAGTAGGGGCGATCGCGCGTCAGCCACATAGCCAAACAGTAGTTAGCCAGCAGCACGCCCGCATACAGCCCAAAAGCCAACACCGCGCAGAGCACGCTCCAGCCCAGGCGCAGCTTAAATACCTCAGCAAACCCCGCCGAGCTAAACCACCAGTATTCTGTAAGCCAGTGGGTGAGCGTACTTGAGCAGGCAATTAGCAGGATAACTAGGGCGAGCAGCCCCCACCAGCGTCCCAGGCTAGGAAGTTCTGGCAGGTCGAGGCGATTTCCAGAAGAATTACCAGAGGGACGACTGGAACGGGGTGAATTCACAAAAAGAGGGGTGGCTTGCGTGTTTACAACAGGTTATGTTGCAATCATGAAGCACAAGCGCTGTAAAAGACAAAATTAGGATAAATGCTTAACCTGATTTAACTTGCCCCCACTTCTCCCCTCACTTTTCCAAATGAGCTTTTGCAGGCTGAATGATTTTCCACTGAGGGTGTGAGGGGCCTTGCTCACGAATTTTTTCGAGGCGGCTGGTGAGCTGCTGGCGCTCGCTGGTAGAAATGCCTAGCAAAATATGACGGCTTTCGGCGTACAGCAGCGCTAGCGTGAGCCCGTAGCAAAGCCCAATGCCGACGGCTGCGGCTCGATGGGTCGCTAGCATTGAGCGCACTGCCGCCCAGGTGAAGTAGTCTCGCAGCTCTTGCAGGTCGGCGCGAACCCACCACAGACTTAGCAGCCCTACGGTGAGCCAAAGCGCTAGGCAAACCCACCACCAGTTACGCATCATATGCTGTCGTAAAGACTCAATTTCTGGTGCGATCGCCCGCTTTCCCTCAGCCCTATCCTGCTCCATCACAAAACTCGCTCAACCTTGCTTTTGAAATGACGTTTTAAGCGAAACCTGTCTGATAAAATGGTCTATACCGCAGGCACAGAATCTATCGGCTCATTTAGCTCATCGTCGGTCAATCCGTCGCCGCCAAAGCCATCTCCTTCAGAACGGCTGCGCCACCAAGCGAGTAGCGTGCTAGCAATGAAAATACTAGAGTAGGCACCCGCAATAAAGCCAGTAATGAGCGCGAGGGCAAAAAACTTCAGCGAGCTGCCGCCAAACAGCACAATGCTTAGCAAGGGTAGCACTGTAGTCAAGGTTGTATTAATCGAACGACCTAGCGTGTCGTTTACGGAGTCTTCAACCGTTTGATTGATCGATTGCTCGGGGTAAAACTTGAGCGTTTCGCGAATGCGATCATAAATAACAACGGTGTCATTAACCGAAAAACCCACGATGGTCAACAGTGCCACAATGAATAGGCTGTCGGCTTCATACCCAATCACAAGGCTTAAAATTGAGAAAATTCCTAACGTTACGAGCAAGTCGTGTAGCAGCGCAACAACGGCAAGAATAGCGTAGTCAAGCTTAAAGCGCAGGCTAAGATAGGCCGCAATCAGCGCAAATGAAACGAGTAAAGAGAGCAGTCCTGTTTTGAGCAACTGCTTGCCTAGCACTGGCCCAACCGTATCGTTTTGAGTGGAGCTAGGGTCAATTTTGCCAATGGCTTCGGCTAGGCCAGACTGGAGGCGATCGCGCTGATCTACATCCAAATCGCTAGTGCTAATCACCACTGCCTGCCCGTCATTACCAGCGAGCTGAACGCTGCCCGCTAGCCCCTGGTCGGTGAGCACCTTTTGAACGGCAGAGGTCTCAATGGGACTAGCGCAGTTACTCGCAACGCTACAGTCACGAGCAAGCTGAAGCCGGGTGCCCCCAATAAAGTCAAGGCTAGGCCGAATCGGTGCGCCATATTGTGTCCATGAAAACACCATGGCCGCAATGCCCGCCAGGATAATCGCTATAGAAATAGACCACCATAGTTTTCGCTGCTGAATGACTTTGAGTTTCATTTGAGTTTTATCGGCCAAAGGCGCTGAAGAGACAATCAATAACGGAATAGAAAAGTGCTAAGCAACAGGCGAAGGATTCTTACCGCTTTTTGAGCCGTCTTTTGAGAGCGCATCAAGGCCGGGGCAGTAAAGCTTGGGCTGACGGAACTGAGGCAGGGCAATGGTGAAAAGCAGCAGCGTACGGGTGCAGGTAATCGCGGTAAACATGCTCACCAGTACGCCAATTGCCAGCGTTAACGCAAAGCCTCGCACCAAACCAGTGCCTAAGAAAAACAGTGCGCCACAGGCTATCAAGGTAGTGACATTGCTGTCTAAAATGCTGGAAAAGGCGCGAAAAAAGCCAGATTCTACGGAGCGATAGAGCGTTTTGCCAGCGCGTAGCTCTTCACGAGTGCGCTCAAAAATCAGCACGTTGGCATCTACGGCCATGCCGATGCTAAGGATAAATCCGGCAATCCCCGGCAGCGTCAGGGTGACGCCCAAAAGGTTATAAGCGGCCCAGGTCAGCACTGCGTAGACGACCAGCGCTATGTCTGCGAGCACTCCCGGCACTCGGTAGTAAATCGCCATGAATACCAGCACTAGCGTCAGCCCAAACAGGGCAGCATAAAGGCTGCGCTGCACGCTGTCACGGCCTAATGTTGCGCCAACGGTGCGGTTTTCGATAATTTTCACTGGCAGTGGGAGTGAGCCGCCGCGCAGCTGAATTTCTAAGTCGCGGGCTGATTGGGCGTCGAATCGGCCTGAGATGACAGCGCTTCCGCCTGTGATGCCAGTCTGCGCATATTGCACATCTACACCGGGCGCGCTGATGAGCTGGTTATCTAAAAAAATGCCGATGCCGCGACCCGTGCCCGCAATATCGCGAGTGAGTTGGGCAAACAAATCTGCGCCTTCTTTAGTAAATTCGATCACAACTTCCCAGGCACCGCCAGGGCCACCCATCGGTCGGGCGAGGGCGTCTTTTAAGTCGCTGCCAGTGAGTTTGCTGTCAGAAAATAAGGCTAGAATGTCTGTTTGGGTGGCTGCGATCGCACTCTGATTAGCCGCGATCGCCTCTGCATCTCCACTTTTGGCCAGCGCATCCTGCTGAATTTGCTGCTGGGCCGCAATTGTTTGCAGCGCCGAAAATTCGCCTTCGGTACTCGGCTTTTGATTGCGAAACTCAAGCTGCGCCGTCCCGCCCAGCACCCGCTCCGCCTGTTCGGGATCGCTCACCCCCGGTAGCTGAATCGAAAGCTGATCTTGCCCGACGCTTTGCACCACCGCTTCGGAAACGCCCAGCCCGTTGACGCGGTTTTCAATCACGCGCTGCACCGCCGCTAGCTGCCTTTCATCAATTTTGGTAATTTGCTCCGTGGTTTGCACCTGCATTGTGAGCTGAGTTCCCCCGCGCAAGTCAAGCCCGAGCTGGGTTGGAATTTGCACGATGATCACCACCGCTGCAATCGTCAGCGCCAGCAAAGCGGCCAGTATTAAGCGTTGCTTACCCAAAGTGCGTACCCAATAAAATCAATAAAAGTAATTGTAGTTGCCCAAGTAGCCGCCCAAAACGAGTCTGTTTTTTTGGCAGGCGCGCAGCCTCTCCTTTTGAGAATCGCAGCAGTTACACATCCTAATACCAAACAGCCCCAATCGTTAAGATCGAGGCCAAAAGATTGATGAATTGTGATGCGATTTACAGACGGTTCTGCATAATTTTTTCCACAGCTTCCTCAATTTGCGCGGGCTGCACAATGGTCAAATCTTCCAAACCCTTGTTGTAAGGCGTCGGAATATCCTGCGACGACAGACGAATGACAGGCCCGTCTAGCTCATCAAAAAAGCGATCATTAATAGAGGCAATAATCTCAGCGGCAATCCCCCCGGTTCTCATGCATTCTTCAACAATAATCACCCGGTGCGTTTTGCGAATTGAGCGGCCAATCGTGTCATAGTCAATTGGCTTGAGCGAAATTAGATCAATCACCTCAGGGTCGTACCCCTGCTGGGTCAGTGACGCTACGGCCTGCATCACGTGGTAGCGCATCCGTGAATAGGTCAAAATCGTCACGTCTTTACCCGAGCGCACCATCTCAGCTTTGTCTAGCGGCAGAATGTACTCATCATCCGGCAGGTCTTCCTTGTTAAAGTACAGCAGCACATGCTCAAAGAAGAGGACAGGATTGTCATCACGAATGGCTGCTTTTAGCAATCCTTTGGCGTTTCGGGGCGTAGAGCAAGCCACAATCTTAAGACCGGGCACCGCTTGAAAGTAAGCCTCTAGCCGCTGTGAGTGCTCCGCGCCCAGCTGAGAGCCGACACCACCAGGGCCGCGAATTACCACCGGAATTTTAAAATTGCCGCCAGAAGTATAGCGCAGCATCCCAGCGTTATTAGAAATCTGGTTAAAAGCCAGCAGCAAGAACCCCATGTTCATGCCTTCAATAATCGGTCGCAGGCCCGTCATTGCCGCCCCGATGCCCATACCCGTAAAGCTGTTTTCAGCAATCGGCGTATCTAGCACACGCAGCGCGCCGTACTTGTCGTACAGATCTTTCGTGACCTTATAAGAGCCACCATACTGACCGACATCTTCACCCATGACCATCACAGTTTGATCGCGGGCCATTTCTTCGTCGATAGCTTCACGAAGGGCGTCGAATAGAAAAGTTTGGGCCATAGAAGAGAAGGATGAATGAGGAATTATGAATGATGAACGGCGTGTGCAAGGTCAGTCTTCGGCGAAAACGTATTTGTAAAGATCGGCTGGATTGGGCTCCGGGCTCTCTTCTGCAAACGTCAGCGAATCTTCTACGACTTCTGTAACTTTGTCGCGAATCGCCTTTAAATCGGCTTCGCTCGTAAGATCTTGCTCTAGTAAATAAGCCTCAAACCGCTTGATGGGATCGCGATCGCGCCAAAACTTCTTCTCATCTACAGGCCGCAATTCATCCGGGTCGGCCACCGAATGCCCCCGATAGCGATAGGTCAAACACTCCAACAGCGTCGGCCCCTCCCCGGCTCGGGCTCGCTCTACAGCAGTCGTCGCCGCCGCTCGCACGGCCAGCACGTCCATGCCATCTATTTCATAACCGGGCATCCCAAAAACGCTCGCCTTCTTATAGATTTCGGGTTGAGAAGTCGCCCGCTCGTGAGCCATGCCGATCGCCCATTTATTGTTTTCTACCACGAACAAAATCGGCAGCTTCCACAGCGCCGCCATGTTCAGGCACTCAAAAAACTGGCCGTTATTCGTCGTACCATCGCCAAAAAACGCCGCCGTTACCTGGTCGGCGCTCGCATCACCCATTGCCTCACGCCGATAGCGACTTTGAAAAGCAGCCCCCAACGCCACCGGGATGCCCTCACCAATAAAGGCAAAGCCGCCTAGCATGTTGTGCTCCTTAGAAAACATATGCATAGAGCCGCCACGACCCTTGCTACAGCCAGTTTCCTTACCAAACAGCTCCGCCATTACTGCCCGCGCACTCACGCCCGCACTCAGCGCGTGAACATGATCGCGGTACGTGCTGCACACGTAGTCATCAGCGCGCATCGCCTTAACAACGCCCGAACAAACCGCCTCCTGACCGTTGTACAAATGTACGAATCCCTTGACTTTTCCCCGCTGATAAAGCTCAGCGCACTTATCTTCAAAGTAGCGACCCAGCACCATATCTTCGTAGATACGAAGCCCCTCATCTTTCGTCACCTGAGACTTAGACGCTTGAAATATCGGCAGCGGTCTTTCCTGAACCATGGGTTTTGTATCTCTCGTGTCCTTCAGCGCTTGTGATAACAATGCGTCTATTGATTATTCGCTCAAATTGCCAAACAAGCAAACATCTGCACGCTCACAAAATTTAGATCCTTGACCATTAGACTATAAGAAATAAATCCAAAAAAAATCGACTTTGACCTGCTGCTAATATGAATTCTTGACATGTATGCCCAGTTAGAACCCTTTTAGAACCCTTAGGGGTTTCTTCGGTGATGTCCCATCAGATGTCCCCCCAGATGTCCTATGGGGGACATCTGAGTGAAAAAGCCGTCAGATAGCTGCTTGACAAATGACCCGTAGCGCTTAAAGCTATGCCAAAGCTATATTTAATGATCACATCAACGGTGGTTAGGAGATAATCGTTAGGCAAGCTTATGGCTTAATCGAGCTGGCTCAATCGAAGTTTAAGCTTGGTTCTGAATCAATGAAGCCCCTCAAGGCCATTGGTTCGAGGCTCTTCAAGGGATAGGAAAAGATAGGTGGCTTTGGTCGTTTTAGAGTATAAAGATTGGCTTAATGGCTGGGGATACAAAGAGTGCGAATTCCGCTAGACTACTATCGAATTTTGGGACTGCCGACTCAGGCAACTGCTGAGCAGCTAAAGCAGTCGCATCGCGATCGCACGCTGCAGGTACCCCGACGTGAATATTCAGAGCTAGCCATTGATGCCCGCCGTCAGCTCATTGACAAAGCATACGAAGTTTTAGGCAGCAGCGCGAGCCGAACCGAGTATGACCAAGAATTTTTAGCGGCCTCTAAAAGCAACACGGGCGATGTAGCGCCTGATGATCGGCCCGCCGACTGGGAAAACAGCGTTCCCACCATTGAAATTGAGAACCATCAGCTAGTTGGCGCACTGCTGATTTTGCTAGAGCTAGGCGAATATGAGCTAATCCTGAGGTTGGGGCGTCCGTATCTAAAGCGCGATGTGCATACCCCGGAAGGCCAGCAGATCAAAGAACAGCCCGCCCTGCCCGACATCGTTTTGACCCTGGCGGTTGCCTGTCTGGAGCTAGGTCGCGAAGAATGGCAGCAAAATCACTATGAGCACGCTGCAGAGTCATTAGAAACGGGTCGGGAGCTGCTGCTAAAAGAAGACCTGTTTCCAGTGCTTCGAGCCGAAGTTCAAGCCGATCTTTATAAGCTGCGGCCCTATCGCTGCTTAGAGCTAATCGCTCGCCCGCTAGAGCAAAAACAGCTTCGACAAGAAGGCGTCATTCTGCTCAAAGGAATGCTGCAAGATCGAGGCGGCATTGATGGCGCGGAGGACGATCTTTCGGGCCTAGACGTTGATGACTTCCTTCGGTTCGTCCAGCAGCTGCGCGGCTATTTGACCGCCTCCGAGCAGCAAGAAGTCTTTGAAGCCGAGGCGCAAAGACCTTCAGCGGTCGGCACTTATTTAGCAGTATATGCGCTGCTTGCCCGAGGCTTTGCCCAGCATCAGCCTAGCCTCATTCGCCGTGCCAAACAAATGCTGCTGCGGCTAAGCGGTCGTCAGGACGTGCATTTGGAGCAGGCCGTGTGCGCTGTATTGCTGGGCCAAACTGAAGAAGCTAGCCGCGCCTTGGAACTTTCTCAAGAGCATGAGCCACTAGCCTTTATTCGCGAGCATTCTCAAGGCTCTCCCGATCTGCTGCCT
Organism: Phormidesmis sp.; assembly: GCA_049646385.1. Taxonomy (GTDB): domain Bacteria; phylum Cyanobacteriota; class Cyanobacteriia; order Phormidesmidales; family Phormidesmidaceae; genus Phormidesmis. The sequence goes on along the minus strand of JBARVS010000527.1, from coordinate 16,982 downwards.
GGGCTGTGCCTATATGCAGAAAACTGGCTTCAGCAGGAGGTTTTTCCCTTCTTTCGCGATCTCGATCAGGAGCTTGCTACCCTCAAAGATTACTTTGCCGACAGCACGGTGCAAAGCTACTTAGAGAACTTACCGCTGGCCAACGAGCAGGCTCACCAGCCCGCTAACTGGCCTACCTCAGGCGCAGTTAACCCAATAAAAAATCAGTTCGAGCGCCCTGATCTCCAAGATTTAAACGTGGCGGCTACCAATAATCCTTTTGGCACAGCAGCCACCCTGCAGGATGCTGGCTACGGCGACAGTGGCCAATCTTCTGTTGCTAGCAGGCGGGGAAACCGTCGGACTGCTGGCATCGCGAGTGTGATAGGCGCGGCTGGGATTGCTGGTGCGGCTGGGATTGCTGAAAGAATTTCTCAGCTTTCTTCTGGCGGGCAGCTTGGTTCGTCTGCTGGCTTGCAGAGCGAGAGCACGATCAATAGCGGGTTAGAGCCGATACCCCCTGATCGCAGCGGACGGGCGGGCAGAACCGCTGCTAGAGGACGCCGCAGTCGTCGTAGCTCGCCCAAGTGGGGCAGGTTAGTCTTAGTGATTGTGGCGGGGCTATCTCTTTTAGTGCTGGGCTTGCTGCTGGCCAGAAGCGTATTGAGTTTGATTGGGGGTGGGGGCGATCGCAGCCTAAGGCTAGAAGGCGACCAGCTTGATCTAAGTATTAACGAGCCGCTAATCGACATTGAAGAAACCCCCTCAACCGCCGCTGCCGTCCCAGCAGACGACGCGCAGGGAATTGCGGCAGCCACGCTTAACCAGTGGCTAACGACCAAACAAGCAGCCTACGCGGAAGACCATGACGCTAGTGGCCTGAGCAAGGTACTGACCGGCGCAACCCTGAGTGCAACGCAAACCGATGTAGAGTCGGCAAAGCAGGAAGGCTGGTACATCGACTATACTCATGAGCCAGTCGAAATTGTGGCTGTAGAGCCTGAAGACGCGACCGATGCTAAAAGCTTAGAGGTACAGGCGCAAATTACGGAGTCAGCAGCCGTTTATGATAACGGTCAGCGTAGCGATCAGTTTTCCTACGCAGACGATACAGGTATCTTCACCTATACAATCATTCGAGAAGGCGATCAATGGCTAATTTCGGATATTGAGGAGTAGACGGGCCTTTGAAAGATCAGCGCTTGAAGAATCGATTCAATCCTTAGCTTTTAACGATAGCGGCTGCGCTTGTTTAGACACGTCAAGATAGTATGGAAGCTAAGCATACGCTAGAGGTATGAGTTTATGGGTAGAAAGTTAAGATAGTCGCGATCGCTGAAAAAGCCCTTTGCATTTTGGCTATACATCTACCTAGTAGCCTATTGCCTAGCCGTTCATTCCTGGTTGAAATCAAGCATTGTTGTTACATCACATTGCGTTTTCGGGCAACTTCTAAAAGGGACGAGATGTCAAATCCATTAAATTCCATTAAATTCAGTGGTACCTCAATCGTCCATAAATATGTTTTGATAAATCTCTGAGTGAATAGTCGCCAAACGTATGCAAGTACAGAGTCCCCCCACTGCTCCCGCCGATCTTCAAGTGATTGACCAGCTGCCCACGCCCACTGGTGTTCCTGGGGAGTGTTCTAGACGGGCCAAAACCCAAATTGACCTGCTGCTGCTGGCGATTGAGGCGCTGGACTTGGGCGGCGCTGAAGCAATGCTGGCCTCAGCCAAAGAGCTAGGACTCGAAGAAGTCATTCGCGGTCGAGTTAATCTGTGGCTATTGCGCAGCAGCAATCCGCTGCGTCGGTTTAGCCAGCGGCAGCCGATGTCTCACAAAGAGGGCAAGGCGCTAGTGCTGATTACCTGCTTTTTGGCGCGGCGGCTTACCGTGCTAATTCGTCAGCTTCTGCTGGGCTATCAGCAGCTCAGCGATCAGGGCATGTCTTACGACCATCATTTTAGGCTCTCAGACTACCTATCGCGCTTTCGCTCTCACTTTCGCGCCCGGATGAACGCCAAACGCGCTGGGGTGATTGCTTACGGCACAGACGAAAAGCTCAATGAGCTAGCGATTGAACTGCTCACGAAGCTGCTATTTTGCACGGGCACCAATGGCGCAGATCGCCTTTGGATCAGTCTTTTTGATGGAGACGTGTCATGACGATTCGCAGACAGTACCAGCTGCCAAACTGCAGCCTGATTTTAGACGGGCTCAGCATTGATCCTGAGCCCGGTCGCGAAGAGGTGATGTCGCTACTGGTGAACGCGGAATGTCGAATCAGCGGTTTAGAAAAGTCGCTCAATGGCAGCTACAGTTTTTTTGCGGCGCTGGTTCGAGCGGTGAGCCAGTACAGTCAGGAAATTCTCAGTGGGTTTGCTCATCCGCAGGTGGCTGAAGGCGAGCCGCTGCTGGTGCATATCAATCCGGGCGATGGCCCTTATCATCATCTGGTTGTGCAGCCAGAAATTGCTGACTTAGGCGATGCTGGTGACGGTCGTGCGGTTGACATCAAGCTGTCTTCTGTGCAGCTATATGACCTCACTGAAGCGGTCGATCAATTTTTTGACGATAGCCAGACCTTGCCAGAGCTAGAAGCGGCCTTGACGCCCTTGCCGCGTCGGTTTGTGAAAACAGATGAGCCGCTGAGCGATCGCGCTCTGCCTGCCATTCTTGGCTTTGGTAGCTTAGTTGCAGCGACCATGGCCATTAGCATACTGCCGCTGCCCCCGATGCGAACTGCGCCAGCGCCCAAGAGCAGCACAGGCGAGACGACAACCGTTCAAACAGCGGCAACCACCACCAGTTCGCAAGCGCCCACTGGCGATGGCTCTACGCCACCAGCCGACGGCATTGCCGCCGCCAATACGGAGAGCGCCCTGTGGGAAAAAGCGCCTAGAATCACTGATAAAAATACGCTGGCTACGCTTCAGTCTGACCTACAGGTAAAAATAGATGAAGCCGCTGGCCCAGACGCTAGCTTTGTTGATGAACTGGCCTATCAGGTTGCGGTAAATGAAGCGGGAGAGGTGCTGGGCTATCAGTTTGAAAATGATGCGGCCCTGCGAGATGTTGATAAAACGCCGCTGCCCCGGTTGGCTAAAGCTAATGCCGCCGCTGAAGGACTTGAGAAGAATGCGATCGCTCAATACGCTGTCACCTTTGGCCCTGATGGTGCCGTCGTCGGCCTCAGTGAGAGTGCGGCTGTTGCTGCTTTACCTAGCACAGAGAGCAACCAAGCAGCTAAGGCCGAGACCGCAAAGGCTCAGGCAAATACCCCAACGGGCAGGCAACCCGATAAGCCAAGTGCGCCAACCGCAGGCAATAGCACCAGCGCGACTTTCTCTAATGAGCCACCTGTTACGCTAAGTAGCTTGAGCGAGGTTGAAGCTCTCAACAATCAGCTAAAGAGTACGATTGTTGAGAAGCGCGAGCAGCCCAGAGTTGGCGAAGCGGCGGCTGTCTATCGCGTGAGAGTTAAAGAAGACGGCACGGTGGTTGGCTATGAGCCTGTGAGCCAGAATGCAGCAAAAGCAGTTGGTGATACACCGCTGCCAGGTCTGTTAAAATCTGCGCCAGAGGAAGCGCCCGCTGTGGACTATCGGGTTGTATTTACCGAACGCGGCGTTGTCGAAGTCAGCCCTTGGTGGGGTTGGAGCTTTTATGAATAGCGCCCGACGGTAGGGCCAAGGCGCTGGCGTGATTAACGGGAGAAGCTGACTTTGTGGCACATGAGCCTATAGCGGATAAGTCTGTGGCAAACGAGCTAGCAGGGAACAGCGCTGACCACCCGCTGGCCGCCGATATCGATCTAGAAACTCAGCGCGGTCAAAAGCCTGAGCCTGAGCAAAATTCAAGCTCCGCTCAAGCGTCAGCGCCGACGCCCGACGATGCTGGCTTTTTTTCAGCTCGACCAACTATTAGCCGACAGCTCAGCGCTTATGAGGCGATCAGTCAAGCTGAAGACGAAGCTTATTCAGCGCAGTATCCGCTGTCGCAGCCCACACCTTTTGATCGTTCAACCGCGTTGCCGGACTTGCTGTCACCAACAGCCCAATCAACGGCCCAATCAACGCCTAAATCTAAAGGAAGGCTTCAGAAAAAGTTGGGTCTGCTGGGGCGATCGCTCACCCCCCCTTCAGCAACGCCTTCCCCTTCAGACAGTTCAAACAATCCAGACAATCCGCTTAACCCACCAGCCGACGGACAGTACGTTGTCAATCCCGCTGACGGGAGCACGCTGTTTGTCCCTACGCCTGTTCAGCCAGTGTCGCCGCGATCGCCACTCTGGTGGGAAAAGCAGCCCTACAGTGCGATCGCCTACACGTTAGCTACCAGCGGCATTCTCACAGGCGCTTGGCTTTTTGGCATTTTAGTCGCCCAAATCTTACCCGGCAGCTTTACCCAACCGCCCTTACAAGAAACCCTGCTGCGTAAATCTAGCCGCTTGACCAGTCGGCTGTGGCATTTTCCTCAGCTATTGCGATCGCCCACCACTGAAATCCGGGTCGAAGCGATTCCGCTGCCCGAAACGGGGCCAGTGCTAGCCCCTATCAGCCTGCCGCCAATCGAAAGACAGCCGCTGATTGACGAACTCAACTCAATTGAGACAGAAGTATTAACCCTAGACAGGCGAGTGCAAACGCTGGAACAAAGGCTTGGCAAACCACCTTATCAGGGCGCAGACGTTGAGAGCCGAGTAAACCTGCTCAGAGCCACCATTGATCCAATCGTGCAGTCTACAAAACCGCCCAAAGCCGAAAAGTATGCGCCCACGCCCACAAATTTGACCGACCAGCTCCTCGAAGTGGCTAAGCTCAAAATTACCTTGCCCAGCGATGCCTTATTTAGCCCCGGCCAAAGCGACATCAAAGATAGCGCCCTGCTCAATCAGGTGCTCGATCAGCTCGTGAACTATCCGCAGGCAACCGTTTTAATTCGCAGCTACAGTGACGATCAAGCTGAAGCGAACAGCAGCCGAAAATATACCCTTGCCCAGGCCGAAGCGATTAGCGCTTACCTGCGCGCGGCTCTCCCTAACGGCCGCTACCGCTGGGTTACCGTCGGCAATGGTCAGTCACAGCCGCTTGAGCGCAACGACACCGACACCGGACGCCAGCGCAACCGCCGCATCGAAATTTTAGTAGATACTCGCCCATGAGAATTGTTTTTTTTGGCACGCCCCAGTTTGCCGTACCTAGCCTCAAGCGGCTGATTGCCAATCCAGATTTTGAGCTGCTCGCTATCGTCACGCAGCCCGACAAGCGCCGGGGCCGAGGCGGAAAGGTCATGCCTTCTGCGGTTAAAGCCGCCGCTCAAACGGACGCTCCTAACTGCCCTATTTGGCAGCCTGCCCGCCTTAAAAAAGATTCTGATATTTTAGCTAAGCTGAAGGCGCTAGCAGCCGATGCCTTTGTGGTGATTGCCTACGGCCAAATTCTTTCGCAAGAAATACTAGATATGCCTCGATTGGGCTGCGTTAATGCCCACGGCTCAATTTTGCCCGAGTATCGAGGCGCTGCGCCGATTCAATGGTGCCTGTACAGAGGCGAGTATGAAACCGGGGTAACAACAATGCTAATGAATGCGGGCATGGATACTGGCCCCATGCTGCTAGAAGAAACCATTCCTATCGGCCTATTAGACAACGCCTGGGACGTTGCTGAAAAGCTTTCTCAGCTCAGCTCGGCGCTGATACCTGCGACTTTGCAAAAGCTTCAGCATCAGATGATTCGCCCGAGAGCGCAGGACGACGCTCGCGCCACCTATGCGCCCCTGATCGCCAAGGATGACTATCGGATAGATTGGCACAAAAGCGCTAAGGCGCTGCACGATCAGGTGCGCGGATTTTATCCTAACTGCACCACCGGGTTTCGAGATGACAACAGCCTGAAGGTGATGGCAACCGTGCCGCTTGGCCAAGCCTACTGGAGCAGGCTACCGTCAGAGATGGCGGCTGTTCGATCGCTGTATGAGGCGGCTGATATTGAGACGTTGGCCAAGCCTCCCGTTTCGAGAGCTGTCTCCCCAGTGCCTAACCCTGGCGCCGTCGTCGCCATCCTTAAAAGCTACGGCCCTGTGATTCAAACAGGCGACGGGCATTTGCTGCTGTATGAAGTCAAGCCAGCGGGCAAAAGGGCGCTCTCTGGCTGGGACTTTGCCAACGGTAGCCGAATCGAAGTTGGCGAAGTGATGCGGGCAAACTAGCACCATATGAACGCATGAGCATTTACAGTTGGCATTACCGATCGCAGGCGCATCCGATACAAATTTAGAGACAGATGAAGAAGTGGGCGATCGCACTGCTTATGAGGAACTGCTGGCAAGCTGCTGTCACTATGACGGTATTCTTGCCCTATTGATGCAGCATCGCCCGTACTTTGAAGCGCTGCCCAGCGTCCGCCGCCCTGAAGAAAGCATGGTAGCCATCCCGCTGCCCAATATCCGCAGCCGAGAAGTCTCTGAAACAGGCGGCATTATCGACACGAGCTATAGAATTCGTCAGCTGCCCTGCGATGTAGCCCTAATGATGTGCGATCCAGAATGGAAGATTAAAACTGGCATCGAAATTGTGTTGTTTATTCAGCGGCCTGGAGAGGATTTTTCTGACTTGCTCAGGCGCTGGCGACAAACGCAGGTGGAACTAGGACAGGGCGTTGAATGGCTGATGCCCAGACGATATAAGCATCTGCTGGCAGAAGGGACTGAAACGCCGCATCCTCTGTTTGTCGTTTTTACATCTGAGGAGGGCGAGCCTTCTGCTAGAGAAGAAAGAATTATTCGCGGGCTCACAGGCGCTAGCTTGCCAGTGGCAAAGCGGGCAATAACGGCTGTTGATTAAATGCTGCGCGTAAGAACAATCTGAACAATCTATGCAGACGCTAGCTTACTGCCCTCTGATTGGCTTTCTGGTGCGCTGCTTTCTGTGGTTTCTGTTATCGCGCTCGGCTGAGAAGGCGGGATGCGGCTATCTTCAAAAATACCTTTGATAGAGCTAGCCACAGGCACCGCTACAATCAGCCCCAAAAAGCCTGCAATTTTTGTGCCTAACAATAGAGAGAGTAAGATCCACACGGGGTTTAGGCCGACGAAGCCGCCGATGAGCTGAGGGGCGATCGCATTCTCTACTATTTGATCAATCACCGCCGCTACCGCCACCACTCTAACGCCTAGCCAAATGCTCTTGAGCGCCGTCAAAAAGCTGATGACGGTAATGCTGAGCGCTGGGCCAAACGGGAAAATTGCCGCCACGCCCACCGCAATGCCAAACAGCAGGCCAAACGGCACCTGAATCACCACGAATGCGATCGTCATGGCCGTGCCCATCAGCAGCGCCACTGTAATCTGCCCGCGAAAGTAGTTTTGAAAGTTTTTTCTAATCAGCGGTCTGGCGCGCTCGTTCCAGCCTTCGGGAAGCCACTGATAAATGCCATCCCACAGCCGCTCGCCATGCAGCAGCATATAAAAGGTCAGCACCACAATGAGGCCCACATCAATTACGCCGCTGATGGCATCGGGCAGCAAGCCCAACACGTTCGCACTAATGCTTTGCAGCAGCGTGGTCAGCCTGCCCTGAAGCTGAACCGACAGCCGAGATAAATCTATCGGTAAATCAAGCCCTATCGCCCAGTTTTGAATGGCCGCTAGCTGAGAGGTGCCTGAGTCTAACCAGGAGGGCAGCCGACTGATGAGTTCGTTGAGCTGCTCGACTAGGGGCGGCGCTAGCAGCACGCCAAGGACGCCCAGTATGGAAAGAAAGCTCAGCAGCACGAGCAGGATGGCGAGCGATCGCCTCAGCCGAAAGCGCGAAAGCAGCTGCACCGGATAGTTAAGCACAAAAGACAGCAGCGTTGCTGTCAAAAAAATCGTGAGCTGCGATCGAAAGTAGGCAAATATTTGCAGCGCTACCCAGCCGTTGAGCGCAAACAGTGGCAAAGCCAGCCCCCAAATCATCCAGCGAGGCAACCGATTCAACCAGTCCATAGGCGAGGCGTTCTTCAAATGAGCTTCTTTAGCCTAGCGGATAAATTATAGCCTAGCGGATATATCCGACATCGAAAGCCTCATATCCATAGAATTCCTAGCCAGAAGAATCCTTAGCGATGAATTGCTAGCCGCCAACCGAAATATACCAGTAGTAAGTCGCCATTGGAATCACCGTCGCGGCGATCAACAGCACAACCACCACAATTGTAGAGGTTCCACGGCTAGCTTCGGTCTCTTCAGCCGTCGCAAAGTTTCTATCTGTATCCACACTATTGTTATATTCCGGCGGGCCAGGGTCGGGCTCGCCCGAAATCACAGTAACCAAACGATCAGAAGCATCTAAAAAAGACTGGTTGTACAGGTTGCCGCGCAGTAAAGGCACCTTCATGGTCTCATCAACAATGCTGTGGGCAATATCGTCAGGCAGCACGCTAGCCGTTTTCTTGCCCACGCTAATGCCAATGTTGTTCGTGACATCGTCCAGCACAATGACGGTTTCATTCGCTCGCGCTTCGGGCGTCGGAAACCAGCGCGCTAAAAGCTGATCGGCAAACGACTGAGCCGTTTCGCCGTAGTCTAGCCGATGAATGGTGACAAAGTGAACTTCATTGCCAGTCTGCTGGGCTAGCTGCTGGAGGTCACTCTCAATTTTGCCTTCGTTGAGCCGTGAAACTTGAGCGGCATCGTCAATGAACAAATTATCGCTGCTCGCTGAAGGCGGCATACTGTAAATGCCCGTCGCCAAAGCGGGTGCTGCTGCAATCTGGATAGCGAACAGGGCGATCGCCAGACAGCAAAAAAACTGGCGGAAGATAGGGCGGAACCAGCCAAAAAATTTTGACATGGGATATATAAAAAATAAAGTTAAACGGTGATCACCTTATAAATCATAGAGGCAATGCGTCTTCCTCGCACAGATTGGTGCACAAAAATTGAAGGTGCAAACCCATACGCTAACGTTCTAAAAAACCATGCTGACGCAGTATCTTGAACAAATCAGTTTCTTTTTCTAGCAGGCAGGCATGACCGCTGTTGGGCAATAGCGTTAGCTGCGCGTTGGGAAACCGAGCCTGCAAGCTTTTGGCCTCTCGCTTAGAAGGCAGCAGCAAATCGCGCTCTCCGGCAATTAGCAGCACCGGGTGCGTCATGCGCTCTAGGGGCAGTCGCTCGACTTCAAAGCGACCTAACAGCGCCATCCGCCAAGCGGCTACCTTGGCAGGTACCGATCCCATGGCGGTTTCTAAGGCTTCGCGATCGCGCCGTGCCACCCGAAAAGGATCGACCAAAAAAGGGGCTAGCCCCCGCGAACTATAGCGATAGGCTAGGTTAGGTAGCTGCCGGGTCACCATTGAGCCAAAGTGCATCCAGGGCAGTCGCCGAAACGAAGAGGCCGGATTCACCAAAATCACCCGGTTAAATAGATGTGGAGATAGGGTTAGCACCTTCATGGCTAAGCATCCACCGAACGATTCCCCACATAGATACACCGAGCGGCGGCGCTGGGTAGCTTTTGGGGTTGAAAAATTTGGGGCCGAAAAATTAGCTGTAGAACCGCTTATTTTCGGCTCTGTGTCTGCGCCTATCTCCGTGCTGATCAAGCGGCTAACCTGATGGGCTAAGGGCTCCCATCCCGTCATATCTTTGGGAGATATCATCAAGCAGCGGATGTCAAACCAAGGGGCTAAGCGATCCATCTGTGGACGCAAAAGGGTGCCGCTTCCGTCCATTCCGGGCAAAAAAACGAATAGCGGTTTGTGCCTTTGCTGGCTTTTTTCAGTAACGCTATCGGTGGGGCTAGGTGCGATAAAGCTGACGGCGCTGGCTCCAGAGCTGGCCTTGGACTGGGCCGTAGCGGAATATTTAGTGGAATAGTCTGACTGAGTGTTGCTGGCCACAGCTAGTAGCAGCCTGCCTGAAGCAGGGTTTGAACTTGATGGTGGCACTGCTCGCTCAGCTCAGTAGCGATTTGGCCTGCTCGCTTACCATGATAGCCCTGCCGCTGCCAATCACTGACCGCAATCGGCTCACCAATGACCACGGCCACACGGCGGTACAGCACAGCCGGGTGCAATCCTGGCTGCTGAAACAGCGGCTCACTCGGGTCAAACCAGCTCAGTAGCTGGAAGGGCACTGTATTCTGCTGTTTTTCTTCTATGGCAATTACGGCGGCGGGCACTATTTTGAGATCTTCTGCCGATGTGCGCGTTTCTAGAAGGCGCTGCGATCGCAATGCAAGATGAGCAAACCCTCGGTGAAACGGGCCCACCTGATCGGCTGCGGTGACCTCAACCATCGGATCTGTGCCTTCAGGAAACACGCCAATAGATTCTTGCTGCCGCAAAAACCCCGTTGCCTGCCGAAAAAAATGCCGCCCTCTCTGGGCTGGTTCATCTAGTGGAAAGCATCCTAGGGCGTCTACCACGTTGCGCATCACGGGCACCTGAGACATGTAGTGATGACAGGCAAAATGAACGGGCCTTTGTGCCGCTGCCATTAGCAAAGGTGCATCTAAAAAGCTGCGGTGGTTGGAGATCATCAAAAAAGGTGACTTCGGCAGTCGCTCCAAATGGTATCGCCTGATCTGGATGCCCATAGAAAACAACATCCAGCGAGAAACCTCAAGCGGGCTGCTCCAAACTGTTTGAGCTGAGGGCTGAGCTATGGAGTGACGGATCGGTGACATTAATGAGAAGCGCTCTAAACTTTTTAGGACTCTAACCTTTTGGGATTCTTTGGGCCTTTTGGGATTCTTTGGGCCTTTTGGGATTCTTCGGGCCTCTGTAGAAAAAGAGGCTAAAAGGCGACCAGCAAAAAAGGCGGCAAACGACTACCGCCCTTTAGTAAGGCTACATAGAGCTAGCATTTTAAGCGATCGCGGCTACAGTGGGGGCAATATCTCTCTAAAGAAGCACGGGCGTTTGAGCTTTACTCACTAAATCTGAATAGCTGATTCTGACTCTTTAAGTCTGACTCTTTAAGCCTGACTGTAGGCTATCTGACGGCGATTTTGAAGCAGAGGCATCTCAATCGGAATCACACAGCCATCGGCGATCGCATTCTCTAAAATGGCGAGCATCCGTCGATCCTCGCAAGAGAGAGTTCCCTGCCGATAGCGGTCAATTTGCGCTGCGACACCTGGCGAAAGCTCGCCGTTTGTCATCGCTGTACGAACTAAAAACTCAAGGCTATCTGCTCGACGCTTAAGGCCACCATTAAGGCCATACGATTTAGAAGTGGATGCGTTATTTTTAGACGATTTAAAGTTTGACATTCCGAACATTTTTATTGAACCCTAACGACTCACATTCCTGTCTTCTTTGAGTTAGCTTAATGCTCCGGAAGAAACTTTAATAAAGTCAAAATAAAACAGGTTTAACCATCAGGCACTTGTCTCATTTCACCTGCATAAAATATAGCAACTTAGATTGATGCTTAACTCCGTTGAAAGCACTATCTTTTCAAGGAGCCCTTTCCTAAAGAGACTCATTGCTGTCCGTGTAAGCCGCTGCGCTTCAAACGATTAGGAGCATATTTAATGCTTACTTAAGTAATCTTTGAAAACAGTCAAAGCCTAGTACAGTAAATAGCTCAGAAAATAGTACAGGCCAAAAATATAAATAAGGGCAGCTAAACAAGCTGCTTTTCTCTTAAGTAAATGCAATGAACAGCTAGGTAATTTCTAGGTGAAAGCTAATTTTAACATCAGTTTTTATCGCTACTCATGACAACAGCTTTAACGAGATTTATTGGCCTTTCAAAATACTATCCGTAATACTTAAGTAAATCTTCTAATTTACAGTCAAATTTATAGTCAATTTCTCGTAGATTTACATTTATAAGCAAGCTGCTAATAGCTTAAGCAGCTGTCAATTTTAGCTGCTGTTTAGTTTGGCTGTAAGCACTCATTAAATGTTTGCTGCGCTGCGATCGCAATCGCCTGTGGAAAAATTCGATGCTCCTGCACCTGAATCCGCGCTTGCAATGTTTCTACGCTGTCATCCGGCAGTACAGGCACCGCTGCCTGCATAACAATCGGCCCGCTATCGACAACTAGCTCTACGTGATGAACGCTACAGCCCGTGATTTTGACGCCCGCATTAAGGGCCTGCTCTACCGCTCGCATACCTGGAAAGCTAGGTAGCAAGCTGGGGTGAATGTTTAAGATTTGTCCTGGAAAAGCTGAAATTAGCTGCTGGGTTACTCGCCGCATCCAGCCCGCCATAATTACCCACTCTACGCCCGCAGCCTTGAGCGTTTGCACAATAGCTGTGTCTAAGGCTTCCCTGCTCTCGAAGGTGCGATGGTTTAATAGCTGAGCGGGCACGCCTAGCCGTTCGGCTCGACTTGCAACCGCTGCTGCTGGATTGTTATAAATTACTAGCTCGATCCGCGCATTGAGTTCTTTGCGCGCGATCGCGCGCGCGATCGCCTCAAAATTACTGCCGCTGCCCGAAGCCATCACGCCTAACCGCAGCGGCGCAGCGGCAATCTCTGGCGAAACTGCCGCTGGCCGTAGTGTCTCAAGGACAGGCTCAAGCGCGGGCGAAACTAAAGAAGATAAAGCTACAGCAGGGTTGGTTGAAGCTAATGGCATGTTCTTAACAACGTATCTCACATCATATATATCAACAATGGTTTATATTCTTATGACTAAAAAGGGCATCTTACTTTTACCTATGCTGCCGATGCTGCCGATTGCCTCATGAGCCTTTCAATCCGTCCGTCTGAGTCACCCTTTGGGTCAACTGACATGCCTGAATTTTCGACGATTGCGATCGCCCCAGAACTCACTCAGCTCCGAGAGCAAAACGAGGTGCTTAAGCGTCAGCTAGAGATCAACCAGGCAGAGCTAGCCAACGCCCTCAGGCTAGAGTCCACGCTTAAGCGCATTACCGACCGGGTGCGCGACAGCCTTGATGAGCAACATATACTGCAATCAGCGGTAGAAGAGCTGGTAAAAACGCTCAGTGCCAAAGCTGCTAACACCGCCCTGTATGACCTAGATCAGGGCACCTCAACGGTCGCCTACGAATTTTCAGACGGGTTGCCTTCTATTCGCGGTCGAGTTTCGCAAATGGAAGCTTACTCTGAAGTTTATCATCAGTTGCTAGACGGTCATTACTTACAGTTTTGCTCAATCATTCCTCATCCTGCGCGGGGACGAGTATCCATGTTCGCTGCGCCCATCTTGGATGATCGCGGCGTTTTGGGCGATTTATGGATGATTAACGATATGGCTCACAGCCTCAGCGAAATTGATATTCGACTGGTCGAGCAGGTGACTAATCAATGTGCGATCGCCATCCGTCAGGCCAGACTGTATCAAGAATCTCAGTCTCAGGTGCGCGAGCTAGAGCGGGTCAATACGCTCAAAGATGACTTTTTGAGCACCGTATCGCACGAGCTGCGCACCCCAGTCACCAGTATGCGCGTCGCCCTACAGCTCCTCGGCGTCACCCTCAATCAGGAATACCAGCTCGACGCAGAGCTAGAAAAGCCCTTAACCGAGCAGGGCCGCCTCGCTCGCTACTATCGCATCCTCAAAGAAGAATGCGAACGAGAAATTAGCCTTATCAACGACCTGCTCGATCTGCAAAGGCTAGATGTTGGCAACCATCCTATGCTGCTACAGCCGATTGATTTGAACAACTGGCTACCTAATATTGTCAACGGCTTCAAGCCTAGAGTCAAAAGTAGAGGGCTCTCTATTGCGGTCACCATTGCTGAAGACCTGCCCGAGTTTATCTCCGATCTAGCTAGCATTGAGCGGGTGATGACAGAGCTAATCAACAACGCCTGTAAATATACGCCGCCTGAGCACAGCATCAATATCGCCATTAGCCACCGCGCCGAAAAAATTCGCTTTAGCGTCGTCAATACTGGCGTTGAAATCGCCGAAGAAGAACGCCAGCGCATCTTTGATAAGTTCTATCGGGTGCCCAGCGCTGACCCCTGGAAACAAGGCGGAACCGGGCTAGGGCTGGCCCTCACTCAACGGCTCATCGGCCATCTGGAGGGCAGCATTGAAGTAGAGAGCAGCCACAATCAAACTGCCTTCATCATGGATCTGCCATTGAAACTCTCAGCGCAATAGTGCGCCATTATCGCGTCACGATCATAGTAAACATTCGTCGCCCGCCGAATCTTTGACGTACAGCCGTGCCTATTTAAGCGAGCTATAGGTTATTAAGTGAGCTATCAGATACGTTTAGCGGCCTGCTCAATTTTCATCTATACTTTCTTATGCAAATGTGCTAAGCCTTAAGCAGATCTGTCGGGCAACGATCTCGAAGCAAAGCGCCTGACCGATTACCTACCGAAGAGCACACCGACAGAGCACACTTCAAGAGTCACCGCCCATGTTCTCGTCAATCATAGCCATCCTCGCTTTTATCCTTGTTGGCTACAGCGTTGGCTCAGTGCGCATTATCAAAGAAGGCAATGCTGCTTTGGTCGAACGATTGGGCCGATACCGAGACACGCTAAAGCCGGGGCTGAGCTTTATTGTGCCTCTGTTAGATTCAGTTGTGCTAGAAGACTCCTTGCGCGAGCAAACGCTCGATATTCCGCCGCAAAGAGCCATTACTAAAGACAACGTTGATCTTGAAGTAGACGCGATTATTTACTGGCGAATCTATGACCTAAAGCGAACCTACTATGCCGTTGAGGACGTAGAGTTCGCGATGCAGGAGCTGGTGATTACAACCTTGCGCTCTGAGGTGGGTAAAACAGACTTTCAGCAGCTATTTTCCTCCCGTGATACCATCAACAGCGCCTTGCTAGATGTATTGGATGAAGCCACCGCGCCCTGGGGCCTGAAGGTAAACAGAGTAGAAATTCAAAAGCTAGAGCCGCCTCAAAACGTGCTTGAGGCGATGCAAAAAGAGCGAGCCGCTGCTTATGAAAAAAGCGCTAAAATTTCAGAAGCTCAAGCTGACGTGGAATCTATGCGAATTTTGTCTGAAGCGCTTGCGGCTACGGGCAACGGTCGAGAGGTTTTACATTACCTCCTCGCGCAGCGCTACGTAGCTGCTAACCAAAAGATTGGGGAGAGTGACAACTCTAAGGTGCTGTTTATGGATCCTAAAGCATTGACTGAAGGGCTGGTTGATTTGATGAATGATGGTGACCCGTCTCGTAAATAGAGCTGGTTTAATTTTTGAGATATTTCTTTTTCTATGGTTTCAACAGCCCTTTCGAGCGCGCCTTCAACGCCAGCTAGCACATCTGCAACAGAACCGACTGCCGTGCCTTTGCTGGCCCGCTCGGTAGAATCATTAACCCAGTGGGTTGTCGAGCGTGGGCAGCCTGCTTATCGGGGCAAGCAGCTTCATCAGTGGATCTATCAGCGGGGCGTTCGCTCGCTCGATGAGGTGACGGTATTTTCTAAAAAATGGCGGGCTGAGGTGCAGGATTTCCCAATTGGGCGATCGCACCTTCACTACCGCTCCGAGTCGCCCGATGGCACCATTAAATATTTGCTCAAGCTCAATGACGGCCACATTATTGAAGCCGTGGGCATTCCGTCACCTAAGCGGCTAACGGTGTGCGTGTCGTCTCAAATTGGCTGTCCGATGGGGTGCGACTTTTGCGCCACGGGCAAAGGCGGCTTTGTGCGAAATTTAGAAACCTATGAAATTGTTGACCAAGTGCTGAGCGTTCAGGAAGACTTTGGGCGGCGCGTGAGCAACGTTGTGTTTATGGGGATGGGCGAGCCGCTATTAAATACGGATAATGTGGTGGCGGCGGTGCGATCGCTCAACCAAGATATCGGCATTGGCCAGCGGATGATCACAGTTTCTACCGTCGGCATTCCAGGTCACATTCGTCGCCTTGCTGACCAGCAGCTGCAAATTACCCTGGCTGTGAGCCTTCACGCCAGCAATCAAGCGCTGCGCACCCAGCTCATCCCCAGCGCCGAGAAATATCCGCTGCAAGATTTGCTCGCTGAGTGCCGCGACTATGTAAAGCTCACCGGGCGTCGCGTCAGCTTTGAATATATTGTGCTGGCAGGGCTTAACGACAAGCCAGAACATGCTTTAGAGCTAGCGAGTGAGCTACGAGGCTTCCAGAGCCACGTTAATTTGATTCCTTACAATCCCATTGTAGAAGTTGATTACAAGCGCCCGACTCAGGCGCGCGTAGAAGACTTTACCCAGCAGCTCAAAGACAAAGGCATTGCCGTTAGCGTTCGCTATTCTAGAGGGTTGGAGAAAGATGCCGCCTGCGGGCAGCTGCGCGCTTCTAAAGCGGCTGAGGCGCTCAGTATGCCACTGCCTGCTTAGCTGAGTTAATACCTCACTCATCAAAAGTAAGTTTAAAAGAAATCAAAGAGCGCTTTATGGAACATATATCTAGCGATCGCGCTCTTTTGCAGTAAGCGATCGCTTGAAAAATACAGAGGAGGCAAACGGCCAGCACAGTTAAAACCAGTTAAAAGCTGCTTAACTCTGGCATATCAGAGTTTGCAGCAGGATCAACGCTACAACGTCAAATGCCATGTCCCCCTCTGTTTCTGTTCCTCGTCTATCCCAGGTCACCATCGCCTGCACAAACGCTCCAACCTTACCCACATCCTCACCCGTAGCGTTTCTACCGCTCGACACAGCGCCTTCTTTCACCTTCAAAGAGCGCCTGCGCAGGCGACTCCATTTGCTTTCCTATCAGTCTGGGCTCTCTTCGCTTTACGCCCGGATGCAGCGTGAGTCAGTTGCGACTATTTTGATGTATCACAGCGTTCCGCCTGCGTCTGAGCAGCCTTGGATAGATCCGTGCAACTGCATATCTGAAGATGTTTTTGAGCAGCAGATGAGATTTTTATCTCAGTACCGCCAGGTTATTTCTATCGAACGGCTCACTCAAAAGCTCAAAAGGAAAGAGCCTATTAAAAGAGGAACCGTAGCCATCACGTTTGACGATGGCTATCGCAATAATCTCACGGTAGCGGCTCCAATTTTAGCCAAGTACGACCTGCCTGCGACACTCTATTTAGCCACTAACTATGTAAGCAC
>JBARVS010000526.1:0-13850 GCA_049646385.1 Phormidesmis sp. | reverse complement strand
CAGATTAAAAGAACCAAACTGTTCGAGCGAGTCACCCTTACAGCCCCAGCGCCATCACAGGCTCCTGGTACAAAATGGCCGTGAAGGTAACGGTTGATCCGAGCCCTTCACCCATGCTAATAAACCGCGCTTTGCCGCCCATCGCTTCTACCAAGCGCTGAGAAATCACTAGCCCTAGCCCAGTGCCTTCATACTGACGAGTGCGAGCGCTGTCTATCTGTGAAAAGGTTTGAAACAGGCGATCCTGCTTTTCTAAAGAGACGCCGATGCCAGTATCAGCAACGCTAAATTTGACCAAACCGGGCCAAGGCTGATCGGCAAAATCAATCGGCTGAAGCTTAATTTCTACGCTGATGGTAATCCCACCTTCGGGGGTGAATTTGGTAGCATTGCCCACCAAATTAAGCAGCACCTGCTTTAGCTTTTGGTAGCTGCTATACAGCTTAATTTCATCTAGCGTAGGGGGTACCACAATGTCAAGATAAAGCCCTCGCTGCTCAATTTGAGGCCGCATAAAGTGCTCTATCTCTAGCAAAAGCTCGCTCAAGCTCACTGCACTCAAATCAAGATCCATTTTGCCCGCTTCAATTTTGGCAATGTTGAGGACATCGTTGATCAAGTCCAGCAGGTGAATAGCCGAGCGATGCGACTCTTGAATAAATTCAATCCGCTCTTCGTCACTGTCGGCCATATCGTCGAGCACCAGCCGCAAAAAGCCGATCATGCCGTTGAGCGGTGTGCGCAGCTCGTGAGAGGTGTTGGCCAAAAAGTCACTTTTAAGGCGAGAAGCTTCTTCGGCCTGCTGTTTAGCTTCTTCTAGCTCGTCATGCTTGCGCATTAGCTCGTCGTTAGTTTGCCTAAGCGCGTGAGACTTTTTACGTAGCTCACAAGCGATGTCGCCCCTGTCGTTAAACAGTTTGGCATGGGCGATCGCCGTGCCGACCTGATCGGTTAGCTCTTGCACCAGCTCAATTTCAAACGGTTGCCATGCCCGGTGGGGCGGCTGCTGCAATACCAAAATGCTGTTGGGTTCGTTTTGATAGCAGGTAGCAACGGTCAGCACGGTGTAGGGGCGATCGCGCTCCCCCGCTTCAGCGCCGCGATCAAAGTCAGAAATGACGGGCTCTAGGCTTTCAAGCGTGTTTAAAAAGTCAGACTTAGCGGCCAAGTCAAACGTTGTACCCAGGCAAGGATGTAAACCGGGCTGATAGTGTTCGGCCACGACCGTGATGGTTTGCACCTCTTTTGAGTAATCGCACACTAAGCAGCGATCAAGGTTCAGCATGTTGCCCAAACCGCTCACAGTTTGCTGCCAAATCGTGTTGAGATCCAAGGTTTTACGAATGTTAGAAGCGACGTTAGAGAGCAGCGCATAGTAGCTGTTGCCAACCGCGCCTGTGCTATCAGTTAAGCGGACTTCTGTAAGCTGCGCGACTTCAGGCACAATTCGGCGACCGATGCCAACGACATTTCCCAAAGCGTCTGTGGCGCGGCTCTCTTGCACATCGTTTTGTCCGTTATTTGGCCCGTTATTTGGCCCATTGTTTGGCCCATTGAGGGGCAGCGGGCTCAGCAAAAAACCAAAGCTAATAGGCTGCTGACCACAGCGTACGACGCACTTAAACTCTTCAGGCGTTTGGGTTGCCAGTACATTTTGCACGCGAGCTAGGTAGGGAGGAGCCGCTACCGGGCCAAACAGTGCCACTATCGGCTGGCCCACTAGATCTTCGCAGTTTTGACAGTCATTGGACTGAGGCCAATGTATAGATAAAATTTCACCTTGAGCCGTATGGGTAACGACCAGCACATTGCTTGCGGCGCTGATTTCACTGACTTCTCCACCAATTCCTTCACAGGTTTTATTGACTTCAGAGGACGTTGCAATTTCTGCTAAGGCAGCTTCAAGGGCCATATCGGGCGCAGCGCCAGCTAACGGGTCTACCTGCGAAACATTGGGCTGCGAAACATTGGGCTGCAAGACATCGGGCTGCGGGACATCGGGCATCGAGGTCGATTGAGCGCTTGAGTTCGGGCTAACAGGCCAGGGCATCGCTTTAGAGTCCAAGGGTTCGTCCAAGGGTTCAGAGGTTCAGGGACGCGACTGTCATCAAGACTATCGCTTATTGGTTAATATTGTCTGCGACGATATCACCAGATAGAGCGCTGGCCGATTAACAGCCAGACTATTGGCCAGATCGATAGCCAGATCGATGACTAGACTATTGACTAGATCGTTGGCCAGTTGGTTGGCTGCCTAAATCCGCCTGTAGGACTTAGTATTAATCACTTAGTATTAATCTTAGATATCAACAAAACATTAGCCTCGCTCTTTATCTAAAGTCTACAAAAGCCAGATCTATAAAAACCGAACCTTCATGACCGACGTTCCTGTTTCCCGCTTGCGTAATTTTTCTATCATCGCCCATATCGACCACGGTAAGTCCACCCTGGCTGATCGGCTGCTGCAAGAGACAGGTACGGTGAGCGATCGCGACATGAAGGCCCAATTCCTCGACTCAATGGATATCGAGCGCGAGCGCGGCATCACCATTAAGCTACAGGCCGCTCGGATGAACTACACCGCTAAAGACGGTGAAACCTATGTGCTTAATTTGATTGACACGCCGGGGCATGTGGACTTTACCTACGAAGTATCCAGGTCACTGGCTGCCTGCGAAGGGGCGTTGCTTGTGGTGGATGCTTCCCAGGGCGTGGAAGCGCAGACGCTCGCCAATGTGTATTTGGCGATTGATAACGATTTAGAAATTATTCCGGTGCTCAACAAGGTAGATTTGCCGGGGGCCGATCCGGAAAGGGTCAGAGCCGAAGTGGAAGAGGTGGTGGGCCTCGACTGTAGCAATGCAATTATGGCATCAGCCAAAGAAGGCATTGGCATTTCTGAAATTTTGGAGGCGATTACCTACTTGGTGCCGCCGCCAGCAGATACAACGCAAAAGCCCGTGCGGGCGCTGATTTTCGATAGCTACTATGATGCCTATCGCGGCGTGATTGTGTATTTTCGGGTGATGGACGGGGTGATTAATCAGCGCGATCGCTTTCGCCTGATGGCCTCCGGCAAGGAATACGACATTGACGAACTCGGCGTTTTATCGCCCACCCAAACGCCCGTCGAGGAGCTTCACGCAGGCGAGGTAGGCTACATTTCAGCCTCCATCAAATCAGTTGAAGATGCCAGAGTGGGCGATACGATTACGCTGGTCAAAAATCCTGCCGCTGAGCCGTTAGCAGGCTACGTAGAAGCCAAACCCATGGTTTTTTGCGGCCTTTTCCCCACCGATGCCGATCAGTACGAAGATTTGCGCGAAGCTTTAGATAAGCTGCGGCTCAACGACGCGGCCCTGCAATACGAGCCAGAAACCTCCAGCGCCATGGGCTTTGGCTTTCGCTGCGGATTTTTGGGCCTGCTCCATATGGAAATTGTCCAGGAAAGGCTAGAGCGGGAGTACGATTTAGACCTGATTACGACCGCGCCCTCGGTGATTTACCGGGTCACAACGATTAAAGGCGACGTGGTTGAAATTGACAATCCCAGCATGTTGCCCGAGCCGCAGCAGCGCGAAAAAATTGAGGAGCCTTACGTCAAGGTCGATATTATTACGCCTGAGGAGTTTGTCGGCACGCTGATGGAGCTATGCCAAAAGCGCCGGGGTGACTTTAAAGATATGAAGTATCTCACGCCGGGGCGAACCACCTTGGAGTACGAAATTCCTTTAGCTGAAATTGTCACCGACTTTTTTGATCAGATGAAGTCGCGATCGCGCGGCTATGCCAGCATGGAATACAACCTGATTGGCTACCGCGCCAATGCCCTAGTAAAGCTAGACGTGATGATTAACGGCGATAAGGTCGATCCGCTGGCGGCAATCGTGCATAAAGACAAAGCTTACTACGTAGGGCGAGCGCTTACCGAGAAGCTTAAAGAGCTGATTCCTCGTCATCAGTTCAAAATTCCGATTCAGGCGTCTATTGGTAGCCGCATCATTGCCAGTGAAAGCATTCCAGCCCTGCGCAAGGACGTGCTGGCTAAATGCTATGGCGGTGACATTTCGCGGAAAAAGAAGCTGCTCAAAAAGCAGGCAAAGGGTAAAAAAAGGCTGAAGTCTATCGGTACGGTGGATGTGCCACAAGAAGCGTTTATGGCGGTGCTGAAGCTAACGCCCAGCAGCTGATGCTTGGCCGCTCTTTTTAGCCGCCCTTTTTAGCCGCCCTTTTTTACGGGGCATCTTGCAGAGATTCCGCACATCTTTGATAACGTATCAAACTTTTTGGGTATTTATTAGAACGGTTGAAGTTTTGGTGAAACTCCAGAATTTCACTGATGAATACTGAAAAACTTTGTTACATTTTTAGGCAGTTTCTAGGCAACTCGGCTTTATTCAACGACTTCAACCAACTGAGGTTAGTTTTTTTAGCTAGCTGAATGCCAATCGTTAGATACCCTTTCAGATACTAAACTCTATGAGAATTCTAATCACCGGGGGTGCTGGCTTCATCGGATCCCATCTCATTGATCGGCTGATGGAAGCCAACCACGAGGTTATTTGCTTAGATAATTTTTACACTGGCCACAAGCGCAATGTTTTGCGCTGGATGAATCACCCTTATTTTGAGCTGATTCGTCATGACATTACAGAGCCAATTCGACTAGAGGTCGATCAAATTTATCATTTGGCCTGTCCTGCCTCGCCAGTGCATTATCAATACAACCCGGTGAAAACGGTGAAAACTAACGTGTTGGGTACGCTCAACATGCTGGGGCTGGCAAAGCGGGTTAAAGCTAGGTTTTTCCTTGCCTCCACCTCTGAGGTGTACGGCGATCCTGAGGTGCATCCTCAGCCTGAGGAGTATCGGGGCAGCGTTAACCCGATTGGCATTCGGAGCTGCTATGACGAGGGCAAGCGAATGGCTGAGACGCTGGCTTTTGACTACCATCGCCAAAACGATGTAGAGATTCGCGTGGTGCGCATTTTCAACACCTATGGCCCGCGAATGCTAGAGAACGATGGCCGAGTCGTGAGTAATTTTATTGTTCAAGCGCTCGGCGGTCAGCCGCTAACGGTATATGGTGATGGCTCTCAAACCCGCAGCTTTTGCTATGTTTCAGACTTGGTAGATGGCTTTATTCGCCTGATGAACAGTGAGCAAACTGGCCCAATCAACATTGGCAATCCTGGCGAATATACCATTTTAGAGCTGGCAGAAACGATTCAAAAAATGGTGAATCCAGATGTAGAAGTGCAGTATCAGCCGTTACCTCAAGACGATCCTCGTCGCCGCCAGCCAGATATTACCAAGGCTAGGCAGCTATTGGGGTGGGAGCCGAGCGTTGAGCTGCAGATAGGATTAGAGAAAACGATTGCTGATTTTCGCGATCGCATGGCAGCCAATGGCACCCTAGCCGAGAGCCTGCGCAACAGCCCCAGCGGAATGCCCAGCGGAAAAGTCGTCACGGCGTCTTAATTTTCACAAAAAAAGTCGTTCGATTATTTGAGCGGCTATCAATCACCATCAAACTACTACTTTATTTAGAGAGATTAGCATCATGCGCGTATGTGTCATTGGAACTGGCTATGTAGGTCTTGTAACGGGCGTTTGCCTGTCGCATATTGGTCATCACGTTATTTGTGTAGACAACAACGAAGAGAAAGTTCAGCTCATGAAGTCGGGCCAGTCTCCTATCTACGAGCCAGGACTCTCTGATTTGATGAAGTCTTCAATGGCTTCTGGCAATCTAGAATTTACGTCTAACTTGGGGGCAGGCGTTGAGCATGGCGATATTTTGTTTATTGCCGTAGGGACGCCCGCTTTGCCCTCAGGTGAAAGCGACACTCGCTATGTAGAGGCAGTGGCGCGTGGCATTGGGGAGAACCTAAACGGCGGCTATAAGGTAATTGTGAATAAATCTACTGTGCCAATCGGCTCGGGGGATTGGGTGCGCATGATTGTGCTAGACGGCATTGCTGAGCGGCAAAAGGTACCCGTCGGGGCAGCGGTTGGATCGGCCAGCGGTTCGGCTAGCGGTTCGGCAGCGTCTGCTAAAAAGGCGGCTTTTGACGTGGTGAGCAATCCTGAGTTTTTACGAGAGGGATCGGCGGTATTTGATACCTTTAATCCTGATCGGATTGTGCTGGGTAGCGATAGTGAAAAGGCGATCGCCATGATGAAAGAACTCTACACCCCCATCGTAGAGCGCAAGTTTGCAGAAGAGGCCGATGCGCCTCAGGTGCCCGTGGTGGTTACTGACCTCAGCTCGGCTGAAATGGTGAAGTATGCTTCTAATGCGTTTTTGGCGACTAAAATTAGCTTTATTAATGAAGTAGCCAATATTTGCGATCGCGTCGGCGCAGATGTCACCCAGGTCGCTCAAGGCATCGGGCTAGACTCGCGCATCGGCAGCAAGTTTTTGCAGGCGGGCATTGGCTGGGGCGGCTCCTGTTTTCCTAAAGACGTTTCTGCTTTGCTACACACCGCCGAAGACTATGGCTACGAGGCCGAGCTGCTGCAAGCCACAATTAACGTCAACTCTCGTCAGCGTCTGCTCACCGTTGAAAAGCTTCAGCAGGTACTGAAAATTTTGAAGGGTAAAACGGTGGGTCTGCTGGGCCTCACCTTTAAGCCCGATACCGATGACATGCGCGATGCGCCCTCACTGCTGATGATTGAAAGCCTCAATCGTTTGGGCGCAAAAGTAAAAGCCTACGATCCGATTGTGTCTCAAAGCGGCGTTAGTCAGGGGCTCTCTGGTGTGATTGTAGAAACCGACCCCGAACGCTTAGCCGACGGCTGCGATGCGCTAGTGCTTGTAACAGACTGGGCTAAGTTCCGCAATTTAGACTACGCTAAAATGGCCAGCCTGATGAACGCGCCTGTGATGATTGACGGTCGCAACTTTCTCGATCAAAAACAGCTAGAGCAAGCGGGCTTCCGCTACTTGGGCATTGGCCGCTAAAAGGTCTGTAGCCTTGTCAAAAACATCAGCATAGTCTCTCTATCTTTATGAGTAGGGAAAAGGGTTTGTCACTGCTATAGGCTAGACAAACCCTTTTCCTCTTTAGGCTGGCAAAATGGCAGACTATTCACTAACAACCGACCTTTTGGCCAACTGGGAGAGTTTTTTTCATACCCTTATTACCGGAACGCTCTCCTACTTTGGCTTAATTATCTGGCTGAGAATTTCAGGTAAGCGCACCCTGTCAAAGTGGAACTCTTTTGACTTTGTGGTCACTATTGCCTTTGGCTCTATTCTGGCTAGCGCCCTGCTAACTAAAAGCACCTCATTTGTACAAACGATGGTAGCGATTGGGCTGTTAGTCAGCTATCAGTTCTTACTCACTTGGCTGGCCGTGCGCTCTAGCGTTATTCAAAATTTGATAAAAGCAGAGCCTACGCTACTGTTCTTTGAAGGAGAGTTTATCGAGCACCAAATTAAGCAAGAGAGAGTTGCAAAAGGGGAAGTTCTTGCGGCTATTCGGCTAAACGGTGGCGGCAATTTTAATGATATTGCGGCTGTGGTGCTAGAGACAGATGGCAGCTTCAGCGTCATTAAAGATTTGAATGTGAATGAGGCTTCAGCACTCAGAGATGTGAAAGGCTTTAGGGAGCAACTATAACAGAATAGGTCAATTGACTAAGCTATTAAGAAAATCATCAAGAGCTATTGTTCACAGCAAAATCCCCCAAAAGGCATAAGGTCAGTTAAAAAAATTCCGTCCTATTGTATAAGATATTTCAGAGAAAAATGTTTACTTCCTTTTGTTTCTGGCTCTAAGGATAGAGAGAGAGCATACAGCAAACAAGTAGCATGTAAGCTCGTTTACTTCCAAGGAAACATTACGAACAATGATTAATACATCTTTTAAGAAAGCCTTTCGTCAGCGCACAGCCGCTTTAGGATTAGCGATCGCAGCTTCTGCAATGCTTCTTCCTAGCTGTACCCCAGCAGAAACCACTACAGCAGAAGATGCTCAAGAAAACGTCACAACAGAAGAAGTTTCTGAAAACGCCGGAGACTTAGAAGGTCAAACCGTCTCGATTCGCGCGGAAGTAGCAGAAGCTATTGGCGACTCTTCTTTTCTGCTAGAAGACGATCAGCTTTTTGGCGGTGATGATGTTCTGGTTATTAATGCTTCCGGCGAGCCCTTTGTGCTGACCGAGGGCGATGATACCGAAGTTCAGGTTACGGGCGAAGTACAGCAGTTTGTAATTGCAGACATAGACAGGGAATACAATCTTAGCCTAGATCCAACGCTGTATGTAGATTACGAGAATCGCCCTGTTGTTATTGCAGAGTCAATT
The DNA here is from genome assembly GCA_049646385.1 of Phormidesmis sp. Lineage (GTDB taxonomy): Bacteria > Cyanobacteriota > Cyanobacteriia > Phormidesmidales > Phormidesmidaceae > Phormidesmis. Next base: position 5,534 of record JBARVS010000526.1, on the reverse strand, counting down.
GCGCTGTCTCCTGATCCGGGTGATATTACCAGCAACCCTGAGGCGTACTACAACAAAAGAATTGCCGTAGAAGGGGAAGTGGAAGACAAGCTCTCGCCAACGACTTTTACCATAGACGAAGAACAGCTATTTGGCGGCGAAGACCTATTAGTGCTTACGCAGGGCACCACGCCGCAGACTCAAGACGGTGAGAAAGTTGCTGTTACAGGCGTTTTACGCCCATACATAAAAGCAGAGTTTGACAAAGACTACGATTTGGATTGGGATCTGTCGGTGCAGCAGCAGGTAGAAGCAACCTATACTGAGAAGCCCGTATTTGTCGCTGATGGCGTTTATCCTTCTGCAATGTAGTGCGCTGTAGTTAATTCAGCTGTAGTTAACTTGGCTGCAATTGATTCGTTAGTGAAACATCTGATGACTATTCGTCAGATGTTTTTAATCATGTCAATTCTCATTCAAGGGAAAGATGGCAGAAAGCTTGTTAGGAGGATAGCTTAGGCGCTAGTGTAACTATACAGACAGTCAACAAAAAGGAGTATAGCCATGAAGCTGAATGCCGCAGTACAAAAACTAACGATAGCAGGACTTGCCTGTGGTGGATTTGTGATGGTGAGCGCTGCTTTGAATAAGCCAGCCCATGCCCAGCTGCCTGAGGGCGATCGCGCCAGCAAGCTAAGAGCCCTACAGTCGTCAGTTCTTACCAGGCCGCTGGCTGATACCGTAAGCCCTGTAGCAGAGCCAGACGCGCCTGATACCACCATTGCGCCTTCGACAACGGTGCCTTCGACAGCTGCGCCTTCGACAGAGCCTTTGCCTGAAACGCTAGATGAGGCGATCGCCACCGTAACGCCTTTAAACAACCAGCTATCTATCTCGCTGATGAACACAACAGGGACAACCGTCACCTATGAAGTGCTAGGAGATACCAGCAGAAGAGTGCTAATGGCAGGCGAATCTGTGATGCTACAAGCTATTTCGCTACCCGTCACCATTACGACCGTGCGTGAAGATAACGGATTTCTAAGCGTCGCAGCGACCAGCTCAGTAGCGGGACTGTTCGAAATTTCGCTATCGCAAAGACCTGACTTAGATAACGATCAAAGCGTTATCCGCATTCAGGCAGACGGCCAGGTGTTTGTAAACTAGGCTTTTGTTTAGCTAAGCTCCTGAGCTCCTATGGCTTCTCATCCTTCAATCGTTAGTTCTGATACTGTTGAGCGCGTCGCTGAACTCAGTGAGCTAACAGGTTCGTATATGACGTTAATGGTCACTGCTGGTATATTATCTGCCGTGGCCATGCTGACCAACTCAGTGCCCGTATTGATTGGCTCTATGGTCATCGCACCCGCTCTATCGCCCTTGGCGCTGATTTCGTTTGCTATTGTCAATCGCGATCTTAAAATGGCGATTAAAGGTGCTACTTCAGCGGGGGTTGGGTTGGGGCTAGCGATCGCCGCTGCTTTCATCGTCACCTGGATACTTAACATCACACAGGCCATTCCACCCGAAACTAGCCTCATTGAAAAAACGCTGCTAGAGGAAAGGGTAACGCCAGGGCTCTACAGCGTAATTACGGCGATCGCGGCTGGCATTGCGGGCATCATCGCCCTCACTGAGCGTAAAACAGACACGCTCGTGGGCGTAGTTGCGGCATTGGCTCTAGTGCCTGCAGGGGCAGCAGCAGCGATCGCATTTCTATCTAGAGATCCTCATCGCGGCTGGGGTGGGTTAGCGCTGTTGGGAATTAATATTGCCTTGATCATTCTCTCAAGTGTCGTAACGCTTCTCTTTTTACATCCTACAGAACATCCTAAAGAGCACCCCGAAGAATACCCTCAAGAACAAAATGTTGAAAATTCAGGTGAGATTGTAGCAAAGTAGCAGCGCAGCTAATGGCTTAGCTTTCTAGTGTAAAAATAGTTAGCTCCGGCGGACAAAATATGCGCAAAGGCACAATACTCATGCCAATGCCTACGTTCACATACAAGTTATTGCCCGGTTCGCCATAGCCTTTTGCCCAGCCGTCTGCATACACCTTGTCCTTTTGAGTGAACCTTAGCCATGACCACTGGGGCGAGTTGGGTATGCGCATCTGCCCGCCGTGAGTATGGCCCGCCAGGGCCAAAGGTGCGCTGCTAGCCGGAAACATTTCGTAGGTATCTGGGTTGTGCATCAGTGCAACTCTGGGCGCATTTTCTGGAATGCCTTGCAGCGCTGCACTTACATCATCGTCGTTTGCCCAGCGCGAGTCAACAGCCGCCAAATACAAGGGCTCATCACTATCTGGCAGCATCATTTCAACAGATTCATTTTCAAGAACAATAACGCCAGCTTCTTTTAATGCACCCTCCAGCTCAGTTTCTAATTTCACGTCCGGTTTGGCCGTTTTAGAACTCATGCCATAGTCGTGGTTACCCGGCACCGCATAAGTTGGAATACCCGCCTCAACTAGGGGGCGAACAATCTCTACAGCCGTTTCTATATCAGGCACGGGCTCAGGCTCAGCGTGATAAATAAAGTCCCCGCTAATCAGCACAGCAGCAGGCTGAGCTTCTATCGCCTCCTGCACGCTGCGACGCGCGGTGTCAGTATTGCCTAGCCACATGCCCATTTGAAAGTCAGACAGTTGGACAATTTTTTTGCCTTCCCAATCAGGCGGCAGGTTTGGAACAGTGGCCGTCTCATTTTCTGTATTGAGAAAATGAGGCTCAATCAGCCCCCATATCGTCAGTAGGGCAACCGTTCCGACTAGGCCTAGCCCAACGTACTTGAGTATTCTTAAAATATTTCCCACAGATTCCCTTGGAGGTTAACAACAGTGTTTTCAAAGCTGTTACTAACATAGGCCAGTGAGCGCCCCCAATTGATCCACACAGGAGCAGATATCGTCTTTTCTCTTTCCTTTTTCCTTTGGACTACTGAAGTTCGCGCTTGATTTTCTCTTAATTCTTATATTTCCGTTTCTATATAGGGGGCGGTCGCATCTATGTCTAATTCTTCACGTCTTATGGTCTGCTGAATAGGCACAATATCTGATATCACCTCTTTGCGAATCGCGACGTTTTGATAGGGGACAACGCGACGACACACTTCTGCTTGATCCTCATAAATGCCCATTCGTACGGTGCCATCTTCTTCTACTTCAGCATCGCCAAAATCCACGCGAGTCTCCCCTGCATAGATAGATTCAATTTCAATGATGACTTTTTCTCGCGTAATCGGGACTTCGGTGCCCACCGATTCGGTGACCGTGCGCTTAGATATCTTCACCTCGCCCGTTTTGACCCGCTGCTTATTTGTCACTAAGCGCTCTTCATAAAGCTGAATAGGCCGACTTTGCGGCGCTGGTGACGGCTGATTAGCTATCTCGGTAGCAACATTGGTACTCCTTGCGACTGCGACGCCTTCTACAGGCGCTGAGTCCTCAACTGCTACAGATTGCTCCAAAGGAATTTCTACGACCGCTGCTTCATATCTTCTCTGTTGAACAAGCAGTTCATCATTCACGGGCTGCCCGTCTTCGTACGGATAAAGAGCCTTTAGGTCTTCTTCGTTCATATCGCGAATATATATATGGCCAGCCTGCTTAGATCTTGAGCAGCGACCAATGGGAACCAATACCCTTCTATGCCCTAACTTTTGATTAAGCTCTATAACCAGCTGCTGAATACGATTTTCGTCGTCAATGAGCAAGTCGTAAACGCTGCCTACCGCATGGTTATATGTGGTGTATACAGGCATTCCTTTGAGGTCATCGCCCTGAAAATAGACATCTTTGTAGTTTGGGTGGCGATCGCTAATTCTGTAAAGGGCCATATGATTTCATTAGCAAAATTATTTCCTCCAATGTGATTGAAAACAATTCAAACCCCTTCTCTCTTGAGATGGAGCTATGAGCGATCTTCTGTAACGATTTTCTTTAAAGTAACGGTATGTAACCCGTTCTTCACAGAAATATAGCCGTTGTCACGGTGCGATCAGTCATGGCCAGAACATGACAAAAGCAAATGACCAATCGCTGAAATCGTTACGCAGCAAAGAAAAAGTAATGCCTTGTTTAAAGCGCTACTTAAAAATGCACCTATGTACTGACTGCCGTTATCAAAGCTCTATGCCATTCGGCAGTGTTTCAAATATAATGCTCTCCTATAGTTTGGACAAGAAGGAAAATTTGAATGTGGTTTTGTTGCGATCGCCAGCAAACCATCTGTCTGACAGACCGCACAACATTTTCGATAAACAAACGATCCACTCAAACAGCAGAACACAACACACACGCGAGCACAGTTAAGGAGTTTTGAACATATGGCATACACAGAAGGTAGCAACTACACAGCAGCAGAAGGCGTCCGCCCAGCCCCAACGTCCACATTTGCACCCGTAGCGGAATACCACGATACTGTCCGCTGGGGGCCTATTTTTGCGGGTATTGTTGTCTCAATCGTTGCTCAGCTCCTGCTGAGTGCTCTAGGGGCAGTCATAGGAGGCTTTGCCGCTGGCGAAGCGACGGCCGGAAGCATTGGCACAGGCATTGGCATTTGGGCAGTCATCAGCTTACTTATCGCCCTGTTTTTAGGCGGGTGGACAATGGCCGCTTCCTGTGGCCCCATGAACAGCAAAACAGCAATGCTCAACGCTACGATTATGTGGGCAGCAACGTTAGTGCTCAGTGGGTGGTTATTGGCTAGCAATGTCGCCGGAACCTTTGGTCTTTTGGCAACGACCGCGAGCAACGTGGCAGCAGGCGCACCTGCCGCTGTAGAGCAAGCTCAGCAGTCTGACAACGTTACCCTTCCAACCGAGCAGCAAATTCAACAGGGCATCCAAAACGCCGTTCCAAATATCACAGGGCAAGACGCCGATCAATATGCAGCGAACGCTTCTAAAGCAGGGCTAGGGTTCTTGATTGGTACATTGCTAGCGTTAGTCGCCGCTCTTATCGGCTCTACAGTAGGTGCTAAAAAACCTCGTGCTGTTGTCCGCTAGGCAGTAGCTCAGCCTTTTGCTTCAAAGTAATGAGCGCTGACTTTCGGGTGCTGTGTTTTCACAGCGCCCTTTCTCTATAAAAAATGAATGCTCAAATATCTAAAGAGAAATTCTACAGGCATACGTCTGTTGGCATGTTTCTCTAACTATATGGAGAGAATAAACAAACTGGTTTTATTACCATTGTTTGATGGCAATCCCTATAATCACAATTATCATGATTGTTATGTGATGGCCACAGAGCCAGCAAGAACACTAGAAAATAAATTAGGAACGGAGCCCCAACTATGACATTAGTAAGCCTTAAAACAACCTATCCTGACTATCGCAACACCTTTAGCGATGATAGTCTTAGCCATCTTGACGACTACAGTGTGTATGTTGACAACGACAATAAGGTCGGCTCCGTAGAAGATGGTTTGTTTGATGACACAACGGGCCGATTTCGTTACCTAATCGTAGATACAGGGGCGTGGATCTTTGGCAAGAAAGTATTGCTGCCTATTGGTAAAGCAGAGTTTGACACCAACGACAGAAGAGTCTACGTT
>JBARVS010000525.1:0-4494 GCA_049646385.1 Phormidesmis sp. | reverse complement strand
GCCTTTTAATCGCTAAGAAAAAGCTTTCGGCCTGTATTGGCTTAGGAATAAACTCATTGGCACCCGCGCTGAAGCTCTTATATTCATCAGCGGCAAATACGCTGGCAGAAGAAACGATAATAGGAACCATTTTTAGCGGTGCTGATAAGGCTCTAATCTGCTTCACCATTTCATAACCGTTCATTATCGGCATTGCGATATCGGTAATAATTAAGTCCGGCTGATGTTCTTTCGCTTTTTGCAAGCCTTCTTCGCCATTATGCGCCTTCAGAACCTTGAACCCAACGGGCTCTAGCAAGTGAGTCAAAACCGAGCGATTTTCCCAGCGATCATCAACCACTAGCACGGTTCGCTCAGATCCTTTAAGCCCTATTCCTTTAAACCCGATGATGGTGCCTTGTGGCGCTGTAATAGAAGAGGTCATCCATTCTCCGGCTTCTGGCACCTCTATATCAAACCAAAACAAACTCCCTTTATTAGGCTCGCTGCGCACCTCTAAAGTAGTCTTCATCAAGGCTACGATTCTAGCAGTAATGGCTAGTCCCAGCCCTGTTCCTTCCGACTGTTTACGACTATCACCCACCTGCTCAAAGGGCAAAAATATCTTTTCCATCTGTGCTTTCGACATGCCAACGCCAGTATCTTCAATCTGAAACCGTAGCTGATAGACATTAGGATTCTTTGAACCGTTCGTTAGGCTGTGCGTTGAATTAACCGACGCTCGCGCCTTAACAACAAACTTTACACCGCCTGAATCTGTGAACTTAATCGCGTTGCCTATCAAATTGATCAAAACTTGGCGCAGCCGCTTTTCATCGGCATAGATGCCCGTAGGCAAAACTCCATCCGCTTCATAAATGAAGTCAATCTGTTTTTGCTCGGCCTTGATTCTACAAATTTCGATAATGCCCTGTAAAAAAGAAGAAAAATGAAACTCAATGGGGTGAAGATCCATCTTTTGCGCTTCGATTTTGGAAAGATCTAGAATATCGTTAATCAGCATTAGTAGATGAGCGCCGCACTGATTGATAATGCCAGCACCCTTTTGTTCTTTCTCTGAGAGATCTTTTGAGCGCAGTAAAATTTGGGCATAGCCTAAAATGCCGTTCAGCGGCGTACGTAGCTCATGGCTCATATTGGCTAAAAACTCACTTTTAGCGCTGTTGGCAACTTCAGCAAGTTCTTTAGCCTCTTTCAGCTCAGCGGTGCGCTGTTCTACGCGATTTTCTAGTGCTTCATTGCTGTCAGCTAAAGCTTTAAAGGATTCTCGTAGCTGCTGAGCCATCCGGTTAAAGGAGTCAGAGAGGATGTTTAACTCGCTGACAGCGGCGCTTTTGACGGTTTGGTTAAGGTTGCCGTTAGCGATAGATTCTGAGGCTTCGCTGAGCTGGCGAATGGGCTGAGAAATCCAGCGGGCGGTGAGATAGCCGAGAATGAGGGCGATCGCTAAAGACATCAAGCATAAAATCACGGTTGTCCGCGTGTTTTTATTAATTTGCGCCATAAAGTCTGACTCTGGCACCACTACCACGACAAGCCAATCTAGCCCGGTATCATTACCCCAAGGCATGACCTGCAAAAACTGACGCTTGCCCGCTAGCTTAAAAGAAAGCTGCTCGGAGGCTGTAATGTTGTTAAATCCGCCAAAGTTTTCAACGAGCTGATCGGCAGCTGCCTGAGCGATGGGGCTGTCAATTTCTGAGACATGGAGCCTAATCGGTAAGCCATCTACAATATTAAAGGGCTGATGCTTTCCCGAGCTGGCGATCAGCGATCCGTCTCGCTCCATGACAAAGGTGCGACTGTTGGGACTGATGTGCAAGTTTCTTAAAAAATCGCTAATTTGTAAGAGAAGCTGCTCAACGCCGATTGCGCCAATCACCTTGCCATTAGCGTCATAGATGGGGCTAGCGTAGGCGATCGCCAGCGGAAAAGGATTGATTTCCCAAGTGTATACTGAACTCCAGATGGGCTTTTTGGCGGCGATCGCCTCAGGATACCAGCTCTCCGACTGAAAGTCGTAAGCACTCGGCTCAAAGGCCAGCGCGGTTCGAGCGCCTTTACCGTCTGACTTATAGGCGTACTGATTGGCATTGCCATGTTTGGCAGGCGAAATTTCGCTAATGACTACGCTATTGACGCTCGGGTCATAGCCTGAATCCGCATAGTAGCCAGACTCCGTACCAGACATGACAAAGCCAACGTCGTAAATCTGTCTGTTTTGCCAGAACAAATCGCCAAGCTGCTCAACATCTTCAGGACTTAACAGCCCCATGCGAAACATATTGACGTTGCTCTGCACAATTTTAGCGGGCGCAGACATGTAGCCATCAAGGTGCAGCGAGATTCGTTCGCTCACTTCTTGTTCTAGCTGAGAAGCCAAATCTTCAACCGCTTCTCGACCGTTACGCAGCGACAAATAGCCTGTAATACCAACCGCCGCAACTATTTGGACAACAAATGGAACCACTAAAATAAGCTTTAGGGGCAGTGCCTGACGACGGGTTTTGCAATTAGCCTTGCGGTTGGCTTTAGGGTTGGCCTTGCGAGCGGGCTTATGAGCGGCTTTAAGGTTGGTTTGATAGTAGCCAGTGCGCACTTTTTGAGCGTGAGAGATCTGCGTTTGGCGATCGCGCCCCTGATTGCGCCCTCTTAAAATAAGCACCATCATCGTAGAGGCGAGGGCAAACAGATAGAACGGGTAGGGAATAGAGGCAAAGTTCCACTGGCCGGAGCCTAAAATAGTGACAAAATTTAGCGTATTACCCGTCCAAAAAACGCCCCAGGAAAGTGCATCTTCGGTTTCAGGTTCAAAGTAAGTTTTACGAATAGTGGGCAGTGCGCCAGTGACATCAATCGCGAGGTTAACGCTCAGTGCCAAAATAGGATTGTCTGTAAGCTGCCATAAAATGAGGCTCACAAAAGAAATAATTAGGCAGGCGATATCAAACTTTTCGAGGGCGTCTATCTTGCCATACCTAAAAGAGAGCAGCCCAATGATAGAGGGGCCTACCGCGTAGGTCAGCATGAGCCAAAAGGTCTCATGTTCTCCAGCGGCAAAGTAGCTTGCAAAAGCAGCCCAGCCCACCACGCTCCAAATCCACCACGTTGCCGGATTAGGCGTTGTCTTTCGTTTGACAATGGCGATTACGTAGGGAATATAGCCCAAAAGACCAATAATGCCTGCGACCTTGGCGAGTTCTGCAATCATATTCAAAATGGCGTTAATAAGTGAGCTGAGCAGTGAATAGAGCAGGGCCAGCGGTGGCTTCAGGAATAAAGCCTTTTTGCACAAAATAATCGAGATAACTGTTCAACAGCTTGCTATCAGCAGGTGGGCAGTTGATGAGTTCACCTTTCAATCTGCGCTTCGTATGGGTGCAGTCAAAAATGTAGTGGCCTCCTAGCCATAGTTCCAAGCAGGTCTGCTGTTCTTCTGGGGTGGCCTGAGCTGTAAAAGCGGCTAACGCGCTCAGCTCGTTGGGCCGCGTGTAGAGCTGGTGCAGCCATTTTGAATAGTCGATTTGGGCGATCGCATAGCCCCTAGCTTGCAGCGTAGCAACCATATCGTTAAGGCCAATGGGCTGAGGATTTACGACGTGAAACACTTTGCCAATCGCTTTTGGTGAGGAAGAAAGGCGGGCGATCGCCTTGCTCACATAGTCCACAGGCGTCATATCCACGCGCATTGCCAAATCAGGCGCTACCTGCAGCTGAATCAGGCTTTTAATAAAGCGGCATAGCACATCGTTGGTGTTAGAGTCTCCCTGCTGGCTGTGCCCGCTCACCATGCCAGGGCGATAAATGCACACGGGCAGCCCGCCTAAAGCGGCCCGCTGCACAAGCTGTTCGGCAATCCACTTACTTTGAGCATAGCCGCCCGCAATCCCATCACCCTGAGCAATACTGTCTTTCTCATAAAAGACATCGCCGCCCATCTTAATCAGCGATTCCAAAACATCTAGCGTAGAAATGTAATGAAGGATTTTAGAAGATCCCGTGGCTGCTAGCCTAATGACCTCTAATGTTCCACTCACGTTGGCACTTTTGAGCGCAGCGTAAGGATAAAACATGTTGACGTTTGCACCACTGTGATAAATGGTGCCGACTGAATGGGCAACCAGCTGAAACTGTTCTTCGCTCATGCCCAGCAACGGCTTTGTTAAATCGCCCATTACTGGCACAATTCGACCATAGTTAATCTCTGCCGACGACAGATATTTTTTTAGCGAGCTTCGCAGCTTTTGCTGGGCTTCAACCGCATTATGCGCTCGAATCAGGCAGTAAACTTTGGCAGTAGGCAACTGTTGCAAAAGCGCCTGTAGTAAAAAAGCGCCCAAAAAGCCCGTTGCCCCGGTTAAAAAAACTCCGCCTGCCGCTGAACTTTTGCTGAAGTTGAGCTTATCTGCTTTTTTAGCTTGCCAGCAGTTCATTTTTTTCCAGCACCTGTCAGCTTCTTGCTGTAGCTGCGACAAGCTCATATGCTCGCCTACG
>JBARVS010000524.1:0-1563 GCA_049646385.1 Phormidesmis sp. | reverse complement strand
GGAACGTCGTTGAAGCCGACGACAAAAAAAGCGCAAGGCTCAACTGCATTAACCATTTACTGGGCCAAATAGAATATAAAGACCTGACCCCACCGCCGCTGAAGCTGCCCAAGCGACAAAAGAACATCGACTACGAGCGTCCCCCCATGGATATGCAAAAATTCGTACCCGACAAGTTTTAGCTAACGTATCAGATCTCAATGCGTGCTGCGTAGCAGGCGGTATAGTGGCTTTGTGAATAGGTCGTTGAGTCGGGTTGGATGGCGGCAGGTATGGTTGATTTACCGGATGGGCGAGCGAAAACCTTGCGGGATGCGTTTCGGCTGTGCGATGTGGGGCCGCTGGAGAGTGATGAGGCGATCGCCCGCTATTACGTTGACTTATCAACCGTACGCAGCAGCGTCGCCATTCGCAGTATCAAAACCAAGCTCGACTTCTCTGCGCCGGGACAGTTCGATAGCCTGCTATTTACGGGGCATCGGGGCTGTGGCAAAAGTACGGAGTTGCAGAGACTCAAAAAGGAGTGGGACAAGCCGTACCGAGTAATTTATGTAGAGACAGATAATGAGATCGACAGTCAGGACGCTGACTATACGGATCTGTATCTGGTGATTATTAAGCAGGTAGCTGATGATTTGGCAAAGCTGAGGCTGGGATTTGACCCTGCTTTGCTGACGGCTTTTGAAGACTGGTTTAAGGACGTTACTAACGAAACAGAAGAGTCGGTGGAGAAGTCGATTAGCCTGACGACGACGGCTGAAGGCGGGATAGAGATTCCGTTTATCTCGAAGCTGGCGGCAAAGCTACTGGCTCAAATTAAGGGATCGAATGTTCAGAAGCGGAAAATACGAGATACCTTACGGCAGGATATTGGCCGTCTTAAAGGGGATATGAATCGGCTGTTGCAGAATGCTTTTGAGCAGGTGCAGCAGGCGGGGTATGAGAAAGGCTACCTGATCATTTTTGACAATTTGGATCGGGTGCCGACAGAAGTGGGCGATCGCCTCTATTTCGACTACGCAACTCAGCTCCGAGACCTCAACTGCACGCTCATTTACACCGTGCCGATCTCGGTTGTCTATTCCGATAAAAATTTGAGCAACGCTTTCGGTACCCCTAATGTGATGCCCATGGTAAGCATCTATCAGTTTGACACGTTAGGCGCGCTGCACCTGGAGCATAACCTAGATGCGATCAAAAAACTAGCCCGACTGATTATTACGCGCGTTGACCATAAGACGGTGTTCGCTAACGATAGGCTGGTGGCTGAGCTGGTGAAGGCGAGCGGCGGACATGCCCGACAGCTCATGCAAATGACGGCGACTGCCTGCCTAACGGCGGCTTCTAATGGGCACGCCCAGGTGGAGGCGGCTGACGTAAAGTCGGCGATACAGCAAGAGAGAATAAACTTTAAGCGGGTGATTCCTCACCGCCACTATCCGCTGCTGGTGGCTACCTGCAAAACGAAGCAGATTATCCAAAATGAAGATGGGCAGAAAATGCTGTTCAATACTTCGGTATTAGAATACGAGAGTGATGATCACAGCTGGCACTATGTTAATC
>JBARVS010000523.1:0-11430 GCA_049646385.1 Phormidesmis sp. | reverse complement strand
TAGCGGTGCAGGTGCCTAGTGGCACAACCGCTAATCAGGTCGGACAAAATTTAGAAGCTTTGGGCCTAATTCGCTCGACTACGGCCTGGAAGCTGCTGAATAAGTGGAAGTCTTTTCGGGGGGAGGGCAGCGGCGTGCAGGCGGGCAGCTATATTCTTTCGCCCAGCCAGAGCCTAGGCGAGATTGCCAGCACCATTTGGGATGGCGATGTGGTGCAAACTAGCTTTACGATTCCAGAGGGCTGGAATCGCGAGCAAATGGCGGCCCGGTTTGAGGCGGCAGGGCTGACCACTGCGGCTGAGTTTTTAGCGGCTACTGAGAATATTCCTTATGATCGCTATCCTTGGCTACCTGAGGGCATTCCTCATTTAGAAGGCTTTTTGTATCCTGATACCTACCAGCTAGATAGCGGGGCGATCGCCGCCGAAGATCTTATAGATATTATGCTCAAGCGCTTTGAAGAAGTGGCCCTACCGATTTACAAAAGTGCGCCTGATAACTACAGCCTGCTCGACTGGGTAACGCTCGCAAGCATTGTAGAAAAAGAAGCCGTCGTCCCCGAAGAGCGCGGTGAAATTGCCGGCGTCTTCGCCCGCCGCCTGGAAGAGGGCATGACGTTAGGCTCTGATCCAACGGTGGAGTACGGCCTGGGCATTGTGCAAACGCCCGAAAATCCGCTCACCTTTGCTCAGGTAGAAACGCCTAATCCCTACAACACCTACATTAATTCGGGGCTAACGCCGACCCCCATTGCTAGCCCTGGTGTGGCGAGCCTGGAGGCTTCTATTGATCCGGATCCTACCGACTACCTTTATTTTGTCGCCCGCTATGACGGCACCCATGTGTTTAGTAGAACGCTCGCTGAGCATGAGTCGGCCCAGGGTAAAATTCGCGATCGCGTTGATGCCGAAGCCTCTAACTCTGGGCTTTCTAGCTCTGAAAAACCTGAAGCTGAGGAAGTTTTGCCCTCACGCTCCTCATCGAACTAAATTTTTTTAATACTCTTTAATTTTGTAAAAGCATTATGAGCTGGGTTCCCCTCCTACAGCCTGATTTAATTTTGGGCAAATCGGTTTTAGGCATTACGCCAGAGGTAATTTGCGATCGCAACCTCAAAGGGCTGGTGCTTGATGTCGATGAAACCATTGTGCCAGTAGGCAAAAAGCAGCTCGCTGAGGAGGTGCAGGCTTGGGCCAAAGAAATTCAGGCGGTGGTGCCACTCTCGCTGGTGAGCAACAACGTGGGCTACGAGCGCATTCGCATTATTGCCGAGGGCATGAACGTTCCTTTTATTGCGGGGGCGGGCAAGCCGTCGCGTCGCAAGCTCAGAAAGGCGGCTGATGCGATGGGGCTACCGTTTGAGCAAATTGCCATGGTGGGCGATCGCCTCTTCACAGACGTGCTAGCAGGCAATCGCTTAGGACTGTTCACTATTTTGGTACAGCCCATGCTAGAGCCCAACTCTAAAGATCCTAAAAACCTGCTGCGCAACGCTGAATTTTGGATTTCTCAGCGGTTAGGCAACTCGCTTTAGGCCAGCAATATGATCAAAGTCTAAAGAAATATAGATCATGAGTTGAAGCGCCTGCTTTTTGGGGACTATATCTCTAAGGTCGAAATCAACAGACCTTGCTCAAAAGACACCTTCGTTTTTAAAGACAGTTCTATTTAAATTCAATTTAATATTTGGGGACGGAGATTTTCTTCGTCCCCTTTTTGATGTTTTGCTAATCTTTATTTGTTTTTGTTACGCGACATGACTTCAAGCGCCGTCCCCCAGATACCAGCATCCATGCCCGCCCAGACGCTCGTGATTAAAATCGGCACCTCTAGCCTGACTCGCCCTGATACTGGCTATCTGGCGCTAGCTACTATTGCCAGACTCGTCGAAACCATCTGTGAGCTGAGGCAGCTAGGCCATCGCGTGATTTTGGTTTCTTCGGGCGCGGTGGGCGTTGGCTGCGCGCGACTCGGCATCACCCAAAAACCTAAGACTATAGCGCTCAAGCAGGCGGTGGCCGCCGTGGGGCAAGGGCGACTGATGCGGGTATATGATGATTTTTTTAGTCAGCTGGCCCAGCCAATTGCTCAAGTGCTGCTGACTCGAACTGATTTGGCTCAGCGATCGCGCTACGTCAACAGCTATCGCACCTTCCATCAGCTCCTTCAGCTTGGCGTCATTCCCATCGTCAACGAAAACGACACCGTTGCCACAGATGAACTTAAATTTGGCGATAATGACACCCTTTCAGCCCTAGTCGCCAGCTTAGTGAGCGCCAGCTATTTGTTTTTACTCACCGACGTAGACCAGCTCTACTCAGCCGACCCCCGGCAAGACCCCGACGCCCAGCCAATTAGCCGAGTGCGCCATATTAATCAAATAGAAGCCAACATTGGCGCGGCGGGCTCTAGCTGGGGAACTGGCGGTATGACCACCAAAATAGAAGCTGCTCGAATCGCCACTGCCGCTGGCACCCACACGGTGATTACGCAGGGCCAAACGCCCGAAAGCATTCTGAAGATTATTCAAGGCGAGCCCATGGGTACCTTGTTTGAAGCGCAGACCAAGCAGCCCACTGCCCGCAAGCGTTGGATTGCAGGCAATCTCATTCCTGCCGGACGGCTGTACTTAGACGCGGGGGCTACGGTCGCTATTCGCACGGCTGGAAAGTCATTGTTACCAGCGGGCATTACCGAGGTAGAAGGCGAATTCTCTGCGCAGGATGCGGTACTGCTGTGCGATGCAGGCGGGCAGGAAATCGCCCGAGGGCTGGTCAACTACAGCGATGAAGACCTGCGTAAAATTAGCGGACATCGCTCGGCTGATATTGCCCAGCTATTAGGCTATACGGGGATAGAAACCGCAGAAACGGTGGTGCACAGAGATAATTTGGTACTCAGCGTATCTGAAAACGCTGCTAGGGCATAAGAGCTATCGGCCCACAAAATTGGGAAGCTTCAGTATTGGCAAGCTGGCATGAACAAAGCTGGCCCGAATGCAAAGAGCGTATCAATATTTTTGAGGATAGGCGTTTTGCCTGTCCTTATCCGGACACCTAGCCGATAGATTGTAGGAAGTGTCCATAGCGTTGTCTATTTTAAGCTATTTATTTATCATGGCGATCGCCTCCCCTTCCGCTAGCCTCCTTGAAACCAAAGCCGACAAACCGACCATACTCGTCACTGGCGGCGCTGGCTACATTGGCGCTCACGCCGTCCTAGCTTTAGAGCTGGCAGGCTACCAAACCGTCATCTTAGATAATTTAGAATATGGCCATCAAGCGCTAGTCGAGCGCCATCTCAAAGCCAAGCTGATTATCGGCGACACCACCGATCGGCCCCTGCTAGACGAGCTATTTAGCACCTACAACATCGCGGCAGTCATGCACTTTGCTGCCTACATTGCCGTTGGTGAGTCGGTTAGCGAGCCCGCCAAATACTATCGCAACAACGTATACGGCACGCTTAATTTGCTAGAGGCGATGACCGCAGCCAACGTCAAGCGGCTGGTCTTTTCATCGACCTGCGCCATTTACGGCCCGCCCAAAACGGTGCCTATCCCCGAAGATCATCCGCAAAACCCTATTAGCCCTTACGCTACTAGCAAGCTCATGGTGGAAAAAATGCTGCTCGATTTCCAAGCGGCGTACGGCTTGCAATCTGTGTGCTTTCGCTATTTCAATGCGGCTGGGGCCGATCCTCAAGGCCGATTAGGTGAAGACCATAGCCCTGAAACCCATCTGATTCCGCTAGTGCTGTTTGCCGCGCTGGGCAAACGCGAATCTATTTCTATCTTTGGTACTGACTACGACACCCGCGACGGCACCTGCATTCGCGACTACATTCATGTTTGTGATCTCGCAGCGGCCCATGTAAAGGGCGTGGAATACTTGCTAGCGGGCGGTGAAACCTCATTCTTTAATCTGGGTAACGGCAGCGGCTTTACCGTCAAAGAGGTGATTGAGGTGGCGCGCCGGGTTACCGGAGAAGAGATTAGGGTGGTTGAGTGCGATCGCCGTCCGGGTGATCCGCCTAGTTTGGTCGGGACGAGCGATCGCGCCCAAAAAATCCTCAATTGGACACCCCAATACCCTGACTTAGAAAACATCATCACCCATGCATGGCAATGGCACCAAAAGCGCCACGGTGAGTAACTGCTAACCGGACAATCCCACAAAGATAGCCACGAAAAAAGGGCTCCCGCGAAGGAAGCCCTGACGAGGTACTACGGCTAGGTTATGACGCTGTAGCTAGACCAATCGGACAAGACACGTTCGTCCCGCCCAATCCGCAATATCCACCGGGGTTTTTCGCCAGATACTGCTGGTGATATTCTTCCGCGTAGTAAAACTCCGGTGCAGGCAAAATTTCCGTCGTAATCTGACCGTAGCCCTTCTCGCTCAAAGCCTCTTGGTACATCTCTTTAGAAGCTTCAGCCGCCTTCATCTGCGCATCAGAATAGGTATAGATGCCAGAACGATACTGCGTGCCTCTATCGTTGCCCTGCTGCATCCCTTGAGTGGGGTTATGGCTCTCCCAAAACACCTTGAGCAAGCCCTCATAGCTCACCACTTTAGGATCGAAAACCACTAGCACCACCTCATTGTGGCCCGTCATTCCTGAGCACACTTCCCGATAGGTAGGATTAGGCGTCGAGCCAGCCGCATAGCCTACAGCCGTACTGTAAACGCCCTCAGCCTGCCAAAACTTGCGCTCTGCGCCCCAAAAGCAGCCTAAGCCAAACATGGCTAGCTCCATGCCGTCAGGAAAAGGCGCTTCAAGCCTATTGCCATTGACATAATGCTGATCAGGCACAGACATGGCCTTGTCGCGACCGGGCAAAGCCTCTTTAGCACTGGGCATCGCGTCCTTTTTTCCAGTTCCCATTCCAAAAAATGCCATATATTTCCTTTTGTAGAGTCTACTAATTTGCTCTTATTTTAGCGGTTATCGCTATCAGTGCATTAGGGCAAAGAACCGATCAAAAATGGCTAAAAGCCGACCTTCTACAGTATTTGAACCATGCTTAAACGTCGCTGTAGTTATGAATATGATTGCCTAACGAGCCTATAAAGCTAAAGATAGAGAAGAATCAAAACTCACCTGTCACGTAATTTTCACCCCTTATTTATGGATCGCTTCAGAGTCGAAGTCATTTCAAAAACCCCCAACCCACAGCAGACTATCTACGCTGCAATGCATCAGGACTACGCGGAGGAATTTGTGTGGGATCAGCGCAGCGAATGGCCCACTGAAGAAAAAGCGGGTGAGCTAGTGATTCGTAACTTACTAAAGGGCGGACGCGGACACTTTGGCCCGTTAGAGCATCCTCAAATCGTGCTGAACTGCGGCTTTTTCCCACATTCCACCATGCAGCAAATCCGCACCCATCGGGTGGGCTTAAGTTTTGATGTGCAATCTTTTAGATATACAGGCTCTAGGATCTTAGAGGTAGCTAAGGGTAAAACTGATGTGGAAGACGTGTTTTATCTTCGGCCTATCGGTGCCTACACAGACCGTCAGGGTAAAAAATACGAGTATACCGAGGAATTACGTCAGCAGGATCTCGAATGGTGTGTGCAGGGCTGCAAACGGTACAAAACGCGGATCGATCAGGGCTTTTCGGAAGAGCACGCGAGAGGGCTAATTCCTTTCGATGTGCGACAGCATTGGGTGCTCTCAGCAAATGCCAGATCGCTCATGCACCTGCTGGATTTGCGCTGGAAGGCCGATGCTCAGCTAGAAGCGCAGAAGCTATGTGAGGCTATGTGGCCGCACTTCCAGGACTGGGTGCCTGCGATCGCCCACTGGTACGAAACCAACCGTCTTAAAAAAGCGCGCCTTTCTCCATAGCTCAAGCTCTTTGCGCTCAGCTCACTGATGGCCTTTTTGAAATGGCTTAGAAGCACGCCTGGTTTTTCCGGGAGTCTTACAAAAACTTAATGAAAAACATAAAATTATCTAATATGTTGCAGACAATTCAATAGTTTTAGGGACAGTCGTTCGAGAAAATGGCTGAAATGAATGGCTTAATTCCTGCGTGAATTTGCCAATATTTACGAGTCTTTATATAAAGAGCACATGCTGACCCGCAAACAGATTGAGGGTGCTTGCCTGGTTCACTTTAGTCGTAAAGAGACCGTGCATTTACTTAGAAATGTGACGAAGATCACCTAGCTGAGCAGATAAAATATGGCCGCTTTTCGCAAGTCCGTGTTAACACTGTAGAGATACCGAAAAGGGATAAAAAACTCACGAAGACTCCATAATTTAAAACTAGGGGTGGTGAATTTTTGTCTGCAAAGTTACAATCTATGGGGCTTCTGAAGGACAGTTAAAGTTTATTTGATGAATGGGTAGTCTTTTATTTGCACAATCCTAAAAAAGCAATGCCACACAACATGCGTGGCCGCGTAAGCTGATTGGCTGAACGGGTTGACAGCTGAGTTGAGTTAATAGGTCAAACAATCCATTGGTTGAACGGCTATTGGCTGAACTGCTGGCTACCGCTCAGTAAATCTTCTGAGGTGCGTGCATTAAAAACCTTCTGAGTTCACATTGAAAAATTTGAATTAACCAAACTTTGAGCAATTTAACAGCGAGCTATTCTTTTTAGTTAGCATTTCTCAGCCATCAGTCTGAATCAAGTTGGCCATTTAGCCTCTGTACCCTTAGGTAGAAAAACCGTTGGTATGCTCTTGCGATTAACAGACACGCTTGGTGAAGTCAATGCTTGCTGCTTTCAAAGCACTGTAAAAGAAGCCCCAAAACGAGACCGAATAAGGAACCGTAGAAACATTTGTCCACAGATAACGTCAATTAACGTCAATTTCAAACTGATCTAACCCTGACTTATCGCACATCAGCTAAGGAGCAAGAGAACAGCGCCATGACCCAGGCTAAAACAACGGTTGAAACTTTAGAGCCCAGTACCGAAATCGCTACAGCTATCGGGAAGTCAGGAACAGCGACTATAGATTTAATAGACAAAGAGTTGACAGACAAGCGTTCAAAAAAAAGTTCAACGACCACAACAAAAGCCAAAAAGGGGTCTACCAAGGCATCTGCTGCTAAGGCGACATCTCTAAAAAAAGAAGAAGCTGCTAAAGGTGCGGATAAGAGCGCGGATAAGAGTGCGGATAAGAGCGCTGAGGCTGAGACGAAGGGAACCGCTAAGAAAACGACTCGCCGCCGCACTGCTCAAACAAAAAAGAAACATTACACCGAAGACTCTATTCGGCTATATCTTCAAGAAATTGGCCGTATTCGCCTGCTGCGAGCTGAAGAAGAAATTGAGCTAGCGCGCAAGATTGCCGACCTGCTAGAGCTAGAAAGAATTCGCGATGAAATTGACGATCAGCTAGAGGACGAGCCGACTGATGTAGATTGGGCTAACGCAGTTGATATGCCGCTGCCTGCTTTTCGCCGCCGCCTGCACTTGGGCCGCCGTGCCAAAGATAAAATGGTGCAGTCTAACCTAAGGCTAGTGGTTTCTATTGCCAAAAAGTATATGAACCGAGGCTTGTCTTTTCAAGACCTGATTCAAGAAGGCAGCTTGGGCCTAATCCGCGCGGCTGAAAAGTTTGACCATGAAAAGGGCTACAAGTTTTCTACCTATGCCACTTGGTGGATTCGTCAGGCAATTACGCGGGCGATCGCCGATCAGTCTCGCACCATCCGTCTACCGGTGCACCTGTACGAAACAATTTCTCGCATCAAGAAAACCACTAAGCTGCTTTCTCAGGAGCTAGGCCGCAAGCCCACTGAAGAAGAGATTGCTACTCGTATGGAAATGACCATCGAGAAGCTGCGATTTATTGCTAAGTCTGCGCAGCTACCGATTTCGCTCGAAACGCCCATTGGTAAAGAGGAAGACTCTCGACTAGGAGACTTCATTGAGTCGGACGGTGAAACGCCTGAAGATGAGGTTTCTAAAAGCCTGCTGCGCGAAGACCTTGAAAGCGTGTTGAGCACGTTGAGCCCACGAGAGCGCGACGTATTGAGACTGCGCTATGGTTTGGACGATGGCCGAATGAAGACTTTGGAAGAAATCGGTCAGATCTTCAACGTCACTCGTGAGCGCATTCGTCAAATTGAAGCGAAAGCCCTGCGAAAGCTGCGCCATCCTAATCGCAACAGTGTGCTTAAAGAGTACATTCGCTAGCTAGCTGAAGATACATAACAAAATTCTCTGCTTTTTTTAGAGAGATTTTTTAAAAGAGGAAGTTTGCCATTTGTGCAGCTTCCTTTTTTTACGGGCGCTTGGTATCAATTGCTTTGCGGCGCTGAGTAAAAATATCTGGACAAGTTTTGTATAAGTTGGTACAGTTGTTCTTATTAGTATGTAGCTGATGCTCAGCGATTTGTGATGGAATCTTTAACAACTGCCCAAGAAGAACTTTACGACTGGCTAGCGGGATACATTCGAGAGAATCGCCATTCCCCCTCTATTCGTCAGATGATGCGAGCGATGAAGCTTAAGTCACCAGCGCCTGTGCAAAGCAGGTTAGAGCACTTGCGTAACAAAGGGTATATCGACTGGACGGAAGGCAAGGCTAGAACAATTCGGGTGCTGCAAGAGTCTCAGGGCGTGCCGATTTTTGGGGCGATCGCAGCAGGCGCTATGTTAGAAGTTTTTACCGATACTATCGAGCACTTTGACCCGACTGCGCTGTCGTTTAAAGGCGGCGACTTTGCTTTGAAGGTGCGAGGCGACTCGATGATAGAAGCATTAATTGACGATGGCGACATTGTGATTATGCGCAAAGTGCCAGAGCCTTCTCGCATTCGTAACGGCACAATTGTCGCCGCTCGGGTAGAGTCCACAACGACGCTGAAGTATTACCACCTAGAAAACGACACCGTTGTGCTCAGGCCCGCTAATCCTAACTACGATCCGATGCGCTATCCTGCCGAAGACGTGCACATTGATGGGCGCTTGGTGGCCGTATGGCGCAGCCGAGACCTCGATTCGTAAGCCAAAGCCGCTAAGCCAAAGCCGCTAAGCCAAAGCCGCTAAGCCAAAGCCGTAGTTGCGGTATAGACTGGGATCAAAGTCATTTGACGGGTCACAGAGTATGACTGCTGCTGCGCCACCGCCTGATCAGAGTCGTCCTGATAACAATAATCCTGATAAGAACCGTCCGGAGCGTTCCTTCTTCTCGGGTCGGTTTTTTGGGGGCTTACTTGCCCTAGCGCTGACGTTGATAGCAGCGGGCGTTAGCATTTTCTGGATGCTATCGGCTAACAGCCCGCTGGCTTTATTGCAGGGTGGCGATCGCCCTATCGCCGCCGCGACCGCCTTTGTTCCAGCCCATTCACCATTTACCCTATCGCTGCTGACACGGCCTGATAACTTAGTCGCGCTTCAGCGATCGCTTCTTCAGGAGAAAAGCTCTCAGCTCGACCCTCAGCTTGGTGATAAGCCCAATAATAGGCCCAGTAATAAAACAGCCAAACCGCTAAACCCACAGCAGCGAGCGTCTCGTGAAGTAGATCAGCTCAAGCAAAGCCTGCTCAAAAATACGGGACTTGACTATGAGCGTGATATTCAGCCCTGGATTGGCAATGAAGTCACCTTCGCTTTTACCGATGCTGATTTGGATCGAGATGAGGCCAATGGTCAGCAGGCGGGCTACTTAGTGGCAGTAGAAATTGCCGCCGAACAACAGCAGCAGGCTCGCGAGTTTTTACAGCTCTTTTGGCAGCGGCAAGCCTTGTTAGGAAAGTCGCCTCGCAGCGAGCAAACTAGCGGCGTGCGAATTTTATCCGGTGATATGGCGACTGCGTTGGTGGGCAACCATCTGGTTATTTTTGCCAATGACGTGCGCGTTTTACGGCGCAGCATTCGCGCTGCCCAAAGCGTCACTAATCTGGCTCAGAACCGGGCCTACCGTCAGAGCGTTGCTCAGCTACGTGAGGATAGAGTTGGGCTCGCTTATTTTGATACGTCGATTTTGAACGAGCCTAGTACCGCTCAATCTTTTATGGCCATTGGCTTAGGACTCACGCGAGCTGGGATTGGTGCAGATATTCGGCTAGCAGAGGCAGCGCCTGTAGGCTTTTTGAGAGATCGCACCAAGGCGCAGCCCACCGCCAGCACTAAAGCTGGTTCGAGTGTCGGCAGTGAACCTAAGCTGATAGATCTCCTCAAGTTTTTCCCAGAAAGTACGCCCCTCGCGCTGATCAGTCAAAACCTCGCTCAGTTAAAACCTACTCTGATCACATCTGGCTTGCCTAGCGACATACTCCCTGATTTTCTTCAGCTAGGAACGCAATCAGGAGAACAGATTTCTTCAAACGATCAAGCAGACGAAGCGGCGTGGGACTGGATAAAGCCCGACTATGCCTTGGGTAAGATTAGCGCTGGGAAGGAGGGCAGTTGGATTTTAGCGATCGCCCCTGAACCTAGTCAAAGAGCCGAAGGAATCGCTCAGCTTGATGCATTGGCCCAAGCAAAAGGCTATAGCGCTGTGCCTGTGATGATTGGTGACGATCAGGCGATCGCTTGGACTCGGCTTCAAACAAAAGGGCGTTCAAGGGCAAACGGCTTGGAAACTGAGATTTTAGGACTGCGCCTCCAGCAGGGCGAGTATGAAATTCTCGCTAGCTCTTTTACCGCGATGGAAGCGGCGCTGGCTGCTGAGAACCGTTCGCTGCTGAGCGCTAGCCAGTTTACTGAGGCGATCGCCGCGCTTCCTGTGAGTAGTTTTTCTGATGAGAGTGGCTACCTATACGCCAACTGGTCTGCCGTCGAACCAGCGCTCAGCCAATTTTTCCCCATCCTCAAACAGATTAAATCGGTAGCCCCTTCCTTGGTTTCACACATAGATACCCTAGCCGCGACTCGCGAAGGGCAATCTGCCAGCGCTTTTATCCGGTTAGCGCCATGAATCAGCCAGCCAGTCGGCCAGTCGGTCAGCCAGTCAGTCAGCTAGAAATATGGCCTATCCTCAGCGCTTGGGCACAGGGCGATGAGCCTACCACCCCACAGCGGCAGCAGCTGATCGCCTGGGAGCTTGCCGACTCCTGTCATATCTGGCAGATTTTGCCTGAGACTATAGCGATCGCCATACAAAACCGAATGACGCTGCTGCAAGCGGTACGCCAAGAAACGCCCGCTTCAGCCTTTCCTCTCCCTGGAACCTGGATAGATTGGATAGTCCCGCTTTGGCGACTCTGGCTGCCCTTGGCACAGCAGCTAAGCAGCCAGCAAAAAGCGCTAGGCAAGCCTTTTATTCAGGGCATTTTGGGCGGGCAGGGCACAGGCAAAACCACCCTTACTTATGTGCTTCAGCTCATCTTGGCGCAGCTTGGTCATACAACGGTAAGTCTTTCAATTGATGACCTGTATTTGATCCATTCAGAGCGGCAGCAGCTTCAGCAGCAGGATCCTCGGTTAGTTTGGCGCGGGCCACCCGGCACCCATGA
>JBARVS010000522.1:0-12450 GCA_049646385.1 Phormidesmis sp. | reverse complement strand
CCGCAGCCCAGTAAACTGCTGGGTCAACATCATTTGTGGCTTAATTGCCTATTGTCATCAGCCTAGAAAGCCTGGACTTCATCTAGAGTGGGCGTTGCCGCCTGCGGCTTAACCCGAACTGACGTTAACCTACAAACATTGGCGCTTGGATACTTCGATGACATCGGTTGTCTCTTTAAGTGAGGCAATAAAAAAGACAGAGCCGATGCCCTGCCTTATATCGAAGCTATCAAAAATCGGTAGATGCGTTGCCCAAACTTTTGGATCAAAATTTTAGCTCGCTAGCTGCGAACTAAAACCAGAATAACCCGGATTTGCCAAAAAGGTTCAGTCAATAAACTAGACCCGCAAACTAGCCCAACGCAGCAGCGCCACCCACGACTTCTAAAATTTCTTGGGTAATCGCAGCCTGACGAGCCTTGTTATAGGAAAGCGTCAGCGTTTTCATCAGCTCTTTAGCGTTTTCACTGGCGCTGTTCATCGCCGTCATCCGTGAGGCCAGCTCGCTTGCTGCCGATTCCTGCATTGCTCTCAAAATTTGGTTATTGAGATACAGAGGCAGCAGCGCATCTAAAATTTGAGACGGGTCTTGCTCAAAGAGCATGTCCTTTGGAAACTCGCTCATCTCAGCATCAGGTGCTTCTTCGCGTTCAACCGCAATGCGACCGTCACGGCTAGTCAGCCGGAAAAGCTCATCATCTTGAGCTTCTAACCCTTGTGGGTCTAAAGGTAAAAGCGTCTGAGTGACAGGCTTGTTGCTCACCAAGGAAAGAAACTTAGTGTAGACTAGCTCCACGCGGTCTACGGATTCAGAGAGAAACAAAGACAGTAGCTCCTCAGAAATCATGGAGGCTTCATCAGCCGTCGGGATTTGCTCTAGGCCAGTGTATTTTGCAGCGATGGGGACGCTCCTGCGCTCAAAGTATTGAATAGCCTTACGACCCACTAATACGTAGGTGTACTCAAGCCCTTCGGCCTGCAGTTCCTTTGCGCGAATCTCACCCCGCTTAATAACGTTGGCGTTGTAGCCACCGCAGAGGCCGCGATCGCCCGAAACCACTAAAATCGCTACTTTCTCAGTATCGCGCTGCTGTAACAGCGGCAGATCAGAAGTGTCTTCAAACTTTAATCGGCTCTGCAAACCATAAAGCACCTGCGCTAAGCGGTCGGCAAAGGGACGAGTCGCATTGACTTGAGCCTGAGCGCGGCGTACTTTAGCAGCAGCCACCAGGCGCATGGCCTCGGTGATTTTGCGCGTGTTTTTGACCGACTTGATGCGATCGCGGATCAGTTTTAAGTTAGCCATAGTTGTTTTACTGTTGAGCCGCATAAATTAGGATAAACCCAACCCTAGCGGCTCATGCGCGTCTCCCTACGCGGCCAAGAATGCCTGCTTGCTTTCACTAATTGCTTCTTCCAACAGCTTAACGGCGCTATCAGTGAGCTGCTTAGTGCTCATAATTTCATCAACGAACGCCTTTTTGCTGGTATTGATGTAAGCAATCAGCTCTTCAACATAGTCAGCAATCTTATCAACTGGAACATCGTCAAGCTTGCCGTTAATCCCGGCATAAATGACTGCTACCTGCTCAGCTAAAGAGCGCGGAGAATACTGCTTTTGCTTGAGAATTTCACGCAGGCGCTGGCCGCGAGCAAGCTGGGCCTGCGTCGCTGGATCTAAGTCAGAGGCAAACTGTGCAAACGCCTGCAGTTCATCAAACTGGGCTAGCTCTAACTTCACCTTACCCGCCACTTTTTTAATAGCTTTGGTCTGGGCGGCAGAGCCCACACGAGAGACCGAAATACCCGCGTTAATCGCAGGCCGCAAGCCAGAGTTAAACAGGTCAGAAGAGAGGAAAATCTGGCCGTCCGTAATCGAAATTACGTTAGTCGGAATGTAGGCCGAAACGTCACCCGCCTGAGTTTCAATAATCGGCAGAGCGGTCATGCTGCCTTCGCCTAGCTCGGGGCTCAGCTTAGCAGCTCGCTCTAATAAGCGCGAGTGAAGATAAAACACGTCGCCGGGGTAGGCTTCACGACCGGGCGGACGCTTGAGCAGCAAGGACATTTGGCGGTAAGCCTGGGCCTGCTTGGTCAGGTCATCGTAAATCACCAGGGTTGCTTTGCCTCTGTACATAAAGTATTCAGCAATCGAAGCGCCCGTGTAAGGCGCTAAATACTGAAGCGCAGCCGGGTCGTTGGCGTTGGCCGCAACCACGACGGTATAGGCCATGGCGCCGCGCTCTTCAAGAACGCCGATAACCTGGGCCACCGAAGACGCTTTTTGGCCAATCGCCACATAGACGCAAACAACGTCCTGATCGGCCTGGTTAAGGATAGTATCGATGGCGATCGCTGTTTTCCCAGTCTGACGGTCACCAATAATTAGCTCACGCTGGCCTCTGCCGATCGGAATCATCGCATCAATAGCGGTGATGCCCGTTTGCATAGGCTCATACACCGACTTGCGGCCAATAATGCCCGGTGCAGGTGATTCAATCAGGCGCGTTTCGGTTGTGTTGATATCGCCTTTGCCGTCCAGCGGCTCGCCTAACGTGTTGACTACGCGGCCCAGCATCGCATCACCCACTGGCACAGAAGCAATTTTGCCAGTAGATTTTACCGTGCCGCCCTCTTGAATCTGTCGGCCCGTGCCCATCAGCACCGCGCCCACGTTGTCTTCTTCTAGGTTGAGGGCAATGCCCGCTGTGCCATCTTCAAATTCTAAAAGTTCGCCCGCCATGGTGTTGTCTAGGCCATAGATGCGAGCGATACCGTCACCGATTTGAAGAACGGTGCCGACGCTATCTGCTTTTACGCTCTGGTCGTACTCTTCTATCTGCTTTTGAATAATGCTGCTAATTTCATCGGGTCTGATGCTTACCATGAGAAGTCGCTCTACTAATTACCGTTTATCTACAAAAAATGATCAAAAAATGAACGAAGATGCAGTTCAAAAAATGTCTAAAGAAAATGCAAAGACTGATGCGATGCTCTAAGAGGCACCCAGCTGCAAGCCAATCCGACGAAGCTGTCCGCGAATGCTGGCATCTAATACCTGAGAGCCAATTTGAATGACCACGCCACCAATAAGATCAGGATCAATTCGAGCAGCTAGCTCAACTGATTTGGCCTGAGTCATCCCCTGCACTTTCTGGCGCACGGTTTCTTTTTGCTCGTTAGTTAGCTCAACGGCTGAAATGACCTCGGCTAGCACCGTTTGATTGAGATCGCGCACCTTAGCCTGAAACTGCTGCAAAATCGGCTCTATTAGGTAAACGCGGCCCCTATCAACCAGCAGCATCAAAAAATTTTTGATCTGCGAATTGGCCTCGTCGCCTAATATCTGGTTCAATACAGCTTTCTTCGCTTTGCCATCAGCAATAGGACTCGACAAAAAGGCCGATAGCTCATCCGATTCTTTTAGCAAATTGAGCAACTCAGCGGCAGTTTGGCTGAAGGCATCGACCGAATCTTTAGATTGAGCAATCGACAAAAGGGCTTGAGCGTAAGGATCGGTGACCTCTGAAGTGGCCATGCTCATAGTGTTATCTCCTAATTTCCTAGCTGTGCAATGCTTTGGTCAACTAGCTGAGCCTGTTTCGCTTCATCTAGGATTTCAGGCAGGCGCGATCGCACCTTATCTAATGCCAGGGCCGAAACGCGCTGCCGCAGCTCCTGCATCACCTTGTCCTGCTGAGAAGACAGATCCTGCGCGGCAGACGCCTTCAGTCGCTCAATATCTTTAGCAGACTGCGCCATCACAGCCTCACGAGCGACTTCGGCATTGGTCTTTGCCTCAGCGCGAATTCTCTCAGCTTCTTTTTTGGCCATCTGTAGCTTTTGCTGCTGCTCAGCTAGGGCTGAAGCGGCCTGCTTTTGCCGTCCCTCTGCTTCTGTAATCGCAGTCTCAATTTCTTCTCGACGCTCCTTGAGCTTGCTGCCCAAAAACCCCTTGCCAAAATAAACCAAAATGCCAATAATGATGGCTAAGTTAATTAAGTTGGCTTCGAGAATGTCGAAATGAAAGCCAAATCCCTTAGTTTCTGAGGCCAGCAGCCCCAACGCTTGCGTTAACACTTTCGATACCTATACTGCTTCGTCTCTTGCTGCAAAGTCTGCTAAACCGCTGAGCCCAGCAACTTACCTAAAATTTGATCGCTTAAAGCATCCACTTGCCCTTCTAACTGGCTCATGGCTGCTGTTTTTTGCTCGTCTAACTCTTTTTGTACGGCTTCACGCTGAGCGGTAGCCTCCTGCTGAGCGGCAGCTTCCTGTCCGGTTGCGATTTGCTTAGCCTCAGCCTGAGCCGCTTCAATCACGCTGCGAGCCTCGCGCCGCGTATCTGCCAAAGACTTTTCATACTCAGTTGCTAAGCTCTCGGCTTTGGCCAATCGCTCTGAAGCACTTGCTTTAGTATTGCGCACATAGGTATCGCGCTCATCAATCGCCTCGCCCAGTGGTTTGTAAAATACAACGTTGAGTACAGCAATCAACAGCAAAAACTGAATCGCCATCAAAGGAAGCGTGGCGTCTAAATCAAACAGCCCGCCTGACTTCTCAGCGGTCTCAGCGGCTTCAGCCAGTAATGTCAGTCCCATCCACATGTCATTTGTTCCAACAGTTCTTCGTCCTAACTCGTTATTCGGCCAACTATCAAAAAGACTGACGGGGCAAGAAATTGGCTTTCAGCCCCGCCTTGACCAGTCTCTCTTCGTGAAAGGCGTTACGCGAAGGGGTTAGCAAATAGCAGCACCAGCGCTACTACCAAGCCGTAGATAGTCAGCGCTTCCATAAAGGCCAAGCTCAGCAGCAGCGTGCCGCGAATTTTGCCTTCAGCTTCGGGCTGACGGGCAATGCCTTCTACGGCTTGACCAGCCGCAGTACCCTGACCAATACCAGGGCCAATTGCGCCTAGTCCAATCGCCAAACCAGCTGCAATGACAGAAGCGCTAGCAATAGTCGGATCCATGATGTTCTTCCTTTTGATGTTTTAGAGGGTTAGCTAGAGTCTTACATGATTTTTGAAGTCACATATTTAAGACCCGTTGAGAGTGAGATTTATGAGAGTCTCTATCTCTCAAGAAGCGTCTGATGGCTCCCGTTTATGTCAGGGTGTTAGCAAAGATACCTACGCTATACGCCCTTGTGCTGAACAGCGATGAAAAAAACCTGCTAACTAAAACAAAACGCCTAGTCATAGCAGGTATTCTACAAAGCTACCCATGTTCTTCTCCACCGTGGCCTTCTAAAGCTTCGCCAATATAGGCAGCGGCTAGGGTGGCAAAAATAAGTGCCTGAATCGCGCTGGTAAATAGCCCTAGTGCCATCACGGGTAGCGGTACGAAAAGCGGAACTAAAAGTACCAATACCGCAACTACCAGCTCGTCTGCCAGAATGTTGCCAAACAGACGAAAGCTTAATGAAAGAGGCTTGGTGAAATCTTCTAGGACGTTAATTGGCAAGAGAAACGGCAGGGGCTCAATGTACTTTGCAAAGTAGCCGAGGCCGCGCTTGCGAAAGCCTGCGTAAAAATAGGCCAGCGAGGTGAGCAGCGCCAGGGCAACGGTTGTGTTGATGTCATTAGTTGGCGCGGCCAGTTCAGCACCGCCTGGAATATGAATGAGCTTCCAGGGAATGAGTGCGCCTGACCAGTTGGAGACAAAAATGAACAAAAACAGCGTGCCAATAAAGGGCACCCAGGGTCGATATTCTTTCTCACCAATTTGGTCTTTGGCCAAGCCGCGAATATATTCCAGCGCGTACTCCATAAAGTTTTGCAGGCCCGACGGAATTCGCTCAACCTTTCGAGTTGCCAGGAAGCACACCCCAATAAGGAGCGCCGCTACAAACCAGGACACTAAAAAGACCTGACCGTGAACTTTTAAACCCCCCAGGTTCCAGTAGTAGTGATTGCCTAGTTCGAGCTTGGCCAGTGGCCCAGCCCAAAGCGTAGAGTTTATAGAGTGCAAGGTATTGAGCATTGCCGTTATCAGTATCGGTAGGATGGGCGCGCACTAAACATGCGTAAAAAATGAAAGGCTGCTGACTGTTGACGCTTGAAAGCTTGAATTGACAGTTGAAGAGGACAACGACACTGGTTGAAATGTCTTTAATAAAGTCTCACACAAATGAGATCTCTATGGAGATCGTTAGTTACTGAGATTTTTATGTTTTGGCAGAAGTCGGTCTCAAAGAAGTCCAGAGGACAAACGCAATAATCGCGGCTTTATAGGTTAAAAACCCTAGAAAGACGGGTATTACTTCTACTTGCTCCCACTTGAGGGCGACAATCATGACGCCTGCAAAGACCGCCAGCCGTCCGGCGCTTGAGTTCTTTTGCTGACGACCAATGGTGCCGACGTTTTTCCCTAGCATTCTTAGGTAGACGATACCTGCGCAGGCACCCAGCACATAGTCAAGCGCGATGTGCAAAGAGTAAAAATGCCAAACAAAGGGAAAAATGAGCGCACCCGCGACGACGGTCAGCCCAAGCAAATTTTGCTGAAGGTGATGGTAGTCTTGCATGGCCGTCTCTGAAGGCGGCAGTAAGTTGCCATCGAACTGGCCATCAAACTGGCCAAGTTCAGCTTCAGCAGCCTGAGAAGCAGGCTTAGGCTGGGCTTTATTCTGCTGGGCTTTCTCTGTTTCCTTTGTATAGGGTGGCTTTATCTGGGCAGCCTGAACCTCTGCTGGGTTTTTTTCGGCTGGCCAATCTCCAATCGCTGTCGGTTGAAGGGCCACCAAATTTAATCCAGAATAGGTTCCTGGAGCTTTAGTCATTTTTTCAGCGGAGGTCACAGCGGCAGAGAAAGTACGAAAAGTTCTTCGAACTGATTGATTTAAAGCAGGGTTAAGCCGTTTCTAAACCAAGGGAGATCATATCACGGCAACAATACTTAAGAAAATGTTTTAGCCACAGAAGCTGCATTATTTTTGTGATGTTGCTAACACAATGAGCTGTCGGCTTTGCAGCGATCGCACCCACTCAAGCCCTTCCCCTGTCTCTATTTGGCTCTCTGCCAAAATTTCTGCTACCCGCTTAGACTGACCCGGATTACATTTTTCTAAAAATGTAAATTCCGCATCTGATATAGAGACCACCTGATAGTCGAAGTTGAAAAAGCTGCGGCTAGGCCAGCCTTCCATGCAGGCGTGACGCTCGGGCACGGCATCTAGCAGCGTCTCGTCGTTCGTCCAGTCTGTTTTTTCTAAGGGCGGACGGCTTAAGAAAAACTCGTAGTGCGTGATCTCTGGATCGAGCAGTTCGATCAGACGATAGCGATCGCGCTCCCCTAGTCCTTTAGCTCTGTCTATTAGCTCAGGCGATCTGCCTACCAGCCGAGATAAATCCCAATACTGCGGGTTAGAAAAGCCTACGAAGTCCAGGCCAGAAGCATCAATTAAGCTAAATAAGGTCTTGACGTTGTAATCAATCTCCTGCGGATGCACATACATATCTGCGAAGCATTCGTCGCGGTGGTTCTCTAGCGCCCAGCGCGTCTCTTCCCGCTGGCGCAAGCGGTTTTGCTCGGGCAGGGCGGAAAACAAAGTGCGGCCCACGTGCACGCCGTCTTTATAATCGCCGCGCTGATTGCCCTGAAAAAGGGCGATCGCCTCCTGCGTGAGCTGAATTTCCCAGCGGCCTAGCTCTGCATATACAAATATATGGAGAATGCCACCGGGCTTTAGCTTGGTGGCCAGCGCTTGAATGCCGCGAGTTGGATCGGGCATATGGTGCAGCACGCCGACGCAGTTGATTAAGTCGAACTCGCCCGGAATTTGGGCAACGTCATAAATGCTCAGGTTGTGAAAGGTAACGCGATCGGCACCTGACCTTTGGCATCGCTCTGTGGCAACCGCGATCGCCCCTGCGCTCAAATCCATCCCGACGACCTCTGCTTCAGGATTGAGATGCACCAAATACTCTGTGCCAACGCCCGTGCCACAGCCCGCATCTAAGATACGCACCCGATCAGTCGTTGGCTTGCGGCCTGAGCAAAAGCTGTAGGCACTCGGCCAATGCCAGCGCCAGTTATAGCCAGGAGGTGCTTCATCGAGCAGTGGATCGGGTGGAAAAGGATAGGTATCATAAAGCTTAGCTACCGCTGAGCTAACTTTTGCTGTTGTCTCGTCACTCATGTTGGCCCGTTATTTATTTCGTTAAATGTATATAGAGGCACTCTGTCTAGAGAAGCACTCTCTTTAGCATCGTCTAAAGCTGTCCTAACAGACCCATCCAACCGAAATTCAAATAAATTAAAGTTTACAAAACTTATCTCTTCTCTCAGAGAGTTCGCTCATCTTCTATGATCTAAAAGTTGATTAAAGAACAAGCGATCTACAAGGTAACGCAATCGATTTTAACGGCATGAGGTGTCCCCGTACTAAGTAATCGGCCCCAGCTACCACCCAGCCGCCCCTCGAACAATACGGTTCTTAACAATTCTGTAGGGGCCTTTCCAAATCGTTTTACGCTTAGGAGCAACTAAGCAACCAAATTCAGCTTTTAGTTCAGCCTTTAACTAACGACCTAATTCTTATCTAGGGAGTCTTTGAGAACCCATGACAGTGACAGCTAGCGGCGGAAGCTCTGTAGCACGGCCCCAACTCTATCAAACCCTGCCCGCCTCGACCATTATCCAGGCAGAGCAAAAAGACCGTTACATGGAGAACACCGAACTGGGTGAACTCAAGACTTTTTTCAACTCTGGCATGAAGCGGCTGGCGATCGCTCAAACCATCACTCGCTACTCGGAGCTGATTGTCTCCCAGGCTGCGAACCGCATTTTTACAGGTGGATCTGCCCTTTCTTATCTAGAACGCGACGTTGATGAGCCCACAGAAATCTCTAGAGGCGGCGTCCCTTTAGACCAGAAAGAAGCGACCCGGCTAGGGACAGCGACTTACGCAGCCAGCAACAGCCCCACTGAAGAAGAGAAAAAAGGCGGCATTTTTAGCGGCCTGCGCAACCTCATCGATGTTGGCCCCGGCATCGGCTCAACGCCAGCAGGATTCAGGCCCATTAGCGTAGCTCGCTATGGCCCTAGCAACATGCAAAAATCGCTGCGAGACATGAGCTGGTTCTTGCGCTACCTCACCTACGCAGTCGTTGCTGGCGATCCCAACATCATCAAGGTCAACGTGCGGGGCCTGCGCGAAATTATTGAAAACGCCTGCTCTACGCCCGCAACGATTGTGGCCTTGCAAACAATGCGCGCTGCCTCAGTTAACTACTTCAAAGGCGATGGCGAAGCTCAAGACATTTTGCGTCAGTATTTTGATGTGATGCTCACTGAGTTCAAAGGCGCTACGCCTTCAGATAAGCTGCGTCAGCGCCAGTCTAAAGACTTGCAGGGCCTCAAGCTCCCTCAGATTTACTACAACGCCTCCGAGCGTCGCCCTGTTTATGCCATGAAAACAGGGCTGGGCGTCGTCGAAAAAGAAGACACCATCAAAGCTGCCTACCGTCAGGTTTTTGAGCGGGATATTAAGCGAGCCTACTCTCAGTCGATTTCCGACTTAGAGTCAAAGGTGAAAAACGGCGAGATTTCGATGAAGGAATTTATCCGCCGCTTAGCCAAATCTCCGCTGTATCGCAAGCAGTTCTATGAGCCATTTATCAACAGTCGCGCGCTAGAACTTGCTTTTCGCCACATTCTGGGTCGCGGCCCCAGCTCGCGCGAGGAAGTGCAAACCTACTTCTCTATTATCTCCGAAGGCGGACTGCCCGCTTTGGTAGACGCGCTCATAGACTCCCAAGAGTACGCTGACTACTTCGGGGAAGAAACCGTTCCCTACATTCGCGGCCTCGGCCAAGAAGCGCAGGAATGTCGCAACTGGGGCGCTCAGCAAGACTTATTGAACTACAGTGCGCCGTTCCGCAAGGTGCCTCAGTTCGTCACGCTGTTTGCTTCCTATGAGCAGCCCTTGCCCGACCAGCATGTATATGGTGCGGGCAACGATCCGCTAGAAATTCAGTTCGGCGCAATCTTCCCCAAAGAAACTCGCAACCCTAGCACCCGGCCTGCCCCCTTTAATAAAGATACTCGTCGCATCTTGATTCATCAGGGCGCTGGCATCAACAATCAGTTGAGCAATCCTGCCGCTCGGCCTGAAGCACCTGGCTCTCTGGGCGCTAAAGTCTTCAAAATGCAGCAAAACGCCTTTACAGGTGATAATTCAGCGAGCGTTAAGTACACCGAGCAGTCTACGCAGGCCCTGATCAAAGCGGTTTACCTTCAGGTGTTTGGCTATGAGGTGTTTGCCGGACAGCGGATTAAAGCCACTGAAAGCCGCCTGGAGACAGGTGAAATTAACGTTCGTGATTTTGTTAGGGCGGTGGCTAAGTCGGAGACCTTTCGCAAGCGCTACTGGACTTCGCTGTATGTTATGAAGTCTGTTGAGTTTATTCATCGTCGGCTGCTAGGTCGTCCTACCTATGGCAGGCAAGAGACGAATAGATACTTCGACATCTGCGCAAAGCAGGGATTCTATGCCTTAGTTGACGCCATTATGGACTCTCAGGAGTACACCGAATGTTTTGGTGAAGATACGGTTCCTTACGAGCGGTATTTGACGCCAGCGGGTCAGTCGATGCGATCGCTCAGAGTTGGTTCCATCCAAGACACAGGCGCTCGCCTTGAAGACACAGTCACGCCGCGCTTTATCGAGCTAGGCGCAGTCAAAACCGACCGTCCGCAGCCCGAAGTCAACCAGCGCATCCGTCAGGGCGTCAGCGTACAGCGCGAGCAAACCAAGCGCTTTAAGCTCACCACCTTTGACAAATCCACCGTAAAAATGGTTGCACAAGCTGCTTACCGTCAAATCTTCGAGCGCAACATTGAGCCCTATGTGATTGACACCAGCGAGTTCTCCGAGCTAGAGAGCAAGCTGACCAACCGCGAGATCAATCTCAAAGAGTTCATTGAAGGACTTGGCTGCTCTGGGCTCTACATCAAGGAGTTCTACGCGCCTTATCCCAACACTAAAGTGATTGAGCTAGGAACCAAGCACTTCTTGGGCCGCGCCCCGCAGGATCAGGCCGAAATTCGTAAGTACAACAAAATTCTGGCGGCTGAAGGTATTCGCGGATTTATTCGAGCGATGGTTGATACGCCAGAATACGCTCAGTATTTTGGCGAAGACACGGTACCCTATCGGCGTTTTCCCACGTTGCCCGCCGCGAACTTCCCCAACACCGAAATCTTGTACAACCGTCTAACCAAGCAAAGTGACGACGTAGTAGTCCCTAGCTTCAGCTCATCTGAGTCAAAAATGCCGGTCGAGCAGCTGCCGCTGATGGCTAGCGCAATCGACTAGCAAGCCGCCCTTTTTGGCTAGCGAGATTCTTCTGTCTAGTGAGAAAAGAGGGACAAGTTGAGCAATCTTCTTAAAGCCTTGCAAAAAAAGAGGACACACATCATCCGTCTGTCCTCTTTTTCGCGGCTCCAACAAATCTGAGGAGTTTTATTACGAAATATTGCTAAGTCGCTAAGAAGGACAGCCCAATACCGGAAAATGTTTACGGAAGGTAGCTGAGCCCATCGGAAATGTGACTGTTTACAGTTTTGCCGCTAGTGCAAAATTTAACAGCACAGTTGCGAATCAAAGCTTAGCTGTTTGTTTGTTTTCCAAGAGCCAGTGAAACTCATCTGGTTTATTCTTTCGGAGGAATCCATTAATGAGTATAGTCACGAAGTCAATCGTGAATGCTGACGCTGAGGCCCGCTACCTCAGCCCCGGCGAACTAGATCGCATCAAGGGGTTTGTAACCTCTGGCGATCGCCGCGTCCGCATCGCTCAGGTGCTAACTGAGTCTCGCGAGCGCATCGTCAAAACGGCTGGCGATCAGCTGTTTCAGAAGCGCCCTGACGTTGTTTCTCCCGGCGGCAACGCATACGGCGAAGAAATGACGGCTACTTGCCTGCGCGACATGGACTATTACCTACGCCTCATCACCTACGGTGTGGTTGCTGGTGACGTTACGCCTATTGAAGAGATCGGCTTGGTTGGCGCACGTGAGATGTATAACTCTCTCGGTACCTCCATTCCGGCAATGGCTGACTCCATTCGCTGCATGAAGAGCGTTGCAACCTCAATGATGTCTGGTGAAGATGCTTCCGAAGCCGCTTCCTACTTTGACTACGTTGTTGGCGGCTTGCAGTAAGCTGTTGGCTCACCGCAACCTCTCTTTTCACTCCATCACAAGTCCACTTTAAGGAAGCACCTCAATGCAAGACGCAATTACTGCTGTAATTAATGCTTCAGACGTTCAAGGTAAGTACCTTGATTCGTCTTCCATGGATAAGCTCAAGGCTTATTTCCAAACGGGTGAACTGCGCGTTCGCGCGGCCACCTCTATCAGCGCAAACGCGGCTGAAATTGTCAAAGAAGCAGTGGCTAAGTCTCTGTTGTACTCTGACATCACTCGTCCCGGCGGCAACATGT
>JBARVS010000521.1:0-2120 GCA_049646385.1 Phormidesmis sp. | reverse complement strand
TGTCTTGGCTGTGAGCAAGGCAATGAACATCAATAAGCTTCGGGCTGCTTTGATTAGTCTGTTAAGCTTTCCAATCGTTCAAATTGTGCCGATTCTCATTCAGGTTATCGCTCAGCAGTTCGCTCGGTAAAGACGGCGTGTTTTATGGGAGGTGCGCTTGAATAATATCCCAGCGCATCAGCATTTGCCCTCATCCCCAGCCCTTCTCCTTTCGGGAGAAGGGGGCTAGATTCAAAGTCCTTGTCTCCTCGGAAGAAAGGCGTTAATGTCAAAGTCCTTCTCCCGAGGGGAGAAGGATTTAGGTTGAGGGCTTTCCGGTATATTATTTGCTGGCAAGTCCCTAATCGGAGATCAAGTAAATAAAGTAAAACAACGTTAGGAGATTATTGGATCAAGTAGTTCTAAACTGGAAAACTTGCGCCAATATGTTGC
Source organism: Phormidesmis sp. (assembly GCA_049646385.1). Taxonomy (GTDB): domain Bacteria; phylum Cyanobacteriota; class Cyanobacteriia; order Phormidesmidales; family Phormidesmidaceae; genus Phormidesmis. The sequence continues at coordinate 1,688 of JBARVS010000521.1, read as the reverse complement.
ATTGTCGCAGCGTCAATCATTCCACGCAACTTTTTAAGATCTCGCTTAGCGACCTTTATAAGAATTTTAGAGCAGAAGATCGGTTAGTATCTTTGGTATTTTTAGAGGAGCGAATGCTCGCCAAATCTTTATTGTTGTTTTGCGTCGGCTATGGTTTGCACTGAATGGCTCAGCGTCAATAATTAAAAAATCATAGTCAGCGTCTGCTCTGGCTTCAGATTGTAGGGTGGGTGCGATGGGAAAACCTGCGCATCCTTGCAACACATAATTACGAGGATGCACGTAGTTTGTACTGGTTTGCTTTTGTGGGCGATCGCCTCAAATCTGCTTGCGTAACAGGCTCATTGCTTCACCTTGGGCAGGCGTAATCGTCAGCGGTTCTTCAACCATTACGAGCGGGCTCCATAGCAAAGTTTCGGTATATCCAAGCGCGTGAAGCAAATGGATAGTTTGATGAACTGCGCCTGTGCTGCCTAGCAAAATATGGCGATCGCTTTCTTTGGGTGACTGTCCGATGGGAACAAGCTGCGGCATGACGACGGGTGAATCGGGGCCAGTTTCGCTTGATGTTCTGCCTAGTGTTTTGCCAAGAGCAAGAGGCTGATACGTTAGCAGTGATATGGGTTTCATGGGTTTCTCCAGTGAAGATAGGGAAGAAAGCCACGAAAAAAGAAGCCACCCCAACTTGCCAAGAGTCGGGGTGGCTATGCAATCATGGGCATAACCTCCTCGCTGGATGGTTCAGCGTTGGGGCTAGCTGATGACGATTGGGGTTCAAGCAATCGTCATCAGCGACTAATTTTTTCGGGGCGGTCAGTCGTCACCTTTTCAGACAACGGCTGTAGCATTAGCGTATCAGTACACTTTTAAGCGTGTCAATTATTTGACAAGGAATCATTACCCTTTTAATCGGTTGCGTCTTTGCGTCAGGAGGTTTGGTTCATACTCTAAGAGGTTTGGCTCACACCCTGAGAGGTTTAGTTCACACTCTAAGAGGTTTGGTTCGTAGTCGAAGAGGTTTGGTTCGTAGTCGAAGAGATTTGGTTCATAGTTTAAGAGGTTTGGTTCGTAGTCGAAGAGGTTTGGTTCGTAGCCTAAGAGGTTTAGTTCATGTCATAAGAGCTTGGGTTCAGATCCTAATGACCTGCACTTGCTAACGCTGTTCGCAGGTTTCCGTCTTGTTTGTCCAGCACATTCACAGCCGCTGCTTTGTCTAATCCTGCTAAATGCATGACTAAGGCAACTTTTACCTGAAGGTCGCTTTGGTCTAATAATTTGCCTGCTGCTAAGCGATCTAGCTCGGTAAGCTCGCAAAGGATGCGGATGGCGCGATCGCGCAGCTTGCTATTAGTAACCGCTACATCCACCATCCGATTGCCATACACCTTACCCAGCTTGACCATCACGCCCGTCGAAAGAATGTTCAGCGCAAGCTTCGTTACCGTGCCTGCCTTGAGCCGGGTTGAGCCCGCTAGCACTTCCGGCCCGACAATTAGGCGAATATCAACATCGGCCTCTATCGGCACCTGCTCGGCGGGCACACAGGCAATAAAAATAGTCGCGGCCCCGCATTGCTTAGCGGCCTTTAGCGCTCCTTGGACAAACGGCGTGGTGCCGCCTGCGGTAATGCCCACTACCACATCTCGCTTGGTAACGCGATGGTCAATGATGGCTTCAGCACCGGACTC
>JBARVS010000520.1:0-6329 GCA_049646385.1 Phormidesmis sp. | reverse complement strand
AGGCCAGGGCGGGCCTGGGTAAGGCCAAACCAGATCAGCGCCACGCCCGTAAAAATAGAAATTGCTCGCCTTAGATCGGAGCCGATGCCCGCTGCTTGCCCGCCTGCAAACACGACTGAGCCGAGTGCGCCGATGCCTGCCCCTACCAGGGTATAGCTCAGCAGCCGGCCCATATTTAGCCAAACGTGGAACCAGAAGCTAGCGGCGAGCGATCGCGCCTTGTTTTGCCCGTTCCGCTCGTTTGTTGGCTCGGTATTGTGTGAAAGCGCAAACGCCGCTGTAATCGGGCCGCACATACCAACGCAGTGTCCAAAGCTGCCGAGAAAGCCCAGGGCTGCAATTAACCATAGGTCTACAAGGCTCGGCATGATAAAAGGGCCAAAAAACAGGGCAAAAGAAAAGCTAGTTGGTAGCAGCCTTAGGATCGTAAACCTTAACGGTTGCCGTGTCTTCTATCGGCATGTTTTGCGTCGTCAGCGTTTCGTAGCCGTTGGCGTTGAGGGTGACGCGAATTTCGTTGGTGCCGGGGGGCAAAGTGGGCAAATGCGTCCAGCTACTGTAAATTCGCTGCATGGGTTTTTCGTTGATGTATAGCTGAGCATGACCTTCAAAAGGGTTGCTTTCACCCCCTACGTTTTCGGGCGTAAAGCTAAAGTTAGCCGTTCCTACATACAAATTCCAGCCCCTCGCATCGTCTGGATCTACGCGCACGGTAATTGCCGGAACGGGCTTGCCTGCCGGAACTTCTAGCGCCTTGGAATGATAAATATCGTAGTTGGTGCTAACGCCATTTTGAGGTTTATCTGTCGCTGCGGTCGCACTGTTGGTCGCGCGATCGCTGGCCTTGGCGAGGGTGCCCGCTTGAGAGGTGGAGGTTTCCTCTAGCCTAGCAGTGCCGTTAGTGAGCCCTAATGTGCGATCGCTACAGCCCGCTGTCAAAATTGTGGTGCTGATAATCGCAGCGCTGGCAATAAGCGTTTTAATAGCCGTTTTAATAGCCGTTTTAATAGTTGGTCTGCGGGGTGGCCCAAAGAATAGGTAGATAGCCATAGTGAGTTTTAAGGTGGCGAGATAAGCTGCGTAACATCTTATAGCGCAGATGTCTATATGAGTAGTCAACAGATGGACATATTCACAGCTTTTGGGAACGGCCTTCAAAAGTGGCTTGTGGGTAACTTGAGGAAAGCACTTCGGCTAGCCTGCCCTGCCAGATTTGGATGCGGAATTTAGGCGGCGGCGCTGTAGGTTGTAATACTGATGAGGAGTTGGGCATGAATAAGAAGATGATCGCTGCTTTGGGTGGGGTTGTAGGCGCGATCGCTCTGATCGCAGGCGCGCAGGCATATGTTTCCTACGCGGCAGCCAAAGAAGTTGATCAGGCGATTGAGGGCATTTCTGAGTTTGTCAGCGTTGACTATAGAAAGGTCAGTGCCTCGTTGCTGGGCGGCGGTACGCATGTAAAAGATATTGTAGTGACGCCAGTGGGCTCTGGTGAGCAGTACAAGCTTAATGAAGTGGTGGTGTATGACTACGACCAAACCGCTGATGAGGTGCCAACGCATATCAACCTGGCAGTAAATGGCATGGCGTTGGATCCGGCCAGCATGGGGGCAAGCGCCAGCTCACTCAAAGAATTTGGCTATGATGAAGCGCTCTGGGTCGATTTTGCGACGGAGTATCAGTACCAGGAAGACGATCAGGAAGTGCGCCTGAAGCAATTTAAGGTGGGCGCGAAAGATGTTGGCGATTTAGATGTGAGCCTTCACCTTTCAAACATCAGCTTGGATCCGGCGACGGTGGCGAGTATGCCCTTTTCGCTGTTTGGCCTAGTGCTGAACCAAGCCAAAATTACCTACGATGACGACTCGCTCGTGACGCGCATGTTTGACACGGCAGCAAAGGCTAAAGGCGTGAGCGTAGCAGCAGTGAAAAAAGAGGCGATCGCCCGCCTAGAAGCCGATTTAGCCAGCGGTGAAGCGGGTCTTACCCAAGAGCTAGTAGCCGAAATGAAAAACTTTATCAACGATCCAAGCGGGTTTTCCCTTTCGATGAGTCCGGCCCAGCCCGTTCCGCTTAGCGACCTAATGACCACGGGCGGAGATCCCGATAAAATCATTGAGCTGCTAAACGTTCGCTTTGAGTCTTAAGCTGCTAGCTTCTGATGTTAGTCTTACGAGGCAGCGGCAACTCCCCAAAAGCAGAGGCATTTCATGACTCAAAATCTTTCGTTAGGTAGTTCGGCAAGCAGTCCAACAGATAGCCCAACCGCTAAAGAAATCCTGTCTGCGCTGCTGCCTTCTTTAAAAATTGCAGGTGCCTACGCCGCCCAAATTCAACAGCGAATTGCGTCTTTGCCCGATAAGTACGACGGCGATCACCTGTTTGCCAATGCTCTCACCGACGCCGATCTCTCAATTCAAACCTTTATTGAGGTGACGCTGCTCGCTAAGTTTCCAACGATGCGGTTTTACGGTGAGGAATATGAGAAGTCGTACAACACTAAATATTTTCGAGCGATTGATCTGGGGCCGCAAGGAGACTACCTGATCACGCTAGATCCGATTGATGGCACGCGCTACTACATGGACGGCCATCCTAACTATTTGATTATTTTGACGGTGCTTAATGCAGATGGGTTTGAGGGGGCGATCGCCCTGAGCCCCGCCAGCGATCGCTACTATTACACCCTGCGCGGCCAGGGCACCTTTGTCGGCAGCATGAGCGATGAGCTAAATGAGTGCCAGCCGCTCAAGATAGAGAATCCAGGCGAGAGAGTGCTGTTAGGATGGGCGCTGAGCCCGATTGCAGATCTCGTTCGCGCCCAGGGCCTTTCTGTTCTAGATCTCAAAACAGAATACTCTTCTAAAACGCCCGTGCCTCCTATTAACGGTCTGCTTACGGGAGAAATTTCCGGCGTCATTTTAGCCAGCGCCCAGTTCATTGACACCGCCGCCCTAGCTTGGATGGCTCAAGAAATGGGCTACTTTGCGACCACATACGACGGCAGCCCTCTGCCGCCCCTCTCAGAATGCAAAGACTACCGCCGCGCAGAAATTATCGTCTCGGCAACACAATCCATGCAGCAACAGCTCATTGAGATGATGAAATCTGTAGAGGTTTGACGCAAGCAGATCTGACATAATAGGCAAAAGGATTTGAAGGCCGATAAATATGGTCAGCACACTCAACCCGGCAACGCTACCGACAGGTGAAACAGCAGGCGAAAAACGAGTCACGCTCCATAATCTGAGCTGGTCACAATATCAGCAGTTGCTAAAAGCATTACCTGAAACGCGAGCAGCTCATCTGACCTATGCACTCGGCGCTTTAGAAATATCTATGCCCTTAGAAGATCACGAGCAAGCTAGCGAGCTAATTGGCTTGTTTATCAGAATTTTAGTGTTTGAGCTGGGCCTGAAGCTGAAGTCTATGCGGTCAACTACGCTAGCGCGGGAAGATTTGAACCGAGGGGCAGAGCCTGACAACGCTTACTACATTCAAAATCAGCCCAAAGTCGCTGGGCGCAATGTGGACTTAGAACGCGATCCACCCCCCGATTTGGTCGTCGAAGTTGATATTACGCACACTGACATAGATAAAAATGCGCTCTATGCAGCTATGGGCGTCCCTGAGCTTTGGCGCTTTAATGGCCGATCATGGCGAATTTATCAGCTACAGGGCGACGCATATGCTGAGGTTGGGTTAAGCCCTACGTTTCCAATGGTTGAAAAAGCCGATCTGTACAGCTTTTTAGCAGCGGCAAAGCAGGACGAGATCAGCGCAGAAGCAAGATTTAGAAACTGGATAAAGCAGCAGCTTCGTGCTTAAAGCTGCTGCTTACTTAACTCATTTAGCCTTCGCCGCCTTCGCCACCTTCACCACCTTCGCCGCCTTCGCCGTCTTCTTCTACAGGAGGGACGGCTGGATCGGTCACAGGCTCTTCCATTTGGCCCGCATCCGTAGGCTCTTCTACGGGCGCAACGTCACTTTCAACGGCCTCGCCGCCCTCTGTTGGGCCACCACAAGCAGTCGCTAGCGTCGCCACTAGCCCTAGTGAGAGAAATAGCTCGGTTGCTTTTAGCTTTTTTGCCATTGCCACAAATTTCCATTGAACAACATTTCAGCCTTATACTACAGGTATTGACACTCAATTTCAATAGGATAAGTCGAATTTGTACAACCTGCATTGGTTGTATGAACCATTGCCCCAAACGTTAGCTAAGGGAATGGTTTAGTCAAACGGTTACTCTGAAGGCTGCTCTGAAGATTGGTCTGACGACTTTGAAATAACAGCATTACCTTTCATCTCGTCAATTTCTAGCAGGCTAATAATAATGCTGGCGACCGGAATCGCAAGAAAAATTCCCAATATGCCCGCAATCCGTGCGCCGATAATCAGCGCGAAAAACATGGCGACCGGATTGATATTCAGCGAGTCTCGCATAATACGTGGCATCAGCACGTTTTCTTCTATCTGCTGAAGCACTATGCAAATCAAAGCTGACTGTACGGCCAAAAACGGGCTTTGAGAGAGCAAAAACAGCGTTACTAACCCAATGCCAATAGTTGAGCCGATGCCTGGAATTAGATCTAAGAGTCCGGCGATGACGGCTAAGGTAAGCGCATAAGGTACCTTGAACAGCAAAAACATAAAGAAAGTAGAGCTACCGAAGAAGACAGAGAGCAGCAGCCTGCCCCAAAAAAAGCCTAACAGACTTTTTTGAACCGTTTGATTGACGCGGTAGCGATGAGCGGGCGGCACCATTTTCATGATGAGATGCCAGATGCGATCGCCATCTGACAGCATAAAAAGCGTCACCACCGCAATTAAAATAGCGTACAAAAAATTGCTCAGCAGCGCCTGCAATAGCCCAATACCCGCGCCTAAGAGTCCTACCATTTGATCTCGTAGCTGAACCCCTATAGATTGCAAATCGACCTGCAGGTTCCAGCGCTGAAAGGAACGCTCTAAGGCTTCTATACGGGGTGATAAGGAAGAGAGAAGTTCGGTCACATTGTCGATTAACGGCTGGCCCTGTGAGAGTAGGGTCAAGCTGATAGTGGTGACAATGCCACCGATGACAACGAGTGCCACCATGAACACTACAAATACGGCGATGTGATGGGGTAAAAACCTTCTAAGCCAGCGCACGGGATGGCTGAGTAAAAACGCTAAAATAGTTGAAGAGGTAAAAACAACCACTACAATTTCAAAGTATTCTAAGACTTCAATAGTGGCCCAGCCGCAGGCAAACAACAGCAGATACCTAACTAAGGAAGATGTGTTGAAATAGTTCCATAGCGGGTGACCTTGCATAGCGGTAACGGTTGTTGTGCCTGTTGGGTTTATGAGGGCGCGTCGGTAGGTGCTGCTGGTTCAGATGCGTTTTGTTCAAGGGTGTCTTGCACTAAAACGTAGGGCTGCACAATTAAAGAGGCAAAGCGTTTATTATCTTGACGCCATCGCGTAAGCTGCTGGGCGTTGGGTTTTGTGATGAGCTGTTCGGTAATCCAATGTTCTACAGCCTGAGCGTTGTCGGTAGCAACCGCGACGCCCACTTCAGCTAAGTCTAGGTGAGGGTTGACGATCACCACAGCGTCGCGTTTGAGTTGGGGCTCTAACCACTGCCACTGCACTGGCCCGATCATATTAGCTAGCTCTGCGTGTAAATCCTTTGACATGTCTTTGAAAGGGATGCTCGTAATCATACTTCTCTGGCATTTTATCGCGATCGCTAACGTCCTAGTGCATGTAGCGCGTGGATTTCATCGGTGCAGCGCTGGGTGACGGCCTTGAGTTCGTCTTTGTTTTTGGTGGCGGGCGGGGCGATCGCCTCTCCAATTCGCACCGTCACCGGACAGGGCCGAGGCAGCGCTGAGCCTTTTTGCAATATCTTTTGAGTGCCCCACAGACTGACTGGCAGCAGCGACACCTGAGCTTTAGCCGCAATCAGCGCCGCCCCTAGCTTAGGCTCAGAAATGTGGCCATCGGGCGTGCGCACACCCTGTAGAAAAATGCCTACCGCCCAGCCGTTTTCTAGCTGCTTCATAGCTGCTCTAATCGCGCTGCGATCGGCTGAGCCTCGCTTCACCGGATACGCCCCATACGCTCGAATCGCTGGGGCCAGCATAGGCACCTCAAACAGCGAATCTTTTGCCATAAACGACACTGGCCTACCCATGCAGTTGGACAACAGCGGCGGGTCAAAATTGCTCGCATGGTTAGCCACCACAATCAGCGGCCCGCTCATCGGCACCTTTTTCGCACCATAGATGCGACCGCGCAAGTAGCCATGCAGCACCGGGCTCACCACCGACCACTTAAACAG
>JBARVS010000519.1:0-9346 GCA_049646385.1 Phormidesmis sp. | reverse complement strand
GCAGAAGAAGTCTTCCGATCCTGGGCCAGATGTGCCTTTCTAAAGGCTCTTTCTTTAAAGATATGTCTGCCTTTTAACTGCGCAAGCTGACTCTGTAGGTTTTTTCCAATGCGGCGCGAACTTTTTGATGCACGGGCTCAATGTCTTGATCGGTGAGGGTGCGATCGCCCGCCCGATACACCAGCCTAAAAGCCAAAGACCGCTGCCCCTCAGGGACGCTCTCTCCTCGATACTCATCAAAAAGCACAACAGAGTCCAATAGCTTGCCGCCTGACTTAGTAATCAAACGCTCCAAATCAGCCACCGACACCGCAGTTGGCGCAAAGAAAGCAATATCTCGATCCGAAGCGGGATAAGTGGAGTAAGCCGCAAACTTCACCGCTCTACTGCTTTGGCCATTCGACTGGCCATTCGACTGGCTAATCAAACAGGTAGTCAGCACATCCCAATTTAGCTCAAATACATACACCGCTTCGGGCAGGTCGCGCTCCTGACGAAGCTGCGGATGAAGCTGCCCAAACGTGCCTAAGTGAGTTCGACCGCGCACCCACAGCGAGGCGGTGCGTCCAGGATGCAGCCTTTGATCAGGCTCGTCGGGTCGGTAGTCTACGCTGAGCCCAACGCTGTCAAACACCCGCTGCAAGATGCCTTTGGCTTCAAACCAAGTCATTGGGGTCTCTTGATTGCTATTTACCCAGCGTCCGCGTCGGGCATCGCCGCCCATGATGCCTGAGACTTTTCGGGTCTCAATCGGGTCTCCTTTTGGATCGTCAGCAGGTTGGTTGAACACATTCCCGATCTCAAAGGCGTTAATCGGGCCATTACCGTTGTCAAGGTTGAGCTTGAAGGCGTCAATTAGGCCGTCGATTAAGTCAGTTCTAAGGGCTGAATATTCCTTAAATAAAGGGTTAGCAAGAACGACCTGTTGCTTTTCAGGATGGGTGCCAGTGAGAGAATAGTGAATGGTTTCGGTGAGCCCTGCGGCCCTAAAAGCAGCTCGCAACTGCCTAGAGAGCGCCGCTTCGCCTGAGAGATAGCCGCGTGAGGTCTGAGCGGGCAGCGTGTTGTCAAAGCGATCATAGCCATACAGCCGAGCGACTTCTTCAATTAGATCAATCTCTCTTTCTAAGTCTCGATAGCGGTAGGGCGGCACTGTGACCGTCCAGGTATCTGCTTCGCCAAATATGCTTTGACAGCCTAGCTTTGTTAATAAAGTTTCTACGGTAGATTTGTCTAGTTCGGTAGGCTGCGCGGCCTGAGTCTTAATCGGCCCAAGAACTTGGTTGATTCGGCTCAGGCGCAAACAGACTTCGCGAGTAGGCGTAATTCGACCCGTTTCGGTGCGATCTTCAGCTTGAGCAACTAGGGTAGCGCCTGCAATTTCCTGTAAAAGCTGGAGGGCGCGATCGCTTGCCAAACTCAATTCAGCCGGGTTTACCCCCCGCTCGTACCTGGCCGAAGCTTCTGTCCGCAAGCCTTGCGATCGCGCTGACTTACGAATCGCTGCCGCATCAAAATAAGCCGCCTCTAAAAAGACTTTTTGAGTATTTTGAGTCACTTCTGTTGCGCCGCCGCCCATCACACCTGCTAACGCGATCGGCATATCATTCGCCGTAATCAACAGCGTTAGCTCTGTTAGCTTGCGCGTTTGCTCGTCCAAAGTAACCAGCGTCTCTCCTTTTTTCGCATAGCGGACGCCTACCGCCGTTTTCTGCGCCTGCCCAGCCGCGTTAAGCCGATCCAAATCAAAGGCATGTAGCGGCTGTCCCCATTCCAGCAAAACGTAATTAGTTACGTCCACTACGTTGTTAATAGCCCTTGTCCCGGCTGCCACTAACCGCTGCTGCAACCAGGCGGGTGAAGGGGCGATCGCAATATTCTCTAAAACGCTGCCAATATAAATAGGACAAGCCTTTGGATCGCTCAGCGAAATGGTAATGTCACCTGCTGAGGTTTGCTTTTGCGCGCTAGCCGCCGCTGTAGAGGCTGACTTAGAGACGGGCAGCTTCAGCTTATTGCCCGTAATGGCTGCAACTTCTCGGGCAATGCCTACCATGCTCAGCGCATCGGCGCGGTTTGCAGTAGAGGTGACATCCAGCACAAAATCATTCAGCCCCAGCAGCGATCGCACGTCTTGCCCCGGCTTAATCTCTCCCTGCTCAAAGCTCGCCTCATCAAATATATAGATGCCTTCCGATTCCTTAGCGAGCCCCAGCTCCGACAAAGAGCAAATCATGCCCGCCGAAGGCACCCCGCGCAGCTCACGCGGCTTAATTTTAAGATCTACTTTGGGCAAATAGCTGCCCACCGTCGCTACAGGCACACACATATCAGCGCCCACGTTAGCCGCGCCGCACACGATCGTAGAATTTTGGGCCAAGCCAATATCAACGGTGCACACGCTCAGCTTTTCAGCATCAGGATGCGGCGATCTCCCCAGCACTCGACCCACCACCACGCCATCCGCCCAGCTTTGCCGATCTTCAATCTCTTCTACCTCAAAGCCTGCCATCGTCAGCGCCTCAGCTAGCGCCTCTGGTGAAAGATCGAATTCGACAAGTTCTTTAAGCCAATTAACAGAAACACGCATGAAATAATTAGCGCTTGGGCGCTTGCCACAGGTAGGTAATCGTGATTGGGGCCGAGAGGCCCAAAGGTTATCGTACTATAGCGCATGGCTCACGCCTCCGTTCCTCACGGCCTGCCCGCTATTCATCAACTTTACCCCCTGCGCCTTCTATCCTGCTCAACATGCGGGAACACTGAACAGGCGGCTATTTCACGGGCCACCCTTTGCCAAGGACAAAACCAAGACAAAACCAAGGCAAAGCCAAAGCAAACCCAAGGCAAACTTATTTAGCGGCAGGATATAGCGGCTAAATAAGGCAATTTTTCCCATTAAATGACTTATTGCATCGCTACTGGCTGTCCTAAGCCCAAAAATGCGCTAAATGCTCGACTTTGTGCAACCTGCGGGAGCAAGCTTTGGCTGCGCGATCGCTATCGAGTTTTAGGTGCGCTCGGTCGCGGTGGCTTTGGCGCAACCTTTCTAGCTCGCGATCAGTCCTTACCGGGCTATCCTTCGTGCGTCATCAAGCAGCTGCGGCCCACTACCACCGTGCCCAACCTGCTAGAAATGGCCAGAGACCTCTTTCAAAGAGAAGCTAACATTCTGGGCAAAATTGGCAATCATCCCCAGCTGCCTCGACTGCTTGACTATTTCGAGATGTCTCAAGAATTTTATCTGGTGCAAGAATATGTCAGCGGCTCTACCCTGCAAAAAGAGGTCAAGCAGGGTGGCCCGTTTTCTGAGGCGGGCGTTAAGCAGTTTTTAACCGAAATTCTGCCCGTTATCCAATATGTTCACAGCCACCAAATTATCCATCGAGACATCAAGCCTGCCAACCTGATTCGCCGCGAGCAGGACAAGCAGCTCGTTGTGATCGACTTTGGCGCGGTTAAAGATAAAGTAACCTCGGCCCATATCGACCCATCGGATGAAACGGCGCTGACGGCCTATGCCATTGGCACTCCTGGCTACGCGCCCCCCGAGCAGATGGCAATGCGGCCTGTGTATGCGAGCGATTTGTACGCCATTGGCGTGACCTGCGTTTATTTGCTGACCGGGCGATCGCCCAAAGACCTCCCCTACGATGCCCATACGGGTGAGCTGCGCTGGCAAGACTACACTGCCGTGAGCGATCACTTCGCCAAAGTGCTGCGCAAAATGCTCGATATTTCTGTGCACAGTCGCTATCAAATGGCGGCAGAAGTGCTGCGCGATTTAGAAATGGAGCCCTACTTAGAGAGCCTCTCGCAAAATATGGCGTTTGCCACAGCAGGCAGCTTGACCAAAGCCGTTAAGACCGAAGAAAAAGCCCGTGTTTCACCCTCTGCGCGGATGGCTGAGGCCATTCGCGCCCGCCGCGAGCGTCGTACAAGCACAGCGGGATCTCACTATGGCGGCACAGAGCGCAGACATGCTCAAACGCCCACTGCTCAGTCTTTAAAAGACTCTTATGAAAAAGGCTATCGCGACTTTTCAAAGCAAACGTTTAGCCAGCTAGACTTGCGTAAGCAGGCGCTCTCAGGCGCTAGATTTACGAGAGCCACGTTTATAAAAGCCGATTTAACGAGCGCGGATCTTTCTAATACCAACCTGAGCCGTGCAAACTTAAGTCAGGCCAAGCTTAAAAATGCCAAGCTGATGAGTGCCTACCTATGCGGTGCAAATTTAGCAGGCGCTGACCTGCGAGGGGCAACGCTGTGTAAAGCAATTTTAGAGTCGGCTAATCTTAAAGATGCCAACCTCTGCGGCGCTGATTTAACGGGCGCGACCATCAGCAGCGAGCAAATCGCCATGGCGCACACTAACTGGGCAACGATTCACCCTAACGGCAAGCGGATATTTCTTTGAGTCGCTAAACTGTTAGCACAGCATAAAAGCAAGTAGCAAGCGTGAGGATTAAGCAGTATGTTTGTCGATGAGTTAACCCCTTTTGTTCGAGAGCTGGCCCGTCAGCCCGTGGCGTTTTGCGGCGGCTTTTTTTCGGGTCTTTTCAACCTGGACTTAAGCGAAGATCCGGTGAGAAGCTGGTTAAATAAACAGGGCGCAGATCCAACAGCGGCAGGTTCTGCTAATGGCTTTGGGTCTTCTACAGCCAATTCAAAAGGCCCACAGTCTATTGATATTGACTAGCTGTTGGTATTGATAAATTACTAACAGCCTTTCATTGTCGTAAGCTTGCGTGGGCTTACTTTTGAAAGTTATTCAAAGTTGCTCATCCATCTCAAAATTTGGCGCGTCAGGGCGTCATGTGAGTGAGCAGGCTCAATCAGTAAGAGCGCTTTTTTGTAGTCGGCGATCGCACCGTTCCAATCGCCTTGCAAGTGGTAAATGCGGCCCCGCTCAGCCCTCAAAAAGGCGCTAGTCGGCTCAAAAAACATCGCTATATCCAAGCAAATTAAGGCTTCTTCGTACTCGCCCATTTCTCTAAAGGTGATGGCCTGATTGAGACGGGCGCGGGCGTTCAGCGGGTTTAGGTCAATGGCGCGATCATAGTCAGCGATCGCGGCTGCCCAGTTTTGCTGAGCTGCATAAAGATTAGCGCGATTGCTATAGGCTTTGTCTAACGCTGGGTCAATGACTAATGCCCGGTTGTAATCAGCCAGCGCCTTTTCCGTCGCTTGCAAAAAATAATGCATGAGCCCACGGTTAGCATAGTGCTCAGCGCTGTGCGGCTCATAGGTAATCAGCCGATCCAGCAGTGCCACGGCCCGCGCATATTCCTTTTGTCGGGCGGCTAAGCCAATTTGCTTTTTTAATAGCAAGCTAGCATCCGCCAGAGAAAGCCAGCTATTAGGCTGCCCTCCATAAATATCGATGGGCTTACGAGCAGGTTTATAGGCCGCCAAGTTGCTCAGCGCAACTACCTTAACAGGCGATATACGAGCGGCTGGTCTACTTACAGTGGGGCTAAAGCTAATTGTTTTAAGTGTGCGCATAATGGGTAGATATCCTGATGGTGCTAATGAGTGCGATCGCTCTTATGAAACTTGCGACTGAAACTTGTGACTAAAGCTTGTGACAGGCAGTTCAGATGCTTACAATCTGTGGCATGTCTTGAAAATAAATGAAGCAATATTACTCGTATGTAACGTTGTTGATGAAATACTCTCACGGGGTACAAGCTAAAACAAACCGCAGAAGAACGTAGGAATAGTTTCTATGTCTTTCAAAGAAAGTTGATATATACGTATAGATACTGGAGAACAAGTCCCGCTGAGTGTGGTTCTCTTCCACTTTTTGAACCGGGCTAGCTTAACTTTGGTTGAGATTGCTGAAAGCAAAAAAAAGCGCCAACGCTTAGCTAACGTTGACGCTTTTTTACTTTTAATGATGCTGCGGCTTAATTAATAACTGTCTTTAGCAACTGCCCTTAGAAGGCTTTGCGAGTAAAGCCTTACTTGAAGCCTACGGAGGCTTGCCACACAAATGCTAAGAGCAAGAAGAAAATAGGAAGAATGGGCAAAACGTCAATTAGGGGGCCAAATGCGCGATATGCCTCAGGTAAAGTCGCTACCAGCAGTGCTGCTTCCATAAATCCGGTGTCTCCAAGTGCTCATACAACATTGATAGTATTTTATCACGATCAGGGAATTCGCCCCTATCTATGCGTCTGGCGTCTACAGCCAGTGGGCAAACTCGGCTGCAAATTGATCGGCCAAAATGGCCGAGCGAATAGCTGCTGTAAAGCGAATTAGCTCGGTAATGTTGTGAATAGATAATAGGGTGTAGGCCAGCAGCTCTTTGGCATGAATGAGGTGGCACAAGTAGGCGCGGGTGAAGGTTTGGCAAGTGTAACAGGGGCAGTTTTCGTCTAAGGGGGTGAGGTCTTTGCGAAAGCGAGCGTTTTTAAGGTTCCAGCGATCGCCCTTACCCGTTGATCCACCCACTAGCGCTGCGCCATGACGAGCGAGCCGGGTTGGAATCACGCAGTCGAACAGGTCAATGCCAGCTGCGATCGCCTGCGCCATTTCTCGATAGGTGCCCACACCCATCAAATAGCGCGGCTTGTTAAAGGGCAGCAGCGGCGCTGTTGCCTGCACAATCTGCTCGATTAGCGCGGGTGGCTCTCCCACGCTGACGCCGCCAATCGCATATCCCGGCATATCTAGCTGGGCCAGCTCTTTAGCTGCCTTGGCCCGCAGGTCTAAATAGGTGCCGCCTTGCACAATCGGAAACAGCGCCTGGTCGGTGCGATCATGCGCGTTGATGCAGCGCTTCAGCCAGCGATAGGTGCGCTCGGTCGCGGCGATAACCTCTGAGCGAGTAGCCGGATAGGGCGGGCACTCATCAAAAGCCATAATCACGTCGGCTCCTAGCTGATTTTGAATTTCGATAGAGCGCTCAGGCGGCATTTCAATAATGCGACCGTCGTGGGGCGATCGAAACGTAGCGCCCTCGTCATTCACCGTTCGCATTTCACTCAGGCTAAAAACCTGAAAGCCGCCAGAGTCAGTCAGCATCGGGCCATCCCAACCCATAAACTTGTGTACACCGCCCGCCGCTGCCACTAAATCTTCACCGGGCTGCAAGTGCAAGTGGTAAGTATTTGCCAGCACCATTTCTGCCTTACAGTCCTTGAGCTGAGCCGGGGTGACTGTTTTCACATTAGCTAGCGTGCCCACTGGCATAAATCGAGGGGTGTGCACCGGGCCGTGAGGCGTGTGAAATATGCCAGCGCGAGCTTTGGTGCAGCTACACTGGGCCTGAAGCTGGTAGGAAAAGGCGATCGTCACAGCGTTATGGTTGCCGTAGAATTACAGTTACTAAGCCTACTACTATTAATCTTGCTATGACAGGTCGCGATCGTCATCAAGAGAAGCATCCCAGCTGGCAGAAAGCGCTTCAGCAACAATGGCTTCTAGCGTAGCGGCATCTAGCTGAGCGCTAGCTGGCATATCATTCAGGTTAGGTAAAGGCGTTAGGCATAAGCAGCGATCGTCTTGAATCAGCGCAAAGCTAGTTTCTTCGCCGTTAGGAATTAGCTCTAAGTAGTCAAAGCTATGAACGTTTAGATACAGGCTACGGTTTGCAACGATAGTGGCCTGAGTAGGGTCACAAAAGACCTCTGCAACGCATCCTTCGCCCGTGTTGGTGATAGTTTTATCTTGCCTGTGGATGTAGCTAACCTGGCGCAGCCCTTTAAGGAGCCTTAGCATATCGGCCTTATGAAAAACGATGCCGCTATCGACAATGCAAGGAGCGGGCCGTGATGCGGGCAGATTACCGGAGTTCTTAGGGTTCATTTTAGGGGGCGGCATTCCGCCAGTAATATAGAGGCCAAGTAGAGGCCAGTTAAGCTCAGCCTATCAACAACGCGATAGCCAGGATTGGGTCAAAATTTGATATGTCAACGCCTATGGCGGTGGAGCTTATCGAGTCCGCAAATATACCCCTACAATAAACGACTTTTAATAATTTGCAATATCAGATAAGTAAGATCTTGCAATAATTCACAGGGGATATTTTTTGTTTGTGAAGCTGCGCTTTTGTACGGAGTTAATTTCTAGTATACAGTCGTTCAAGCAACGAAAAATTAGGCTTGTAACAGTTGGCAAGTTGGCGAAAACACCGGAGAGCGGCAAGTTCAACCTGTTTTATAGATAGCTATATGCAAAAGTGTGATAGATGAAGAAGCGGGCTGCGTAGATGTAAGTAAGTAGTTAGCTTGGCAACACTTTAAGGGCTTGATAAAAGGCAGTCAGTATTGAGTGTAAATAACGATATCAGCAGTTCACAAGTAGCGAATACAGTATGAAAGCAGTTATAAAAGCGTGGGCGAGTTGGAACGGTGCGCTGATGTTCTATACCTGCTTGCCGATTCCTCGAAGCTGGCCGCTAGAGTTCCGATGGATTGCCCAGTGGGTGCCACTGATAGGGGCTGCTGTAGGGGGTTTGCTAGCTGCTGCAAATTGGGCTCTATCAGCTTTGCATCTGCCGAATACGCTGGCTAGTGCGCTGGTCGTTGCGTTGGGAATAGCGCTGACGGGCGGGCTGCATTTAGATGGTGTGATGGATGCCGCTGACGGGCTAGCTGTGCCCGATGCAAGTCGCCGTTTAGAGGTGATGGCTGATAGTCGAATGGGGGCTTTTGGCGGGATGGCGGCGATTGTTTTAGTGCTGCTGAAGGTACTGGCGCTGGCGGCTTTGGTAGATAACCGCGCTTTTGTGTTGATCGCCGTGGCGGTGTGGGGGCGTTGGGGGCAGCAGTGGGCGATCGCCCGCTATCCCTACCTCAAACCAACAGGGAAAGGTGCTTTTCACAAGGCGGCGCTACCCTCTATTAAATACACGCTGCCTAGCCTGTTAGGAATTATGCTGATCAGCGTCGGTTTGGGCGGGTTGCACTTAGTGCCTTGGCCGTTAATTGGGCGATCGCTCATTGGTGGGTTGGCGATCGCGCTAATCACCAGCGCCTACTTTAACCAACAGCTCGGCGGACATACGGGCGATACCTACGGCGCTGTTGTAGAGTGGACTGAGGCGCTGTTGCTCTGTAGCCTGACGGCAAGCCTGTAGCATCGTTCTTTTGAACAATCCCATGAGTAACTCTTCTCAAGTACATACTGTTTCTGGCCCTGGGCTGCCTTTGGTTGGTAACGATGTTGACACTGACCGAATTATTCCCGCTCGTTTTTTGCGTGCGGTCACGTTTGATGGCTTGGGCGAACAGGTTTTTGCTGACGATCGCAAGCAGCTAGCCGACCATCCTTTTAATCAGACTCGGTATCGAGGCGCTAAAGTTCTGGTGGTCAATCGTAACTTTGGCTGCGGCTCTTC
>JBARVS010000518.1:0-2142 GCA_049646385.1 Phormidesmis sp. | reverse complement strand
GTTTGTCAATGCTGTTTTTGAGCGTCTCTACTGCATCGGGTGCGGCGAGCGGTTCAGAAGATGTTTTTGCCTCAGGCGTCTCTAATATCGGAGGAGCTGCTTGAGAATTGGGGAGTGTTTGGTCGATTTGGTCAATAGCGTCCTTTTGGACTGCTTCGTCTTTTGCTAGCTCCGGCTGTGCTATTTCTGTGCTGCGCTGCTGGGCTAAATCAGCAACTTCATTTACCGAGATAGTTAGCCCCTTTTCCTGACGAAAGAGCAGCCGTTCGCCTGCCTTGCCTTTGCCGCTGACGGCGACGACTTCTATCTCAGGTGTTTTGGGATTGCCGTTGTCTGTATGCGGAATGCTGATGCGATCGCCCTCATCTTGAAGGACTGCATTTCTGATGCTTGATAGCATTTCATGTGTCAATCGGTCTTGTGGTTTTCCCACGTCACTGTCGTTAAGGAAAACCGTTTGTCCGATCCTGATTTTAAGCTCTTCGCCTTCTCCTATGACTTCTGTAAATAGCTCGCGGGCTTCAGCAGCTATGCCGCTGGGCAATTTTTCTTGAGGCATGGTTGTTTTCTCCATTTAATAACAGGCGTTGTAATGGCACTGTTGAAATATGTGATACTTTTCGACTCGGGTGTTGGCACTTGCGGTAGGACTACGAGTACCGAGTAGTAAGTACCTGGCTTCCTGGTTGACCTAGAAAATTGCACTGTTCTAAGAGAAGATCTAGTGCAGCCATATCCCCTGTTCTATCGAGTAGAACCTTGCCATTACCTAAGACAAAGAGCGCGGTTTCCTCCTCGTCGAAGCAGATCTCCCAGAAGGGAGGGACATAGCCTTTTGAGCATTCTCTAGTGGCGGTTAGCTTGCCATTTTCGTAGCGCAAAAAGGTGAGGCCGAAGAATTTGACCTCGATAATGGCGGGTGTGAATCCCGCATCGAAGTTTCCCTTGGCACTTTCCTCTGAGATCTGCTGAGCAGCTTCAGGGAACTCAGCGAAAAAGGCATTCGTGGCGTCGGACTCTGGTGTAGCTTTCATTTGCGTTGCTTCTGTCATAACGTTCTCTACTAAAACCCTATGGGGCCTGATTTGTCGTACTTGTAGTTGCGATCAATATTTTGTAGAACATATTGATCGCTCGGAACATTGAGTCCGATTTGCTTCCAAACCCAGACATCGACCGAAGTAAACTCGGGTCTCTCAAAGGGGTCTAAATTTTGCTCTTCTAAATTATTTTTGAAGTCTGATTTAAAGTTTTCTATGCCGCTCGCTTCGTTTATAGAATGCTGATATGACTGAAGTGATAGAGACCGGGCTGTATCCAGCTCAATTCTGTCAGTGATAGCTGTATCTACAAAAGGGTCATACGATACTCCACATACTGGCCCTAATAAAGTTGTAACTTTGAAGAAAAAGTTTGCACCCGTGTCAGTGTTTCCTACCTCACCCCTCGTATATAGCCAAAAAACGTGTTCGTACCCCCTAGAGTCAACAGCTCTTGCAATAATTTCAGCAGTACGACTGCCGTATGGTCTACATCCTTCATGAGGGTCTTGCATAGCCTGCTGAGCGGCGACGGCTAAAACTTCCTCTGCCCTATATTTAGATTGACTGCCGATATTATCATTTAGACCAATCGCGTAGTCTATGCGATTGACTAAAACTACAGACAAACATGCCAATGACAGCACTATTAAAAAACGCTTGTATTTTCTCTTCATATATCCTCTCCATCAATAATCCCAGTCAATGACAGAATCAGGGTCTATCCGCACCCCATCTGGGCCAATCACCTCAAAGTGCAGATGCGGCCCATTGCTATGGCCGCTAGAGCCAATTTTGCCAATTTTGTCGCCCTTAGAAACGGTGTCGCCAGTGCGCACTAAGACTTTACTTATATGGCCGTATAGCGTCTTAAAGTTGCCGTGGTCGATGATGACATGAAGCCCCCAGCTCGTGTCCCCGTGATCTTCTACGCTCACAATCCCGCCGTCGGCTGCAAATATAGGATCGCCGAAGTTGCCGCCGACATCAACGCCTTTATGGACACGCCGCCCCCCGCTGCCATTTGGATTAAAGGGACTGTGCGGTTTATATCCAACCGTAGGGCTTTGGAAGTCTCCCGTAGCTTGCCCGCACTTAGAAG
>JBARVS010000517.1:0-3891 GCA_049646385.1 Phormidesmis sp. | reverse complement strand
GACCGACCAAATTAGTCAGCTCATTGCCGAAATTACGCAGACGACGCACAGCCAAGCCGATGAGTTCAAGCTGGTAACGCAGACTATCACCGAAGCAACAGAGATTGCCAAGCAAACCTCAGAAGATTCTGACGAGCTAGCTACTTCTATTCAGCAGGTGCTAGGCACGGCTGAGGCGCTGCAGGCTAGCGCAGGTAAGTTTAAGGTGCAGTAATCCATTGCACAGTCGATCTTAAGGGCATAGCAGCGCTGTGTCCTTAACCCGATCACAACCTCTAACAGGCTTTGGAAAAGCCAGCACCCTTTACGCGAGCACTACCTATGACGATAGAAGACATTCAGGTTTCTGACCAAACCTATCAGTATTTTTTGCAGGAATCTGTTGAGCTGCTGCAGACAATGGACGACGAGCTGCAAGATCTTAGAGAAAACTTCAGCGTTCAAAAAGTTCATAACCTGATGCGCGCGGCTCATACGCTCAAGGGCGCATCCGCTAGCGTCGGCCTAGATGCTGTAAAAAAGACGACGCATTCACTCGAAGATGTCTTTAAGGCGCTATGTCATCAAGACACTATCATCAGCGTTGAAATGGAAGGGCTGATTTTTCAGAGCTATGACTGCTTAAAGCTATTGATGTCGTCACAGCTAGCGGGCGCGCAAATTGATGAAGCCGATATTTTAGATCGAATGGCCGCATCCGTGACGCGATTGCAGGAAATGCTAGGCGATCGCTTCGGGCAGGGCGGTCACTTACCGACTTCTAGCGAGCTTGGATTCGACATGACCCAATCTATCTTTGAGGTCGGCGTAGCCCAGCGCATTGAAGCCCTCGAAGAAGCCCTAAAAGATCCTGACGAAGATGAACTTGCAGACTTACTATCAACCCAAGCAGAAGTTTTTATTGGCCTTTCCGAGTCGTTGGATTTACCCGGTTTTGGAGAGATTGGCCGCGTCACTCTACAGGCAAGAAAGAAGAGTCCTAACAAAATAGTAGAAATCGCCTCTATCGCACTTGCCAACTATAAAGAGGCGCAAATCGCAGTGCTTGCCGGAGATCGAGAGCAGGGAGGAGCCCCGTCAGCAGATCTTCTGCAAATGGCGGGCCAGAAGGCAGACCAGAAGGCAGACCAAAAATCGGGCCAGATAGCAAAAAGCTCATCACCCAAAGCTACTGACAAAAAAGTAGCGATTAGGCAGTCCACTTATCGAGCTAGCCACTCATCTCAGTCTAACCGCAAAACTAGCTGGCTCAAGCGCCTACAGAATCTGTTTACCCAGCCTATCGGTACTAATTCTCAAAGCTCTGCAAACGACAATAGGAAAAAAGACAAACTAGGTGATTCTTCTACCTTATCTACTTTATTAGAAAAACAAAAGCTAGGCGACAAAGCGGCCTTTGCTGCTCCTCAAAACTTTGTCGACTACGCTGCTGAAGGCGAAGAACCCGCTGATTTAGCGCTGGCAGATCTAGCGCCATCCGACTTGTCCTTAGTAAATTTGCCCTCAGCCCAAGCCAACACACAGTTTACAGAGACGGAGACAGATCCCGATAGCGCTGAACTAGGGGAGCTGATACCCGATCTAAGCGCTTTTTCACAATCGCCAGATAGTACAACGAATCCTGCTGCACAGCCAGCGATAGAACTGCCTACTGCGCCTAACCGAATGCAGAGCAGCAACGTCACCATTCGCATGACGGTCGAGCACCTCGATCAGCTTAGCCAGTCTATGGGAGAACTCCTAACCCATCAGAATCGTCAAGCGCTTTACAATGAACAGCTTGCAAACTTAGCAAGAACGCTATTAGACCGGATTGCTCGACAGCAAACTCAGCTTAACCAGCAGCGATCGCAGGGAGAACAGAACAAGCTCAAGCCTCATTTAGCGCCTCAGTCGACTTCTTTAGCTGCAAATATTCAGCCTGCTAACTTAGCCTATGCCCAGTTTGACGCTATCGAGCTAGATCAGTACAGCGACGTTCAGCTGCTGGCCCAAAGCTTTTTAGAAGAAACCGTCCAGCAGTCAGAAAGTGCAGAGGCAATTGAGCTGTTTGTATCGCGTGCCGGACGAGAGCTTGAAAAGCAAAAGCGAATTCTCGCTAACACACGTGAGACGCTGCTAGAAGCTAGAATGCTACCCCTTGAGAAGGTTTTCCAGCGTTTTCCCACTGCCTTGGAACGGCTGAAGCTGCAGCACAATAAGCCTGTTAATTTAGTATTAAAAGGCGAGAATGTATTAGTTGACAAGGTGATTGCCGACAAGCTTTACGATCCGCTGCTGCATTTGGTGCGTAATGCATTTGACCATGGTATTGAAACGGCTGAGCAGAGACAAGCACAAAACAAATCTACCACTGGCACCATCACGATTGAGGCGCTTCAGCAGGGCCGTCACCTCGTTATTAATGTAAAAGACGACGGTAAAGGATTTGATTTGGAAACGATTCGCCGCAAAGCTATCGAAAACCAAGTGATTACAGCCGCTGCTGCTGCTGACCTAACGCCTGCTCAAACGATTGATTTACTGTTTGAAGCAGGATTTTCGACGGCTAGCGAAGTCAATGATCTTTCGGGTCGGGGTGTCGGGCTAGATGCTGTGAGGGCTCAGGTGCGATCGCTCAAAGGGTGGGTTACCGTCAGCCACGAACCGGGCGCAGGCTCTTGCTTCAGTCTCCAAATTCCCTCTAGTCTCACAATTGCCAAGCTTTTGCTGTGTCAGGCTAAAGGCCGAATCTATGCCCTTATTGCCGATGCTATTGAGCATATATTAATTCCAACGCCCCAGCAGATGAACGCTTGGGAAGGCGGCAAAACGCTGACCTGGCAGGCCAACAACGAAGAATACATAGTGCCCGTTAATGCTCTTTCTGAGGTGCTCCGCTATGCATCGCCTATGCCTAACCATCGTTTAAGCCAAACCCGTAGCGACATTAAGGCGGCAGCTTGCGAGCCAGTGATTATGCTACGGCATCAAAATTCACTTGTAGGCTTAGAAGTCGATCAGCTTTTGGGCGAGCAGGAGCTAGTGATTAGCTCATTGGGCGAAACGGTTGTCCCACCGCCCTACCTCTATGGCAGCAGCATTTTGCCTGATGGACAGCTTACTTTAGTGCTCGACGGTGTAATGCTCGCCAAAATCGTATTAGAGCAGCGAGGTCAAGGCATTATCGAAATCAGCACAGAAGATAGCCATCCCCATCAGGTTACAACAGATAAGAATGAGCCTATTTTTGTCAAGAAGCTGATTCTTGCAATTGATGACTCTATCACGGTTAGAAACGCTTTGGCTGAAGCCTTACAGAAGGCTGATTATCAAGTCATTCAGGCCAGAGACGGGGCTGAAGCTTTACAGCAGCTTGATCGCTATTCAGGCGTGAGTGCCATTTTATGCGATATCGAAATGCCAGGAATGAACGGATTTGAGTTTCTTAAGGTACGCCAAAGAACCCCAAAAATCGCTGCTATCCCAACCATTATGCTGACCTCTAGAGCAGGCGCTAAACACCGATTATTGACCAAAGAGCTGGGTGCTACCACTTACATCACGAAGCCCTATCTCACGCCTCATCTACTAAAAACAGTGGGTGAAGCTATTGAAGGCAAAACGAAAGGCAAGCCAGAAGATAGCACTAAACGTAACAAAACAGAACAGTTAAGCATGGCAGGAAAGTCTCATGAATAATTTATTGGATAAGCTCTCTTCTAACCTTTCTTCTAATCCTTCTTCCGTGGAGCCTCAAACTGATTCTACAATCGGCAAATACATTACTTTTAGGCTTGAAAACTATCTGTTTGCGCTGCCCAGCAAGGCAATTTTAAAAATTGTGGCTACACCACCGCCGAGCCAGGGCGGTATGGTGGCGATGGGATTGGTGCAGCTAGAACAGTACAG
>JBARVS010000516.1:0-5711 GCA_049646385.1 Phormidesmis sp. | reverse complement strand
TTAAGTAGATCAGGTTAAGCAAATCGTTAATGGGAATGTAATGAATTCTAAGCGATTGCCGCTGCGTTAATGAGAATGTAACGAATATTAGGCGATCGCCGCTGCGCTGTGAGTCGGCATATCTGGCTCCATAACGGTGGTTTTTTCAAGCTGCTGAGCTAGCCAGGTTTGAAACTGCTCGGCCAGCAGCCGCTCGCGCATGGCGGCATCAAACTGAGCGGGCACAAACTGCTCTAGGCGCGCAATCACTAGCCATTCACCAATTTGAGTCGGTGCCCAAAGCTGACCAGGTTTGCTTACCATCAGCATTCTGGCCAATATTGGGTGAGGCACGCTTAGCTCTACGGGGCCAACCATGCCGCCTGTCTTGGCCTCTTGGCCTTCTGAATACTGGCTGGCAAGGGTAGAAAAAGCCACGCCATCGTCATTGAGCCGGAAGTAAATTTCCTGAGCTAGGCTTGCGTCTCTTGTTCTAATCAAAGAGTAGCGCACTCGATCTAGCTGGGCTTTGCGCTGCAAAAAATAGGATTCTATCTGGCTTCCCCAGGTCTGTTCTTGAAACTTCAGCAGCTTGGCTTCTCGCAGGGCGGCTAGCGTCATTTGCTCAGGGGCTAGCCGCTGCTGCTGGCACCAAGCCTGCTGTTGCTCTTTAGAAAACAGCCCTCGCTTGATGCAAAAGGCTTGTAGTGCCTCTTGTGGATCGCTCTCAATGGGCGCGATCGCCTCATCTACGATAATTTCTTGCACCAGCTTTGGCATCATTTGATGCTCTTTGAGCTTGGCAATTAGCGCAGAGGCATCTAGCACTACTTGACCAATTTGAAGAACTGCTGTCATACCCTGTTTTTGTTTTCTGATAACAATTTTGCCTTATCAATTCCCACGATAGGGTATGCAACTATCAAAAGAAATAGATACATACCTAAGTTCTTTATACATTCACACAAAGGTAGGTCAGAACGAAAGCGATCGCGATCGCCCAAAAAAAACTGTTGCTCCAGAAAATCCATCGTGATGATAGCCGCTACCGTCTGTCATTACGATGTTTCCGCAGCGCGCTCGTTTCACAGTGACTTCACTAAACAGACCGTATTTCTACACAGTATCTTGTGATCGCCATCACTAAAATCGGCGTATTCTAACAAAATAAACAACAGGCAAACAGCTCAAAATAGTTCTCAAAAAGCAGTTGCCGCGTTGCTCCTCTTAACCTGTAACAGTTTTGATTAAACAATTTTTTCAGCGGGCCCTGCGGCGGGCATTCCCACGGGCTAACAGACGGCTGCAGGCGGGGCAATTCTCTAAACCAGAGGCTTTACCCCTACGGCCCCTCCGTTTAGATCCCACCCACGCTAGAACGCTTTCTACCAACAAAGACTTCAAGAAAAAAGACTTCAGAAAAAAAGATTCTGCCTCACATCGGCCCTTTACCACTGACCCTCATCAGCTCGATCAGCTTATCTACACCCTTCCCAGAGCAGACATCGTCGCCGCCCTCAATCGCACCTTGCAACACAGCAGTCAGGACTTTCCCCCACGCGACTGTTTAAACAGCTATGCCGATCACCCCGATCAGGTCTGTGCGCTAGCTGATTCAGCCTATTTGTGCGATCGCCAGGGCCGCCACGCAGAAGCCGAACGCCTTTACAAACAAGTCATATTCCTCAGAGAACGACGGTACGGTGATCGGCATTTATGCGTGGCCGATAGCCTCAGTGAGCTAGCGTCGCTCTACCGCAGCCAAAAACGCTACAGCGAAGCTCAGCCTTTGCTCCAGCGATCGCTATCAATTCGATATGAGCTAATGGTAGCGAGCCATCTAGAAATTGCTGATAACCTTTACCAGCTAGCCGACACCTTTTATCAGCAGCTATTTTATAGCAAGGCCGAGCCGCTATATCAGCAGGCGCTTATCATTTTTCGTCAGCAGCTTGGCGCTAGGCACCCTCACACCCAAGCAGCCTACAACGACCTCATGCGAATGCTCGCTGCTGCCATTGAATCAAGCAAGTTTGAAGATCTCACCGCAGATCTGCCGCCGCTGGATCTATCGTTAGATTTTAAGGGGGAGGGCGATCGCCATAATCGGGAAAAACCTCACTGGTAGCACCTCGATAGCAAATAACAGCCCTAGCCCATCAAGCCAGACCAGTCAAACCAGACCAGCCAAACCAGACCAGAGCCCAGCCTGCTAAATTAGATACAAAGGTTCTATCTATTGAGTCTATGAAAGCCGCCTTAATACTCCTCATAAAAGGCTACCGTCAGCTAGTGTCGCCGCTATTCCCGCCGACCTGCCGATTTACACCTACCTGCTCATGCTATGCCATCGAAGCGATTGAGCGATTTGGCCCGCTGCGTGGAAGCTGGCTCGCAGCTAGGCGGATCACTCGCTGCCATCCCTTTCATCCAGGCGGCTACGACCCCGTTCCACCGCATCCCACTTCGCTACATAATTCGCCACCCAGTTCGCCGCATAAAGTGACAGATGAGCTGGGCTAAGCGATCCTATCTATAGACAGTTTGCTAAAGTAATCCAACGGACTTGCCCCGTCATCTGCTGTATGAAACTACCCGTATGAAAAAAACCTACGTCCTTGATACCAACGTGTTGCTGCATGATCCTAATGCGCTGCTGCGGTTTGAAGATAATGACGTAGTGCTGCCGATCACGGTGATTGAAGAGCTAGATCGCTTTAAAAAGCGGCCAGAAGAAACTGGGCGAAACGCTAGGCAAACCTCTCGAATGCTGGACGGCCTGAGGCAAAAAGGCAGCTTAATTGATGGTATTGAGCTAAAGGGCGGTGGACGGCTGCGAGTGGCGCTGTGCCACCAGGAATCACTGAATAATTTGCCCGCCGAGCTGTACAGCGGTGGCGGTGGCGACGGCGGCGATAACGCTATATTGGCCGTCGCTCTAGAGGTAAAGCAGCGCTGCGACGAGCCCGTCGTCATGGTGAGCAAAGACACCAATATGCGCATCAAGGCCGACACCTTGGGGCTGACCGCCGAAGACTACGAAACCGACAAAATAGACGTCGACGATCTTTACACAGGAATCGGCGAAATATTCGTGAGCGCCGAACAAATGTCGGCCTTATTTCAGCCAGAGGCAGCGGTAGAAATTCCCAGCCTCAGTGAGAAATTCTCGCCTAACCAAGCGCTAACGCTAGTGGATGCCAGTAATCCTAGCCACACCGCGCTGGCAATTTTACGGCCCGATGGTCAGCTAGCGCCGCTGCCCAAAATTCCCTACAGCGGCGTTTCTCGCATTCACGCTCGCAACCGAGAGCAGCGGTTTGCACTGGCGCTACTGCTTGACGATCGCGTTCCCCTCGTCACCTTAGTCGGCAAAGCAGGCACAGGGAAGACGCTGCTGGCGATCGCCGCTGGCCTGCAAAAAGTCACCGAAGAAAAGCGCTATACCCGCCTGCTCATTTCTCGGCCCGTCGTCCCCATGGGTAAAGACATCGGCTACCTCCCTGGCGATATGACCGAAAAGCTCACGCCCTGGATGCAGCCGCTCTACGACAATTTTGATCTAATCTTTAACACGCAAGATAGCACCGACAAGCCAGAGCATTGGCGGCGAGGCCATCAAGAACTTTTAGACTTGGGCCTACTGCAAATTGAAGCGCTCACCTACATTCGCGGGCGCACCATTCCCAAGCAGTTTTTTGTGATTGACGAAGCTCAAAACTTAACGCCTCACGAGGTTAAAACAATCCTAACGCGGGCCGGAGAAGGCACCAAAATCGTGCTCACGGGCGACACCGCCCAAATTGATAATCCTTATGTAGATGCCGCTAGCAACGGGCTTACCTACGTGATTGAACGGTTTAGAAACGAGCCTTTGGCGGGCCATATCACGTTATATCAAGGTGAGCGCTCTGATTTGGCTGCTCGGGCCGCGAGCTTATTATGATGCAACTCAAAATTGAGGGGATGCGATGAATAGCGCAATTGTAGATCCAACGCTGCAACGGTATAAGCGGGCGATCGCATCGCTGCTCGCCCAGCTCGAAAGCTTTGCTAAAGCTATTGACAACGGCCCGCTCACCAAAACCATTCAAAACCTTCAGGAAAACCTCAATCAGCCCTTTTTGTTTGTTGTGATTGGCGAAGTAAAGGCAGGCAAGAGCAGCTTTATCAACGCTCTTTTAGAGAGCGGCGAAATCTGCGAAGTCGGCGCAGACCCTCGCACCAACCGGGTAGCAAAAATTGTCTATACCGAGGGCGACCCCTACAGCCGCGAAATTAAGTCCGGTGAGCTGCGCGAAATTGGCCGCCCGGTGCCCATCCTTCAGCAAATCGCCATTGTGGATACTCCCGGCACCAATAGCCCGTTTCAGCAGCACGAAGATATCACCAAGGAATTTATTCCCAACAGCGATTTGGTTGTGTTCGTGTTTTTCTCTAAAAATCCTTACACCAACACCGCTTGGTCTCTGGTTGACTTTGCCCATCGCGACTGGAAAAAACCCGTTATTTTTGTGTTGCAGCAGGCTGATTTGGCCGACGAGCGAGAGCTGCAAGCCTCTTTTCAATATATCCATCAAGAAGCTCAGCAGCGGCAGATTCAAAGCCCGCAGATATTTGCCACTTCTGCAAGGCGTGCCACCAGCAGCGAAGACGGCGGATTTGCGGCCCTTCAAAACTTTGTGCGCGACACTATTACTGGCGGTCAGGGCTACCGTCTCAAGCTAGCTTCTAGCATGGGCTCATCTGAGCAAATTATAGAGCGACTGGGCCGCGATATGGGGGCGATTCAGCAGCAGCTCCGCCAGGATGAGGCGGTTGTTAGCAATATTCGTCAGCGGTTGGAGGCAGGTAGGGCGCGATCGCGCTACGAAACCGACTCGCTCATTGATCGGCTAATGGCCCAGTACGAGCGCGTTATCTATCGCATCAAAGACGAATTTAGAAAAGGGCTTTCTATAGTTGTGTTAGCTAAGCGATCGCTGCTCTCCGTTTTTAACCGTCAGCAGCGCGTAGAAACCTGGATTAGCGAGCTTAAGGCCAGCGCCCAGGCCGAACTTGAAGCCACCCTAGATACCACCTCAAAAGAAGGCGCAAAGCTGCTGCTCGACGGCGTTCAGCTTCTAATTGGCCAGCTTTTAGCCGAACTCACAACCCTGCAAAACGACCGCCTTAGAAACACAGAAATCACCCTGCCGATTGTGGAATATCGCTACGAGGTTATCGAAGGCGTCAAAAGCAAAATTGCCAACTTGCTTAACGACCAAACCTTTATTAACTGCCTTGCTGATACCGCCGGCAGCGTTGGCCCAAAGGTAGCAGGCGGCGGGCTCTTAGCCGTTTTAGGCGGCGTTATTACCACCATTACAGAAATCGCCATCATCGATATTGTCGGCACCGTCTTTTTGGGCGTCGGCGTCTTGCTTGCCGGCGGCGTCTTAGTGGCCAAGCGTCGCCGCCTCATTCAAAAGCTAGATCGCGAGCTAGATCGCAATAAAGAACGCTTTGAAGCCACCGTTTCAGAACAGCTCAATGCCAA
Organism: Phormidesmis sp.; assembly: GCA_049646385.1. GTDB lineage: Bacteria > Cyanobacteriota > Cyanobacteriia > Phormidesmidales > Phormidesmidaceae > Phormidesmis. Next base: position 193 of record JBARVS010000516.1, on the reverse strand, counting down.
AATCAATCTCATTTACGCAGAGATTGACCGCAGCTTTGCCGATCTCTATGCCTATGTAGAGCAAGAGCGGGCCAGCATTGCACCCTTAGCTGAGCGGTTTGAGGCTATTCACCGGGCAAGTCACTCACTCGCGCGTGATATTCAACAGCTATAGTCGAGGTGAGTAGTAAGGTGGACGACAAGTAAGGTGGAC
>JBARVS010000515.1:0-10884 GCA_049646385.1 Phormidesmis sp. | reverse complement strand
CCACAGTGCCCTACGAGGTTGTGATCGGCAATGGCTGTAATATTCCATTCTGTGACGACAGCTTTGATCTGGCTTTTTCTAATTCTGTCATTGAGCATGTCGGCGATGAAGCGAGTACGCTAAAGTTTGCGCAAGAGTGCGAGCGAGTGGGCAGGCATGTGTACATTCAAACGCCTAACCATTGGTTTCCAATGGAGCCTCATTTTGTAGCGCTTTTTATTCACTGGCTGCCGCGATCGCTCTACCGCAAGGTTGCTTTCCTTTCGCTCAACTACGCGCTGTTCTCCTGGCGATCAGCCTCGCTCAAAGCAATCTTTTATGAGGAGTTTGACAGCATTAGGCTGCTGAGGCGATCGCAGCTCAAACGCCTGTTCCCCAGCAAGCAGATTGGCCGCGAGCAGGTGCTGGGCTTAACCAAATCCTTTATCGTTTCTGACAGCGCTACACGTTAAACCGGAAAAGCATCACGTCGCCTTCCTGCACGGTGTATTCTTTACCCTCACTGCGCACCAGCCCCTTTTCCTTGGCCGCACCCATCGATCCTAAAGTGGACAAATCGCCGTAGCTTACTGTCTCTGCGCGAATAAACCCTCGCTCAAAGTCGGTGTGGATGACGCCTGCCGCCTGGGGTGCAAGCATCCCTGCTTTAATCGTCCAGGCGCGAGTTTCTTCGGGGCCAGTTGTAAAGTAAGTGCGCAAGCCCAACAGGTCGTAAGTTGCCCTAATTAAAGAGCGTAAGCCACCTTCTTCAACGCCGAGCGCCTCCAAAAAGTCTGCTCGCTCCTCAGCTGGAATTTCTAGCAGCTCAGCTTCTACCTGGGCTGAGACAATCACCACCTGCGCCGCCTCAGCTTCGGCATGGGTTCGTACTTCGTCTACCCATTTATTTCCTTCAGCTAAGTCATCTTCACAAACATTGGCCGCATAGATGACAGGCTTGCGCGTTAATAAGCCCAGCGGCTTAATCATCAGCGCTTCTTCGTCATCTAGCTCTACCGTACGAGCCGCCTTGCCCTCGTCTAAAACTGGCTGAATCTTTTCGAGTACCGTTAGCTCAGCCTGCGCTTCTTTGCTGTTGCGAGCCTGCTTACGAATGCGATCCATCCGCTTTTCAAGCTGAGCGAGATCCGAGAGCGCCAGCTCTAGATTAATTACGTCAATGTCCCGCAGCGGGCCAATAGAGCCCGAAACATGGATAATATCGTCATTTTCAAAGCAGCGCACCACGTGAATAATGGCATCCACTTCGCGAATATTCGCCAAAAACTGGTTGCCCAAGCCTTCGCCCTGACTCGCGCCCTTCACTAGGCCCGCAATATCCACAAACTCTACTCTGGCCGGGATAATTTCTTTAGAGGTAGAAATATCGGCAAGCACCTGCAATCGGGCATCGGGCACGGCCACTATGCCGACGTTGGGCTCAATGGTGCAAAAGGGAAAGTTTGCGGCCTGAGCCTTCGCATTTGCGACGACCGCATTAAATAGCGTCGATTTTCCGACGTTGGGCAGTCCAACAATTCCGGCTCTGAGCATAAGGATAGATATCGTTTTACGGTAACTATACCCAGCATAAAGGGAAGCGGGAATATTTCCTTACCTCATCGCTGGCTGCTATGCTTTGGCTAACCTAATTTAGACCTAAGATTTACGTCAGGCACGTTGCTTGTTAAAAAAATGATGCGCCCTAATTACTCGCTCAGCAGCTTAGTCAAAGGTCTCGCTATTTTTATGCTACTGACCGTTGGCATCAGCGGCTGCTCGTTTTTGCGCAATCCTTTTCGCGATCGCACCGACACCGACACCGAAGTAGTAGACGATGCCACCATCAACGGCCCCTCAGATTTAGAAAATGCCGCTACCAATGTCAGAATCACGGTGCCTAGAGGTTGGGTTGTCGTCCGGGGTGATAGAAGGCACAGCGCCGACATCTATACCTCGTATCCGGCTCAAGACCTGAATGCTGCTGTGCTGTCTGAGAGCGTTTCGGTGCTCAATCAGTTTGATTTAGAAAATAATGCAGAGCAGTACCGCTGGCTGATTGAAGAAAATCTAGACAGATTTGAAGGAGAGTCTCTCACTGGCCTGACCTCTTTGAACGGAAATCCAGCGGTGCAGTATGAAATTAGAGGCACTGTAGAAGGCCAGCCTGTTGTGTACTTACACACCACGGTGAAGGGCCGAGACAATTACTATCAGGTTGTTGGCTGGACAACCCAGTCGCAATATAGCCGCAATAAAGAGACGCTTGAAACCGTGATTGAAAGCTTTCGAGGTATCTGAGTTTTCTTAGCCTCCAGGTATCTACAAGAAATAAATTCATAAAAAGAATTTATACAAACGTTGTTACAGATTTTTTGAAGTAGACAGTAGAGCTTATGCTAGCTGATTTTTTCCGTAGGATTCGTTTAACGCTAAGGCCAATGCTAATAGCGCTGCTAGTGAGTGCTAGCCTGTGGTTTAGCTTAGGGGGCACGCCAGCTTTAGCCGATCTTAATGACGACAACTATGACGGCAATATTTTCGCGCTTTATGCAGGCAACGGATCTATCGTGCCACCCCGGTTTTCGCTGGCACAGTCGCTTAAGCAGGCTAAGCCAACGCTGCTGATCTTTTATGTAGATGACAGCCGTGATAGCAAAAAGTTTTCTTCGGTGGTCTCGCAGCTGCAAGCGCCCTATGGCCGAGTCGCTAACTTTGTGGCGGTAGCTGCTGATTCTTTTCCCTTTAAAGAGCGCTACGAAAAGACTGAGCCCGGTTACTACTTTAAGGGAGCTGTGCCGCAAACGGTGCTGTTTGATGCAACAGGCGATGTGGTGCTTGATGAGGTGGGTCAGGTGCCTTACGAGCAGCTAGATGACAAAATGCGCGAGATTTTTGATTTGCTGCCGCGTACAGAGTCAGCAGAGCTGCGCCGCCGCCCGATTAATGAGGTGAACGGTGAGATGGTTGCTGAGTAGTCGATAAGTAAAAAGGCGCTAAAGGGCTTGAAGCGATGGCAATGCCTCTCTAGGAAAGAATCGCGTTACAATCGAAAGCTAACGCTCCGCCCAGCATTGAAGGCTTCAGGCAATGACAATCTCCCTTAAAAAAAGCAAGGACGATGCGCTGATAATTCAAAGGCAAAACGCTACTTGGCAAGACTACGTTGCCGTGCGAGACGACGCCGCTATCGACTGGCAAAAAATTTCTTACAGTTCGGATAGTGGATGGCTGTGGGCTGACATGGGAAAAGAAGGGCCAAATCACGCTTCCTTTAGCGACTTAATGACTATGATTTTTGGCCTTTGTGCTCTCTTGCACCCAGAAGTGCCAATACAGTCTTACGGTCGCTGCCTAATTGAGAAGCCAAATACGCAGGCTTGCGCACCGGATCTGGTGCTTTATAAGGGCGGGAATATTCCTAGATGGCAACTGGGTGAGCCTCGTCGAATTAGCACCACCCGTCATCGGTTGCCCGATTTTGTCGGTGAAGTGGGCGATACGACTTTGAGCCTTGATTTGGATGAGCAAAAGCAGCTTTATGCCAGCTTAGGTATTCTTGAATATTGGGTGATTGATGTAAAATGCAGCCGAATCTTTGCGTTTGGGCTTAGTGAGCTAGGCGTATATGAGCCAATTGAGACCTCTCAAACCTTGGCAGGGTTGCCGATTGCGTTGGTCGAACAAGCGCTAGAACGGCTGGCGACAGAAACCAATACAGCCGCCGCTAGCTGGCTGATGCAACAGTTGCAAACTCTCCTAAAAAAATAAATGACTATTTAAAAGACAGATCGACTCGTCCAGGCCAGCAGACTCCAGCCGATAATGAAGGCCAAGCCGCCTAAGGGTGTGACTGGCCCAAGCGCTTTGATGTTGCCCAGGCTCAGGCCGTATAAGCTGCCCGAAAAAAGAATAATGCCAATGATAAAGCACCAGCCCACGGCGACTAGCCCTTTGGCTTCAGGGTGTTGATTGGCGAGAAAAGCGACGATCAGCAGGGCGATCGCATGATACATCTGGTATCTCACGCCCGTTTCAAAGCTGCTCAGCGCACTTTCATTCAGCTTTTCTTTAAGAGCATGGGCACCAAAGGCTCCACCTGCGACAGAGAAGGCCGCTAGGAGGGAGGCAACAGCAAGAAATAAACGGGCCATAAGTTTCTTTTAGCAACGCTAGGTTTTATCTTAAGATCTGACAGCTGAGATGTTACGGCTCTAGCTGATGCGGTCGGTCGGCCTTGAGCAGGCTGAAGCGATATACCGTTAGGCCCGTTTCATCCGTTTGGCAATCGGCAGCGAGCGGCCCTGACCAAGCCTCTAGAAACGTCTTGGCATCTTCTACAGTGATTTCGGCAAGCATGGCTAGCTGAAGCGGATTGATGCTGCCCTCGTTAGCTTTGACGGCCTTGTAAAAAAGCATCTGTATCCGCTGAGATTGAATCAGCTCATGGTTGCTTTTAAAGGCCCTCAGCATCCACAGCGAGCCGACCATGCAGGGAATGCCTAGCAGGAGCCCAGCGGCGATGGTCTGCGACTTGTTTGACCGATGAGAGGTTTTGGTGAGGGCAGTTTCTAGCGTTGGCGCAGCCCCTACGAAGACGGCTCGCCCCAGACACAAAAATCCTATTATCAGTCCGAAAGTTGGTAGCCCAACCCCTAGTATGCGCTTCATCGAATTTGCCTATCCGTCTTATATGCTACGCCTTGCGCTTGGCCTCTAGCAGACGGGAGAAGTAAAAGGGGGCTTTGTTGAGCGATCGCCGCCCTATTTCCCAGCCATTGGCCTCTAACGCCTTTACAACAGCCGACTCCCGATGCAGGTAAGCCCTGGTTGCCTTGCTTGGCCCTGGGAAAAAATCACCCACCTTTTTGAGGGTGGCATACAGGCAGGTTTTTGGCGCAAAGCTAAGAATGACGCGATCGCTCGCCAGCGAACTCAAATGGGCAATCATCGCATCCGCTTTTTCCTGCGGATAGTGAATCAGCACATCTAAGCACACCACCGTATGGTACTTACCCTCAATTTTTTCTAAGTCCAGCGCTTCAAACTGAGGCATCGGATCGCTCTCACTCAGCTCAGCGGCGGCTCTTTCTTTGGCCTCGCCCACCATTTTTTCAGAAATATCGCTGGCAAACACCTTCGCGCCCATCTGCGCTAAGGGAATAGCCAGACTGCCAACGCCACAGCCCGCATCACACACCGTTACGGCTGACAAATCGCCATCTTCAGCAAACCATTCCAGCACGTTATCAATCGTTTTTTGGTGTCCGGCGCGAATGTTGATCTGCACCTTATTGACTTCGCCATCGCCATAAATGCGCTTCCAGCGGTCGAAGCCCGTCGCGTTGAAATAGTCGCGAACAACCGTCTTATCGTCAAGGGTAGAGTTAGTCATAGCCGCTGGGGTAAGTGCTGATGTCGAATATCGGTGCGGTTATGATTCTATTATGTTTTGGGGCTTGGGTGGATGGGCGATCGCTCAGCGTCATTGAGATGAAAAATCTTCTGGGCCTTCTAATTTTAGTCGTTGAGCCAATTGTGTATGAGGGTTTTGACTATTTAGATAAGCCGACCTGCACCGTATGTCTTTTCAAATGTCTGAATGTCCTGTGCAATTTCAGCCACAGATAAAGATTTAACCTCTTTCGCAGGCTCGTCTATCTGTAGCGAACCGTTGGCGTGCTGAAGCATACTTTCTAGCATCTGACGTTCTTCGGCAGACATCGCCAGTATGGTTTGCGCTACCGATTCAACTGATCGCTGGTTCATAACGTTCGCCTCGCTTTCCTCAATCATAGAAGATTTGAGGCACAGCGTATAAGGTAGCTACTGTGCTGTCAAAATGAGCTGCTGTTAATTTCTGAGATAGTAGCCAACAGAGCCGCCTGCGTGGGCTCTCCGATTAATAAGACTGCCCTGAATGTACTGATATTCTAGAATTTGATTCATTTTAGCAGTCGTGACGATTGGCTGATATTTAGCGTTGTGGTGTGCTCGAATCTCGACGGTAGAGAAATCTTGAGAGGGTGAAGCAATTGACTGCTCTGATAGTTCTTTTAATGTGCCTATGGTCTGTTCAACGAGCTGTCTATACTCTCTTCTTTCTGCCCACTCACTCAGACACCAATCTATATGCTGGTTAACTTTCTGATTGGCCTTTTCTCCAAAGGGCTCTACTTCTAAAGCTCCTTTTAGTTGAAACAGGTCAAAGTCGTTTTCGAGAGTCAGCTTGCTAGTGACTAGCCGCTGCATGACTTCGGGGCGGATTATGTTAATACGATGCCTTTGGGCAATCTGGTTAGCGGGTGCGGTTAATTGTCCAGCAGCTACTACTATTTTGACGCAGTTTGCATATTCATCGTGCTGTAGATTTTGAAGCCCCAACCTGACTAATTGAGTAGCCGCATCGCTGTTGATTTTTTGCGCTTTGCTTGCCTTACACTCTCCCACGATCTTGTAGGGCTGATCGGCATAAAAATCCAGTCCGCCTGCGCCGCCTGTCGCGTTGGGATTTAAGCTTGCAGCTATCTGCTCGGAGGAATTGCTAAAACCTAGTTCTGAAAATCCTTTTCTCACTAACTTTTCAAACGTGTGACCATCGCTAGAATTTCCATACTCAGCAATTTTTTCTGCCCAATCTGGAGATTCTAAGATCTCTTCTATGGTTGGCAAAATCGGTACTTTTTTCTCTGATTTTAGCAGCAGGTTTGCCTGTGGCCCATCTTGCTCTAACGATAGAAATTGTTCTTTGGCGGCTACAAATTCTTGGGAACTGAGTACAGGCTCCTCTGTGGTGATTTCAATATGGTGGGGTAGTGGTACGAATTTGTACAGCTGCTCACAATCAGGCGCAATTTCTATATCTAGTGCTTCTGGAAGTGCGTAGACCTGTAGAAATACGAGAAAAAGACTGTTTCCTTTGAGTGAAGCCGAATCCTCTTGCCATTGTTGAGATAAGACTGTTTTTGTCCAGATTGTGCGGGGGGCGATCGCCTCAACAGTATCCTCTTCTGTCAACTGTTGACACAGCACACATCTTGCCCAATGTGTCACCGCTTGCGGTGCTACGTCAGCCTTTACATGCGTCAAAAAGCTGGGCTGATACCGTTCTGTCAACTGAGAAGCTTCTAGAACGTCACGGCAGGGCAATAGAGCAAATGTTTTCCCCGGCACAATAAATCGCTTGGTGACGGCTACGATTGAATGCCCTTGCCGAAGCGCGAAGATGTCTAGCTTTGGCAAACATAGTGAAACGTTAAGTATGGTCATACAGCGAGGGCTTCAGCGAACTCTTGTATATCAGCCTGTACTTCGGCTTCCTGTTCACCGTCGTCGTTGTCATTAACAGCTAAGTCGTTGGCCAAGTCAGACTCAAACGTTTCCAAATCTACGCTGCTGCTTAGATGCTCAAGCTCATCGCCTTCCAACACCTCTTCTGCGATGGCTCCTTCTGGACGGCTCAGAATCTCTTTAATAAGTGGATTGCCTTGCAGTAGATTGCGTGTGAAGGCAAAAGAGTCTAACCGTTTGATCGTCAGGTCAAACTTTTCATGTTGCTCATAGACGTACTGCAAAGATAACAGGGGCTTAATTTCTGCTTCCTTGAGATCAACCCATTCGCCACCTGCCTCAATAAGCTGCTGATAGTAATTGTATGAGTCCCAATTGCGCTTGATCTTTCGTTCTCTAGAACGTACTAAGCATCCTCTAGAGAGACCAAACGTTTCCGTATCAAGCAGCCGCCGAAACCCAGCCCCAACAGAAAGACCGTGCGTGTCCTGCAATACGCTAATTCCGATCACAACAGGTTCGCCGTTTTCTTCGCCTACAATCTTGAAGTTGAGCCGTCCATCGTTTTTAGACTTAGGCGTGATGTCTTCAATACTTCTGAGTATCACACTCTCAATCGGCTGGTCTTTAAGTCTATCAATCTCAACAAGCTTTTGAAACCCAAATTGAAGTGCAGAAGCTACCTGCACATTATCATTGAGATCATCAGAGTCAAACTGAGAAACCGCATTTTGGTAAGCTTTCTCAAATCTCTCTTTTGGAGGCAGAACAGGAACTTTGCCTGCTATTTTCTCATTGAGTTGTGCTGCAAACCACTTTAGCGCCTCGCGAGGTGATGGCTTGCCTCTCCCAAATGCGGCAATTTCAGTTTCGACAAGCGGATAAACTGGTGTGGGAGGAATTATACCCTTCTTACTGTAGAACTTCTTGAGCGTGAGAGCCGCCAGTTCGTTGGCACTTTCGGCATTCAAGTATTCTAAACTAATAGGCTTTCCACGAGAGGATATTTTCTCCGCAGACGCAATTTTCATCTGCTCTACATGACGCCACAGATCGGGTAGAAGAACCGTCAATATGACAATGCCTTTTTCCTTTTCTGACGGGCTAACAGAATCGAATAACCTTTTAACAAGATCTAGAATTACAAACGCCGTTGGATATCCATTATTGTCTGCGGCAATAGTGTCTAACTCATCAAAACAAATTAAAACAGATTTATATTCGCCTATCAAAGATGTGAGTCTAACTATTGTTGACAGAGCTGATGCGTTGGTTTCTTCCTCGGTTTTATTATTCGGCGGTAGCCGTAGATCGATGGCGTCTTGAGCTTCTAACTGCTCTCCAGCTAGCCATTTTACGGCAAATGAGCCCCGTTCTTCTGAGAGCGTCCATACTATTGCCCGCAAGATGTAAGGATCAGCATTAGGTTTCAACCTGCGGATAATTCTGACAAGATCGCCTACTAAATCATTTCCCTTTGCGCGATTCTTCTGCAAAGCTCTGTCGAACTTCTTCACCATATCCACCGGAGCCGGAACGGTGGCACCAGACCTATTCGCTCTAAGCGCCTCGGCCACCATTAATACGGCGATTTCTTGCCACTGAGTAACCCCTTCACCACCCACCTGTTCCAAGCTTTCGGCGATAGACTTCTGAAACAGCGCGTTGACTAGGTTCAGGTCTCCATATCTGTCGGCACTGGCATATATGAAAACGCCTTCTCCAGTAGCCTGTAACCGCTTACGGATGCGTTTAATGACATGACTTTTACCCACGCCTCTATCTGAGGTTAAGACAACTGACATGACCTTGTATAGGCTAGAGTCGGCGGTTCTAAGCTTCTTTAACGCATCAAATACGCTGTCTGAGGCTTCGGTGTTGAGCGACGCAATATCGGGAAAAGATTCGCCCCATATATTTTTCTCTTTGACGACGGGCGGTCTTTCAAAGGGGTTGTTGGCCTGTAGAGCTGCGATGATAGTAGAGTCGGCGGATGTTTTAGGCGAGGTAGGCATGGGTTTTGAAAGGCTGGAAGGTGGTCAGCAGGTAAATGTCGGTAGGCGTTGTTGATCTGCTACAGTCGCTTTACGTAAAAACGAGTGCCACCGCCAGGAATCGCAACGGAGTCCTCTAGCTGGTCTGAAGTGACGTTAGGGAGATCGCCACCCATCAGTTGGACGAGATCGTTGGCTTGAATTTCTAATAGCCATTCGTTGAATTTTTGGCGGGGGAGGCGATCGCCCATCTCCCGCCGAATTCGGTAAATTGGCACCAAATCATCCAGGTTGTAATCCTGATTAAGCTGGTCATACGCTTTCAAAGCCGTTTTGGTAAACTCGTCGTAAGAGCCAATTTGAGGCATCTTGCCGTTTGTCTGCACAGCCTTATTAGTTGTCCGTGTGCTGACAGAATCCGTAGAGCACTGCGTTCGTATCCAGCTCAAAAGCGCGTTGGTCGTTTTTGGGCCAATGTTAGAGCTAAAAGCAAAGGCTTCATTCGCAAGTCCTTCTGCTAGCTTTGCCTTGCCGCCTTCCGTCAACGCATAGACATTTGTGCGCTTATTTTTGGGCGTTTTCTCTAGGCGATCTCCTTCTACAAGTTTTGCTAGCGCCGCTTTGTAAGCCTTCCCGCTAGGAACAAAATTGAATTGAGCAGTAGGCGTTTCACTGAGCGCCCATAGGTTCAGTAAAATGCGGGTTTCAGCATAGAGCGGGGTGACTTTGCTAGCCATGAAAATTCCTTGAGAAATTGAGAGTGATGCAAGCTGTTGAGCCGAGCGAGATGTTATATCTCTACGCCGCTTCTACGGACAATCCGTCTTTTTCTTAGCAGTCGTATTAAATAAACTTGCTTTAAGCTTAGCCACCATAATTCCCCTATGTGGGTGACCCCTATCACCTTTACAACCTCTTCTCATTGATGAAACCTTCAACTTCAAAGAAGCGAATTAAAGGCTAGTCAGGTTATGTACAGCATTACTTTCTAAGCGCTTTGAAGACAATTATCGCAAAGACAAATAGCGAAATTGCGGTGAAAAACAAAGACGTGACGCTTGCTTCTGTATCGGTAATGCTAAAGATGGCGGGTGAGGGGATGCTGCTGTCGGGGCTGGTCACTAGCACAAAGGTGGCAATGTTGTTAGCTGCGTGTAGTCCCAATGCTAGCTCTATCGTTTTGTCTTTAACGGTGAGCCAAGCCATGAAAGCGCCGACCATAAAGTAGTAGGCCAAAATGCTGAAAACGCCTTCTGCACTGGGCTGAGTCGCGACTTCGGTATTGGCTCCGTGAAGCGCCATAAATAGCACCGAAGGCAACAGAATGCCCATCCACTTCCCTAGTTTGCTGCCGATGCCCTGGAGGAGGTAGCCTCGAAAAAACAGCTCTTCGGCGGCGATTTGCAGCGGTGTGAGCAGCGCTACCCAGCCTAGAAAGATAAAGAACGGGCGGGCCTGAAAGTTTAGCGTAAAGTCATCAGGTGAGAGCCCGTAGCTCAGCCCAATTTCAATGACTTTGAGCATGAAAAATACGCAAAAGCCCTGACCTATTCGCTTCCAGCTAAGGCGAGCGGCTGGGGTGATTAAAGAGAGCAGCGATCGCCCGTGCAGCCCCTTAATT
>JBARVS010000514.1:0-6044 GCA_049646385.1 Phormidesmis sp. | reverse complement strand
AGCTTTGGGTTTGAAACTTTTGGTGAGCCCTACGATGACGGCGGCATAGCCCATATTGGAATGTTGCTGAATTGCCAAAGCTCACGCAAGATTTTCGAGACGATAAAATATGAGTGACTACGTTTATAGACAATCAAGAAAACGGTCGTTTTTCTTGTAGCTGGCATAGGTCAAGAAATTTCATCAACAGCGTCCGAGGATTTTAGATACTCGGACATGAGCATAAAGCGCATCATCAAAAATATATGATCGCACCTTCAGTATAGAAAATGGTCGGATGCGGCGGCAAACTCGTTTAGCATGTGCCAACCACAGGGAAACCCGCGCTGAGCGCAAAACGGGCGCAGGCCGAAAAGGAGTAGCGTATGCTACTATTTAGACTTGCATAGAAGAATTCATCACGCACTGACTATAGAGGCATTCCAGCAAATGGTCTGGGGCATATGCTCAGGGTATTCGCCAGGATAAATCCATCAAAACGGCATTGGTCTACTGCGAGCAGCAGTTCGGTCAGGTAGACGGCAAAACCGCTCACGGGCTGGTGCGCCATTCCGAACGCTATAAAGTTGTGGGTGTTTTAGATAGCTCGCTCGCCGGTCAAGACGCTGGGGAGGCGCTGGGAGAGCAAGCACAAAATATTCCTATTTTTGCCGATTTGGACGACGCTCTAAACCATCTGCCTAGCACGCCAGACTGTTACATCTACGGAAAAGCGCCTTTAGAAGCCTGTATATTGCCTGAAGAAAGGATGCTGATTTTAGCAGCCATGAAAAAAGGCATGGATATTATCAACGGTCTGCATCAGTTTTTCTCGGAAGACGCTGAATTTGCCGCCGCTGCCAACCACTATAGCGTTCAAATTAGAGACATTCGCAAGCCGCCTAGTCTGGCCGATTTGCATGTGTTTACAGGGGCGATCGCCAAAGTCACTATCCCCGTTATTGCTCTGCTGGGTACAGACTGCGCCTGTGGGAAAATGACCACCGCCATAGAACTCAACAAAGCGCTCAACAAAGCGGGCATTCACTCAGTTTTGGTAGCTACGGGGCAAACTGGACTGATGCAGGGAGCCAAATACGGCGTGTCGATGGACGCATTGGTTTCTCAGTTTGTCATTGGCGAAGTGGAAAACGCTGTGGTGAGTGCGTTCGAGCAGGAAAGCCCCGATATCATCTTAGTGGAAGGGCAAAGCGCCGTTAGTCATCCTGCCTTTATGAGTTCTGTTGGTATCTTGAAAGGAAGTATGCCAGATGGGGTGATTCTTCAGCACCCGCCCGCGAGAAAAGTTCGGTGCGATTTTCCCAATCTTCCAATGCCGACCATAGAGCATGAGATTCAGCTAATTGAGGCCATTTCATCGGCTCAGGTGTTAGCGATCGCACTTAGCCACGAAGGGCTTTCTCTAGATGAAATCCCAGCCATTGCAAAGCACTATGAAAAACAGCTCCAATTACCCACTACAGACGTACTGAGCGATGGCTGCCAAAAGCTGATTAAAGCACTCGCCGTTCGTTTCCCAACCCTTCGACAAAAGCTAAATAACAATAATCAACTGACCGAAATAAGACTGCCATCTAATATTGGCAACCTATCAGACCTTACCGTCTGAAAACAAAATGAAGCTGTGTTTGCCAAGAATAGAGATTTCTCTCTCTAAAATCCAAGAGAATGCCCGCATACTATGCGAGTTCTACGGATCAAAAGGCATTTCTCTGATGGGCGTTTCTAAAGCAGTATTAGGAGAACCTGCGATCGCCAGAGCCATGATCGCAGGCGGTGTCAAATTCATCGCCGATTCGCGCATCGAAAATATCCAAAGAATGAGACGAGCCGATATACCCGCGCAGCTCGTGCTTCTGCGCACCGCACCCAGTCAGGCTGAAGCCGTCGTCGAAAGCGCAGACATCAGCCTTAATACAGAGCTAAAAACCTTAGAGACACTCTCTTTCCACGCAAAAGCTCAGGGTAAAATACATCGGGTCATCATTATGGTCGAGCTAGGCGACTTGCGCGAAGGCGTACTCCCTTGCGATCTTGTGGCATTTGTAAGGCAAACGCTTATGCTCTCTCATATTCAAGTAACAGGCATTGGCTGTAACCTAGCCTGCTACGGCGGCGTAAAGCCAAACAAACGAAACATGAGGCTGCTATCCGAGCTGGTAAACATTGTTCAAAACGAGCTAGGTATTGCGCTAGCTGTCGTCTCTGGCGGCAACTCAGCTAGCTATGAATGGGCCAATTCCGGTCAGACAATTGGGGAAATCAATAATCTCCGAATCGGAGAATCTATTCTCTTAGGCTGTGAAACAGTTAGCAGACAGGCCATTTTAGGTCTTCATACAAATACCTTTCAGCTAATTGCCGAAGTCATTGAGTCCAAACAAAAAGCCTCTCTTCCCCATGGCGAAATTTGCCAAGATGCCTTTGGAGATATCCCCAAGTTTAAAGACCGAGGCATTCGAGAGCGAGCCATTGTTGCGCTGGGCCGACAGGATGTTTTAACGGCTGGGCTAAAGTCTGAACGTCGCCTGGAGATTTTGGGATCTAGCAGCGATCACATTATTCTTGACAGTGAGAACTATCCTCTAAAAATTGGTGATGAGGTGAACTTTGGACTCGACTATGGTGGACTGCTCTCGGCAATGACCTCTCCCTTTGTGAGCAAGGAATTTGTGGAAGATGAGCCTCGACAAATTGTGCGAACAAATCCCACGCCTACAGGCGCAGAACTCAACTAATCATTATCTTTATGGGGGTTGAGAACGCACGCGCTGAAAGCATAATTTATCTCATTGGCTAAGCGTTAGCTATGAGACTTTTTTCGGTTGGCCAGCCAGCATAGGGCGAATGTCTCGTAATAAGCAAGCTATTCCTACAAACACCGTGAGAAATTCTAGGCGACCCAGAAACATTCCTACTATCTGCGTCCACAGCAGGCCCACAGGCGCATCAGCAGCGGTAACGCCCACTGAAAGGCCGACCGTGCCGAGGCTGCTCGCAAACTCAAACAAACTCTCCTGCAAAGAGTAGCCGTAGCCCATCATCACCGCACTGCCAGCAAAAAACACCAGCAGATACAAAAAAAGAAACAGCGCGACCTGCCTAATTTGCTCAGCGTGCAAAAACTGTCGCTGCTCGCCCTGCCAAATTTCGGTTTCATGGACAGATCCTTTAGGCCGTATCATCTGCTGTATATCTGAGAGCAAAGCGCGATACAGAATATAAATTCTGAGCTGCTTAATGCCGCCCGCCGTAGAGCCCGCGCCGCCGCCAATCAGCATCAGCAAAAGCATCATCAGCCAGGGTAGACTGTTCCAATCGCTGTAGCCAACGGTTGAAAACCCGGTGGTCGTCAGCGCTGTGATAGTCTCAAAAATAGACACGCGAATGGCTTTATCTAAGGTGGGATAGAGGCTAATCGCAGAGCCAAAGAAAATAGCGATCGCACTCACCGGAATCACAACCGCCTGCAAACGCACCTGCCCGTTGCGAACAACAGACTTTATTTGACCTGTAAGCAACAGATAAATCGTGACAAAATTAAGATTGCCAAACAGCATAAGAACAATCGTGACGGCCTCGACAAAAGGGCTGTCCCAGTAGCCGATAGAGTCTGTACGGGTAGAAAAACCCCCGGTAGAAAGCGCCGCAAACGTATGGTTAACCGCGTCAAACCAGTCCATTCCTGAGATGCGTAGGGCAACGGTGCCCACCGCGCACAGGCCGCTGTAAATGATTAGCACCAGCTTAGAAGAGCGACGGATGTTAGGCGCAAGCTGCTCGCTGCGGCCCTCTGCGCTGCTCAGGCTTGCGCCGACTGCTCCGGCGATCGCACTGAGCGTAATAATTGCCAGCCCCGCCCCACCAAACAGCTCAATAGTGCTTCTGTACAGCAAAATCAGCCGCGAAGTCTCGGTGACATCTACCACCGAGAGCCCGGTCGTCGTCCAGCCGCTAGTAGACTCAAACATAGCCTGCGTAAAGTTCAAGCCACCTATTGTCAAAAAGGGAACGGTGCCCACCAGCACAGCCACCAGCCAGGAGAGCAGCACAATGACTGAACCTTCTTGCAACGTCAAACTGGTATCTGACTTAGGTGCTAAGCTTCGCCACAGTACAAAGCCCAAGCCGCTGAGTAAAAGACCCGGCAGCAAAAAGCCCCAAGCTAGATTAGCCTCTTCAGGATAGGCCAGCAGAGCGATCAAAGGAGACAATAGAGCAAGTCCGGCGATCGCACAAATCAATCCGGTATAGCCCAACACAGCTCGGTAGCGCTGCCGCAAAAAGCTTTGATAGCGCATAGCTAAGCGCCCTCCCCGGTGAGCGCGCGCTGGGCCTGCCCGTAGTGTTCGTCTTCACTAATGAGCAAGAGGCGATCGCCCTCCATCAAGTAGCTTCGCCGATTGGCTATGAGCACATGCCCGCGCCGCACCACGCAGGCCACCACCGCCCCCTGCAAATCCAACTCTCTAATCGCTCGGCCAATCGCCGGACTGCTCGCTTCTAGCACTATCTCGGTCAGGGTAACGCCGCTCTCAGTTATCGGCACTAAGTTCTTAATATCTGAAGGCGTCATCTGCTGCTCAATCAAAGAGCCCAAAACCTCCGTCGCCGAAAAAGCCACGCTCACCCCTAGCTCCTCAAAAATAGCTCGGTTGTCAGGATCATTTACAATCGCAACCGTACGAGGCACACCATAGCGATCTTTCGCAATCTGACAGGCAATCAAATTATCTTGATCCTGGTCAGTCAGAGCCAACAGCGTATCTGCTTGATAGGCTCCAGCCTCCTGAAGCACTGCTGGATCGCTGCCGTTACCTACAATCACGCTCGCTTTCAATCGCCGCGACAAAAAAACCGCCCTCTCTTCATCCGAGGTGATAATAGTGACAAAATATCCCTTACTGGCAAACCGTCGGCCCAAAAAGTACGTAAGCTTATCCGTACCAATCAAAATCACCCTCATTTTGCCACCTGCTCAAACTGGGTCTCTAGCTTTTGTAAGAACAAATCAGCAGAAAGCTGGGTTGGGCTAATAGTTTCTATTTCAAACTCTCGATAAATCACCTCACGCGCCGGATCAAACACCCTTGCCATCACAATCGGGATTTCAAAAACAACTTTAGCAATCTGCGCCACCATCAGGTTTACGTTGTCTTCGCGAGTCACTGCCACTAGGCAGTCAGCTTTCTCTACTTTGGCCTTATGAAGCGTTGCTAGCTCAACCGCGTCACCCACTATCTGAAACCCGCTAAACTCACCCGAGAGATTGCCAAAGGTCGCCTCTCGCTGATCGATCACAACCACGCTGTGGCCCTGAGCGCTAAGCTGACCCGCCAGCAAAGAACCCAGCCGCCCGCAGCCAATGACAATAATGTACCGAGAACCTTTAGAATTTCCACTTAAAAGATTGAAAACCATAGGAGAGATCTTTACAAGAGAATATTAAGAGAACAGTCATTGCTCAACCCTTTAAAAACTAGGCCGCGATTTAGGATCCATAGCGGCCCTGCTTAAGTTGTCGCTAGCAGCCTTGCAGGTCGGATCAAGATCAAGCGCCACTCGATAGTTTTTAAGGGCTTCATTTTTTTTACCCGCCACCTCTAACAGCTCACCCAATAAGTTGAACCCAGCAGCGTTCTCAGGATGATCGCCAATACACTGTTTAGTCAGCGCCATTGCATCATGATACTTTCCCTCTGCAGCCATACTTCGCGCTGATGCAATTTGACTGTCGTAGTCAGTTGTGCTCACAGGCTCTCGGCTAAGTACGCGCTCTACTAGCTCTCTTATCTCCCCAGGGGTAAAAGGCTTTTGCAAGTAGTCCACCGCGCCTAGTTTCATCGCATCTACCGCATTATCCACGGAGCCATGCGCCGAAATCATAATCACCTTTAGCGAAGGCTGCTGCGCCATTGCCTTTTGCAGCACTTCAATGCCATCCATTCCAGGCATTTGAATATCTAATAGCAGTAGATCGGGCGGTGAAGCGCTTATTTGTTCTAACGCCGTACGACCGTCCATTGCGGTTGCCACTTCATAGC
>JBARVS010000513.1:0-10026 GCA_049646385.1 Phormidesmis sp. | reverse complement strand
GTTGCGCTGATGTGCAAAAGGCCCAATCGAACAGATTGGGCTATCAGCTTGAAAAACGATGAATGGATGAATGGTTATACTCTATCTAAAACAGGCGGTCTACCGGGCACCGAGTCGTCCGCTCTGTAGCTGTTGTGGCTATCAGGAATGGTGTCTAGCTTTTCTAACGTATTCAAAGAAAGAAAGCCAAAGCCAACCTTAGCAACCACATCTAACACAGTGTAAAACATCGTTTCTACGCCACTGCTGAGCAGGCCAAACCCGGTAACCGCCAAAATCCATACGATAGGATAAGCCGTCCAAAGGATGAGATGCACCGTGAGCAGGCGGTTAAACGCATCCTTGCCGACTTTGCCCGGATTGTTTTGCTCAGATTCTATGCGGTAGTTCACCAGCAGCAAATACGCCACGCCCACATAAAAACCACAGCTTACTAAATACCACACGTAGCTAATAGGCGCAGGCGATATCGTGGCTACAAAACCTGTCGCAATCATGGCCGCGTTAGCGCCTATCAGCCCGCCAATGACAGATCGGCAGTTGCGGCCCAAATGCGTAAGTACCAGCAGCAGCAGCGGTGTGGATAAAAACCAAGTGACGTAGCGAATCCAGTAAGTCTCTTTGTCGTAAAAGATGCCTTTGCCTTGTCCCATTACCATGGCTAAGTAAAGGACGGCGGCGATCGCCGTAATAAAAAAGTTAAGCGTTAGCAAAATTTTCCAGCGCTCGCTGCGATTGCGACTAGCGCTCATGCCGAAAAAAATCGCACCTATTGTCATACCAATAAATCCGATCCAGAGCCAAAATTGAGTCATAAAAGTCCTTACAAACTAAGTAGAGTGCGAATAGTAAACAAGAAGAACAAAACGCGGCCAGCCATGAGAGGTGTCTATAGTTTTCTAAGATTCAGTTTTTTAAAAAGTCTCTTATGACGGTCGCGGTATAGAATAATTAGCAGAAATCAGGAAGCGTTTCGCCTATCCTTTGGCAAAAAAAAGCTTTTTTATACTCGCAGCAAAAGAATTCTCTCTAATGGCATAGCTCTATAGAATGAGTGCAAATTAGCGGTTTTGCCAATAAGTTAAGAAGACTATTTGCAAACCTTATTAGATTGCATCAGTTCTTTCATTTCAGCTCTTTTATTTTCCCTGAGGAGACTGCTCAAAATTGATTAAGCTATGGGACTCATTACGCTCTAGCTTTTGGTTTGTGCCTATCGTCGTGATTTTTCTGACGCTGGCGATCGCAACTATCACCATTACTGTCGACCGGGCCGTTCAGCTTGAGGGCATCAGCATCTTTGGCGCTGTTTTTCCTAAGGGAACATCAAGCGCGGGGACTTTGCTTTCGGCGATCGCCACCTCCATTCTCACGGTTGCAGGGTCAATTTTTTCAATTGTTATTATCGCTCTACAGCTCGCTTCTGGTCAGTTTGGCCCCCGAATGCTGCGCGATTTCATGAACGATCGCACGAGCCAAGCTACCATCGGAGCCTGTAGCTCAACCTTTGTTTACGCCATTGTTGTACTTTGGGCCATAGAAGACTCCAAAGACATTAGCTTTACGCCACAGATTTCGGTAGTCACTGGGCTACTGCTTGCGATTATCAGCATAATACTGTTGGTTTATTTTGTTCATCATATTGCCAGCGCCATTCACGTTGATAACCTAATTGCCAAAATTGGTCACGAATCAACCCAAACGATAGAGCGCGTTCTTCCGGATGCGGCAAGCGCTCATCCGCCCAAGCAAGTACATGAGATTTCAGGTGACTTTAAAGCAGAGGCTAGCGCGGTTTTGGCTAAAAGCAGTGGATATATTCAGCAGATAGATATTAAGAAACTGAATGCGATCGCCGCTCAAAATAATCTCATCATCAAAGTGCTCTATCGCCCCGGCCAGTTTGTTGTTCAGCATAGCAAAACAGCCTATGTCAGCGCCCAGCAGCCCCTTTCCAAAGCAGTCACTCACCAAATTCAACGAGCCTTTTCCTATGGCAATCAGCGCAAGCCTGATTATGATATAGAGTTTACGCTCAAGCAGCTCGTTGAGATTGCCATTCGCGCAATTTCTCCAGCGGTCAACGATCCTTTTACGGCTATTCGCTGCATTGACCGCCTGAGCGTTTCACTGTGTCAGGCGCTGCACAAAGTCGAGCAAAGCGCCTATGTATTTGATGCATCAGGGGCGCTCAGGCTCATTATCAATCCGGTTACTTTTGAGCAAATGACCAAAGATGCCTTCGATCAAATTCGGCAGTATGGAAAAACCGACGTAGCCGTCACCCTGCGCCTGTTAGAGGCTATTGAAACCATTGGCAAGCAGGCTCACACCGATAAAGATAGAAGGCCATTGCGCGCTCAGGCCGAGATGATTGAGCGCGGTAGCAAAGACGGCCTGCCAGAAGAGAATGATCGCCAAGAAGTTGCCCAGCAGTATCAAAAAACGCTGCGGGCTTTGAGCAATGTGGATATGTGAACTAGGTTAAGGGCGCGATCGCTCAAAATCTAAAGAATTGCGCTTAAATAAATGCGTCTTTGGGCATATCTCGGATCCTGCTAGCGGGTGAGACAATCAGGCTCGGTTATTTTTCCATCTCTCGTTATTCTTTTCTTTACATCCTTATACGGAGCATAGCTAGTATGTCTGGCCCCAATGGCGTGATGATGCAATATTTTCACTGGTACAACGATCCTGACGGCAGCCTTTGGAATGAACTGGCCGAACAAGCCGAGGCGTTGGCCAAAGCAGGAATCACAGCGGTTTGGCTACCTCCTGCCTACAAAGGCACGGCTGGCGGCTACGACGTCGGCTACGGCGTATACGATATGTTTGACTTAGGAGAGTTCGACCAAAAAGGCTCGGTGCGCACTAAGTATGGTACTAAAGATGAGTACGTCAGCGCGATCAAAACCGCCAAGCAAGCAGGCATTGAAGTGTATGCCGACGTGGTGCTAAACCACAAGCTGGGCGCAGATGCAGAAGAAGAGTTTCCAGCTACGCCCTACTCGCCAGACAATCGCAACGAGCCGATTGGCGATCAGGTTACTATCAAAGCTTGGACAAACTTTACCTTTCCTGGACGCGAAGGAAAATACTCTGATTTAGAGTGGCACTGGTGGCACTTCAACGCAGTAGACTATAACGGCTATGAACAAGGAGAATTTGAGGCCGTTTATCTTTTTGAAGGCAAACACTTTGACGACGCGGTAGATTTAGAAAAAGGCAGTTTCGACTTTTTGATGGGCTGCGACTTGGATGTAAACCATCCAGAGGTAAGTGACAACTTAATGAAGTGGGGCGAGTGGTACGTTGACTTAACCGATGTTGACGGCTTCCGCTTCGATGCAGTAAAGCATGTAAGGGCCGGTTTTTTCCCCGAGTGGCTCAAGCATGTGCGCAAGTACAGCGGCAGACGGCTGTTTGCAGTCGGCGAATATTGGTCGTATGAAATTGAGGCGCTGCACCACTTTATTGATGTCACGGGTGGCGATGTTGCTTTGTTCGATGCGCCCCTACACTACAACTTTCGTGAAGCAAGCAAAGGCGGCAAAGACTACAACTTAAGCACTATTTTTGAAAACTCTTTGGTTAAAGACCAGCCCGCTTTGTCCGTCACCTTGGTTGACAATCACGACTCACAGCCTTTGCAGTCTTTAGAATCTGTTGTAGAAGCTTGGTTTAAGCCTTTAGCCTACGCATTAATTCTGTTGCGGCAGGGCGGCTATCCTTGTGTCTTTTACGCCGACTACTACGGCGCTCACTACAAAGATAGCGGCAAGGATGGCCAAGAATATGAGATTTTCTTAGACAGCCATCAGTTTTTAATTGATAAGTTCTTAGAAGCAAGGCACACCTATGCCTATGGCGAACAGCGCGACTATTTTGACCATGCTAACGTCATTGGCTGGACGCAAGCGGGTACAGAAGAATATCCTGGTGGCATGGCAGTAGTGATGAGCAACAGTGAGCCCGGTACTAAGTGGATGGAGGTAGGCCAGCCTAACAAAACTTATGTAGATAGCACTGAGCATATCAAAGAGCCAATCACAACCAACGATGACGGCTGGGCTGATTTTTGCTGCGAAGGCGGGTCAGTTTCGGTGTGGGTACCTGAAGCGTAGGCGATCGCCAAAAACCTAATGCACCACGAGTATCTCAAAACAAATAGCATTCAACTGCACTATGTCACTGAAGGCGATGGGCCTTTAATGCTTTTGCTGCACGGATTTCCTGAGTTTTGGTACTCGTGGCGGCATCAGATTCCAGCCTTTAGCTCAGACTACAAAGTTGTTGCTTTAGACCTACGCGGATACAACAAAAGCGACAAACCGAAAGAGACCTCTGCTTATGTACTATCCGAGCTAACTAAAGATGTAAAAGGGGCAATCCAAGCCTTGGGCTATGACCAATGTGTTTTAGTCGGGCATGACTGGGGCGGCATGATTGCGTGGGCTTTTGCCTATGCCTATCCTCAAATGCTCAGCCGATTGATTGTGCTTAATTTGCCTCATCCTGCTAAATTTGCCGAAGGGCTGCGATCGCCTCAACAGCTTTTGCGAAGCTGGTATATTGCGCTGTTTCAGCTTCCGGCGCTGCCAGAATTTTTGCTGCAGGCAAACGACTATGCAGCTATGCGCTCTATTTTTAAAAGCCAAGCTATCAATCCAGACGCCTTTACCGAAGCAGACCTAGATGCCTATGTCACTGCGGCTGCTCAGCCCGGTGCCTTAACCAGTATGTTGAACTACTACCGCAACGTTTTTAAAGGTGAAGGCCCGCTCAACAAAACTTGGGGTATTTTGCAAGTGCCTACGCTGATGATTTGGGGAGAGAACGATGCAGCGCTGGGCAAAGAACTCACCTGTGGCACTGAAAAACTTGTATCAAATCTTGAAATTCGCTATATTCCACAGTGTAGCCATTGGGTGCAGCAGGAGCAGCCAGAACAAGTTAATCAATCCATGCAGGCGTTTTTAGAGAGAGATTCTTCGTAATGTCATCTTTGATGAAGCAAGCTCAGTACGGTTCTTTAGCCGCAGCCACAGCGCTGATTCAAATTGCCCAATCTCAAGCGCCTGATGAAACTGCCGATCCTCTCATCGATCAGGACGCTAATGTTGCAATTTATGTGGGTTTGGCGCTATTGTTCGTTGTGGTTATATTTGCTATTGGCAGCTTGAACTCTAAAGTTGAGCGAGCGCTGGTGTTTGCCTTTTGCCTATCTGTCGTTTTAATTCTAATTTTGTGGTACTTGTAGCGATCGCCCGCAGCCAAATAATCGCGAGCTAAACCCCTCAGCAAACTTAGAACCAATGGACTTGACCCTCAAGTCAGGTGTAGCGTTTACACTAAATTTGCCAGGGAATAGCCCAGCGACTGGCGAGCCGTCGTTCTGCAAAAAGGATTGAACTTCACATGCGCTTAAACCAAGCCTACGCTTTGCTTTTATCACTAGGAGCGCTAGCTTCTATATCGGTTATGGCAGGCTGCAGCCCCTCAGCTCCGATGGCTCAAATGCCAGGTCACACGATGCCGATGGGCGATCGCCTGTCGGTGGAAAACCACGCAATGACTACGGATCTGGGCCCCAAGGATGCTGAATTTGACCTGCGCTTTATTGACGGGATGGTTTTGCATCATGAAGGCGCGATCGCTATGGCTAAAGCCGTCCTACAAAATTCTCAGCGCCCTGAGATGGAACAGCTCGCGCAAAACATCGTAGCGGCCCAGCAAAGTGAAATTGAGAAAATGCAGCAGTGGCGACAGGCATGGTATCCCGAGGCAGACGCTGAACCGATGATGCACGACGCTCAGATGGGGCACACCATGAGGATGTCTGCCGAGATGCAGGCGGCGATGCGAATGAATAGCGACCTGGGAAAGGCGGACGATGGGTTTGACCTGCGCTTTGTTGAGGGCATGGTTCCACATCATGAGGAGGCTTTAGTCATGGCAGAGCAGGCGCTAAAAAATAGCGATCGCCCAGAAATACAGCAGATAGCTCAAGATATTCTCACCACTCAGCAAGCAGAAATTGAGCAGATGAACAAGTTGAAAGAAGGCTTTGCCAAGATTGAATGAATCTCTTTCTTCTAAAATGAAGCCAGAGGTAAGGCAGCTTCATTCTAATTTCGCAGTTGAACACCAACTCAATAAAAGGAAGAAAAAATGAGTAAGTACGCAAGATTTGCGGCCATGATTGCAACTTCTACAGTTGTGATGTTTGGCCTAATGTATCTAAACACCTACCAGCCAAACCACATTTACTTTAGTGAAACTAGAGCATACATGGCCCTGATAATGGGGGCGACCATGGCAGGCATCATGCTCGGATTTATGCTAAATATGTACGGCAATCAACGAACAAACGTCGGCATTTTTGTGGGCAGCATTATAGTCTTTATTCTTTCGCTCTGGCTGGTTCGCAGCCAGGTGACGGTTGGCGATGTTGCTTGGATGAAAGCCATGATTCCGCACCATTCCATTGCAATTCTCACCAGTGAGCGCGCCAACATTTCAGATCCGCGCGTCCGCCAGCTCGCTGACGGAATTATTGAAACTCAGGTCAAAGAAATTGGCGAGATGAAAATGCTCATCAAAGATCTTGAGAGCAAGCAGTAAGCCGCAATAGTCTGCTGTAGATAATCTGCTGTTACACTGGAATGCTCAGGCCACACCCTGGTAGAACGGTATGGCCTGAGCAGCTTGCTATTCTATCGCTGGCGACTAGCTAGCAGCAGTCAAGCTTTTCTGGCGACGCAGGATTGCAACGCCACCGACAACGCCGACGAGGACTAAAGTAGCGATCGCATCCGGCTCTGGCACAGCAGCAGCATCAACAGCCTCAATCTCTCCTGCTGCGACAGGCAGCACCGCTAGATATCCGCCCGTACCGTCTACTTCATTAGGCGTACCCGCACCAATACCCGCATCAACTGACCGACCGTGAACAACAACTTCACGGAACGTCAGCGACATCAGGTCAGCAGCACTAAAAGGCACATCCGTACCAGGACGGCTACCAAAAATAGTGGGATCGGTGAGATCGTAAGTGGTCGTGACGCTAGCGTTGCCATCTGGAGTGTTAATAACGGCCAGCGGCAGAATAATGGGGCCATATTTAGGAACGCCTTCAAGGAGTTCAATAAAGCCGTCTCCATCAGCATCATCGTCTAACGTGGGTGTCATAGAGTCGGCGATCGCGCCAGAAGCGTCAAACAAACCGTGAATATGCTGCACATGGTCTTGATTAGGCTCTAGCCCAGCGACATTGGTTGTCACCGTCAGTGTTTCATGATCGTCAGAGAGATCGAGTAGAGCTGTGCCCGTAACGCCCGATCCGCTGAGCGCACCGAGGTCTGCTTTGAAGCTAGCGGCCTGCGCTGCAACTGACGAAAAGCCAAAAATAGCCGCGCTGAGCAAGAGAACTTTAGAAAGATGTTTCATAGTCAAAAAATTTTCAGAGATGAGCGAAAAACAGATGAAAAATGCATACCCTTAACACGTAAGCTCAACGCACAAGCAGCTACAAAAATAGTAGAAGGACTGTTGACGTCAAGCTTTAGTAGGCTATATCGAAACAATAGCAGGGCTTACCTTTCTAAAGACGTGTAACACCCGATGTACGCCTAAAGCTTTTGTAGAGCCGTTGCAAAGTCTCTATAAAACTTTGATTTTTATGCATCCATACGACTGTTTCAAACGTAGCTCAAAAGATTCTCTGACAGCTAAAAACAGTCTCTTTTTACATCCCTTCAAACTCTTTTTACATCCCTTTAAAAGCCTCTACAGCACGCGGCAACGGCTAAACTACTCGCTGACGAGGCGTTTTTGCCCCCACAATAGAACCAATCAGCGTTGCGGCCCAGCCCAATAGCGACCCAAACAAAAAGATCAGACCTGCTTTGGCCGCATTAGCCGCATACTGCTGCGCTGCTTGAGCATCCGGCAAAACCTCAGCAGGACTGGGCAAGGCCGCCCCGTTAGCGCCCACCTGATCAACCGCGCCCGCCGCACCCGCCGCCGCGCTCACACCCGTAGCTGCTAAGCCTAAAGTTCCAGAAATACCGCTCGCTAATATCCAAGCGCCTATCGCCAGCGTCGTAGCCCACAAAATTGTGCCATTGAGCAGGGCAGATTTTTTGTTCATGGGGCCGCAGGTTCTCGCCATCATCCAGCCGCCTAAGAGTAAAGAAAGCAACAGACTGAAAATA
The DNA here is from genome assembly GCA_049646385.1 of Phormidesmis sp. Classification (GTDB taxonomy): domain Bacteria; phylum Cyanobacteriota; class Cyanobacteriia; order Phormidesmidales; family Phormidesmidaceae; genus Phormidesmis. The sequence goes on along the minus strand of JBARVS010000513.1, from coordinate 1,810 downwards.
GCCCAGATAGACGCTAGCGTACCTGCCGTACCCGCGCTCACACCGCCAACCGCAGCAAGACCAACAACAGCACCCAAAGCGCCTAAAACCAGCTGCGAAACAAAGGTAATCATCAGCCCAGCCAAAATAGGGCCCCAGCGAACGCGATCATGATATTCGGCCACTACAGGCACCACAGCGGCAGCAGCCGTGGTCTCAGAGACAGTTTGTAGGGGCGGGCGAGAGCCTTCTGTATAGGACATTTCGATTTCCTTGCTGTGTGGTGACTTGGTGTAATTAAAGACCAACTTTATGATCTAATGGCATATATCCAAGTCTATCGTTTGGAAGAAGCTCTCTATCCTTTGAGGACTTGTTACAAATGTATACTCATATTTCTGATATGCCTTTCTATAGAGTGACGAAAATTGAACCAACAGCCGCTAGCGTTTGTTTTAAGCAGTTTGTTTTACAAGATTCTCTAGTGCTTCTGTAGCGCAGCGAGTGCTAACATGCCGGAATCTATAACAGCTATTTTTAAACCATACCAAGCAGTAATAAAGGGATTAAAATCATGATGCCAGAACAGGATTGGCCTATGCAAAAGGTGGCTGCTGTTATTGCCGGAGTGGGGGCGATCGCGCTTCTCCCCGGTGCCCTCCTTCTCTCTGCGCAGGCGCAAACGACCTATCCTGACGTGCCAAGCGACTACTGGGCGCAGCCTTTTATCGGGCAGCTCAGCCAAGCCGACATTCTGACTGGCTATCCTGACGGCACCTTTAGACCGCAGCAGGCGATTGACCGTGATGAATACGCTGCGGTTCTTCGTCAGGCATTCGACGCCAAGCCCGTTAAGTCCATTCCACAGGCCAGCACTTTCGAGGACGTACCCCAAGGCTACTGGGCAAATGACGCCATCAAAGAAGCCTACGAAGCCGGTTTTCTGTCCACGCCGGAGCCCAATGAGTTTGAGCCCAAAACAGAAATAACCCGAGCCAATGCCATTGTCGCCCTTGTAGAAGGGCTAGGGTCGGAACAGCTACTAGCCAACGCGCCTACCACCGTAGCCGTACCTGCTGCTGAGACCGCACAGCCCACTCGACAACAGCGAAAGGCCACTAACTCGCTGATGTTTCCAATTGCCGCAACCACGGTCATGCAGCTATTTGCACCCCCTGCCCAGGCTCAACCTTCCAATCAAGCTGTGCCGCCTAGCACTCAGGCCAATGGCACCAATCCAGACGCAGGCGCTGCCGTTCCTTTGGACTTAAGCGAATATTATGCAGACGCTGACCAAATTCCTGAATACGCGCGCGATGAAGTGGCGATCGCAACCGAAGCAGGTCTTATCGTCAACTACCCAGATCCTAAAATGCTGAACCCCAACCGACCCATCAGCCGAGGAGAAACCGCCGCCCTTATCCATCAGGTGCTCGAAAACCGAGGCAAGCTAGAGCCACTGCCCGCAGACGCTAGCTCAGTTAAGTACATCGTCAAACCGACGCCATAGCCCGCTACCATTCCTTGTGTGCGAAACCTATTTAGCGGTGAGCCTGCTTTCTTTGGATAGCGGCTCACTGTCTCCATACAATTCTTCGTGTAATTCCCCGTGCAATTCCATCGCTAAAAAGCGAGCCAGCTTAGCTCGCTTTTGCCTTGCTATTGCCTTATTTTTGGCTTCATTGCGCCACTGCCACAACAGCCTTAAGCCTGCAATCGATACACAAAAAAAGCAGCCGACCAGCAGCCAGTGGCTCCAGTGAGTTGGGTCGAAACTTGCGTTGCTCATCGGACGCAATCCTCAATCGAGAAATACTCTCACTAATAATAC
>JBARVS010000512.1:0-1919 GCA_049646385.1 Phormidesmis sp. | reverse complement strand
GTCTAATAGAGCCGAACAACATTTTGACTCTCTGGATCAATAGAAGCCAGATCGCTTCCTTCAAGGGTATTGCAAAGCTTACAGGCCAATGCAAGATTATCTTTAACCGTTTTACCCCCGTGTTTTCAGCTATAACGTGGTCAATCTCATGTGAGCAAAAGGCAAAAGCACTTGGCCGTAAGCAATATTGTCCTATTATATATAGTCGCTGCTGTGCCCCCTACGAAGGATTGGTCTTGCGCTGCTGCTCTATGCGGTCGGCGAGGGTGCTTTGGCGAGAGGCGAGTCGGGCTTTGCCTGCGGCGGCCCAGGCTTGCAGGGCTTCGATTTGAGGCTGAGCGGTGCGGGCTAGCGGGATGATTTGGCTGACGGCTTCGAGGATGTCTTGATGGGTGAAGTCGCGGTTTTGGCTAAAGCCAATGTGCATCGCTTCGATGAGCGCCTGCTCAATTTCTGCGCCAGAAAAATCGGGGGTTTCGTAGGCAAGCCGTTTGAGGTCGTAGGCGGCTAGGTTATGAGGGCGCAGGCGGGCGAGGTGAACGCTAAAGATGGCCTCGCGCTCTTCCTGGCTGGGCAGGCCGACGAAGAAGATTTCGTCAAAGCGGCCTCGGCGCAGCATTTCGGGCGGCAGGGATTGAATATTATTAGCGGTGGCTACCACGAAGACGGGGGAGGTTTTTTCGGCCAGCCAGGTGATAAAGGTGCCAAAGACGCGGCTGGTCGTGCCCGAGTCGCCGCCGCTGCCGAATCCGGCGAAGGCTTTGTCAATTTCGTCAATCCATAGAACGCAGGGGGCGAGGGCTTCGGCAAGCTGAATCATCTGGCGGGTGCGCGATTCGGATTCGCCGACTAAGCCGCCGAAAAGCCTGCCGACATCTAGCCGCAGTAAGGGAAGATGCCAGTGGTGGGCGATCGCCTTAGCCGTCAAAGACTTACCCGTGCCCTGAATGCCCGCTAGCATGAGCCCGCGCGGGTGAGGCAGGCCATACTGACGGGCGCGTTCAGAAAAAGCACCGCCGCGCTTTAGCAGCCAGTCTTTAAGATTATCGAGCCCACCGATGTCAGAGATTTTCTCGCTGGCCGGGTAGAATTCTAGAATTTGGGTTTGGCGAATGGTCTGCTGCTTTTCTTCCAAAATCAAATCGATGTCGCTGGGCTCAAAAGTGCCATGGGCAGCAATGCCCCGCGCCAGCACCCGACGAATGCGCTCTAGAGCAAGCCCCTGACACGATCGCACTAGCTCATCGGTGTCGCTAGGCGATAGGCTACTGCCAGTGGCCCCCAGCAGCCGCTCTACTTCGGTGCGAATTTCGCTTGCGTTGGGCAAAGGAAATTCTAAAACGGTGATAATGCTGCTTAGCTCGTCTGGAACGGTGAGCTGGGCAGAGAGAATAATGATATTTTTAGGCTGAGATCTCAGCAGCTTGAGCAGGTTGCGCAGCTTGCGTGAAATGGCGATGTCGTCTAAAAAGCGGTGATAGTCGCGCAGCACAAACAGGGCAGCGGCTGAGCTAGGCACTTTTTCAATGAGTTCTAATGCTTGCAGCGGATTGCGCCTGCCAAAGCCGCTGTCGTTGGGGTTGCCCTGATAGCCGTCTACATAGTCCCAGGTGTAAACGGCGCGATCGCCAATTTCCTCAGCGCACTGAGCGATCGCACTTTCTGCCCGCTCTTCTTCTCGGGTGGGAATGTAGATTAAGGGGTAGCGCGATCGCACCAGCAAACTCAGCTCTTCGCGAAAACTCATGTCATTCACCTAACACCGCCTGTAGAGATGATAGAAGAAAACACAGATCTGAAGGCGGTATTCTCAGCTAAATACAGGACTTAACATAGTAACGGCCTTCAGATCACGATGACTTTATCGCTCTGCTCTTACAGAGCTGCTAACGGCTGAAGAGGATTAGGGCTGAGGGCAT
>JBARVS010000511.1:0-12355 GCA_049646385.1 Phormidesmis sp. | reverse complement strand
TCAAGCCAAACGCCGTGGCAATGGCTGCAACGATCTAAATAAAAGCTTAGCCCGCGACCTACTTTTGCTTTGGTCATCAGGCGATCGCAGTCCAAGCAAAAATTTGCCGTCGTATTATCCGCTACTGGCAGCAGATTACCCAATCCATTAATCAAAATAGGCGGCTGTTGATTGGCCTGTCCTTTTGGCTGGCCTTTGGATTGGCCCTGGCGCTCTTTGATTTGATGTTCTCGGTGGTCTAGCCATTCCCAATAGTTTTCAGACGAAATCCAGTGACCAAAGCACTGGTTACACTGCTGGGCTAATAAACCCGTGTCTAGGCTAACTTTAGTAAGAGAATGACTACGGCAAATAGGGCATTTCATGACGGTGTATTTTCAAGTTGTGACGTCTTCAGCTATGAACATGCCCAAATCATTTCAATAAATACTGATATGGACAAAAACTTTATAGATTTTTCCGAGTTCGCCTGTAAAACGAATTTTAGAGGCAGCTCCTTACGGGCGTATTCACAGTCTTTTTGGTCGCTTACGGATGAGCCGCTGGAAAACTCGGCCAGTGCTTGATATCATCTACAGACCTAACGATATTCATGCCTGCGGCTGCGAATGTTTTATAAGTATCTGCTGCGGCCTGGGTAAAATCGACTACTCCAGACACAACTACCGACGAGGTACAGTCGTCCAAAAGATATATCTTTTGAGCTAAAACCGGATCAATCGCTTCAATTTCAGATAGCAAATCGCTAACCGTCCAAGCAACACAGTGGCTTTTGGCCTGTCCTGCGATGATAACGGCGTCAAACGCTAGTAAATGCTGAATGAGACGATTATTTTTCTGGGCTATGGGCTGTGCTGATTCGTTGTTAAGAACTTCCGGGCTGAGCACCGAATAATTTTCGGTCAGCGGATTATCGCCCTTCGCTTCAAATCGAGTTTGGCTGGTGCGGGCCATATTGTGAAAAAAGCAGGCTTCCTCAAAGGCGGGCACCAGAGCATGGCCAATGCCTCCCAGCATAGAATGATAGGGCCAAACAGTGAGCGGATATTTTCCCTTGTCTGCAAGCTGCTGAGCGTAGTGGCAAGCAAAAGATTCTATATCAGTAGTGCTTAAGCTGTCGCAGGCCGCTAGACTTTTTGCCATCACGGGATTGACCTGCCACTGGCCTGCTTTGATATCTTCAAAAGTAATCTGCGTCATGGGCTCAGGATGCTTCCCTGCGGCGTTAACCCAAAAGACAGGGTGAAAAATTTGAGTGGCTGTGTGTGTGTCCATCGTCGGAACAATCTCAGTAATCAAATCCAAATGACGATAGACAAACTCACACAGCCGCTGCGTATCTTCTACTGCGCCCACGCCAGATCGTCCGCCGACAAATAGCTCAAACTCTGGCAGGCAAAACGTATTTTGCACATCTATTGCCAGCAGGCACACGCGGGCCTTATCAGTGTAGGCAGGGGCAATGTGGTTAGCTTTAGCATAAGCTCGGGCCTGCGCTGCTAGTTTTTGATAAGGGACAGGGCGAATGGTGCCCACCGCTTCAGGATTGTAAAAGTTTGGCATGGGCGTTGTCATAAATGTATGGACTCTGTAGCTGCAAGCCCTCTAGCGTTGACTTTTTTGACTTAGTGTAAAATATACACTAACATACCTGTTATAACGACCCAACAGCATCGCGTCAAGCTAAATAGCTTTTTTTCTATCCCCATGGCTCACACCTACGACTATGCTCGACCTGCCCTGACTGTAGACTGTGTGGTATTTGGCTATGAGGCAGATATTGCGCTAAAGGTGCTGTTGATTCAGCGAAAGCTGCCGCCCCATAAGGGAAAATGGGCGCTGCCGGGTGGGTTTGTGCAAATGGATGAGTCGGTAGATGAAGCCGCCGTGCGCGAGCTAAAGGAGGAGACGGGGGTAAAAAATGTTTTTTTGGAGCAGCTTTATACGTTTGGCGCAGTGAAAAGGGATCCGCGCGATCGCATCGTTTCAGTCGCCTACTATGCCCTTGTCAATCTACAGCGCCACCCTGTACAGGCCGCCACCGATGCGAGCGATGCCAAGTGGTTTGAGCTGGCTGATTTGCCGAAGCTGGGTTTTGACCATCAGGAGATTTTGGACTGTGCGGGCGATCGCCTCCGTGCCAAAATCCGCTACGAGCCCATCGGCTTTGAGCTACTGCCAACTCTGTTTACGCTCTCACAGATACAGAATCTCTATGAACAGATTTTAGAACGGCCTTTAGATAAGAGAAACTTTCGCAAAAAGCTGCTAAAGATGGATCTGTTGCTCGACACAGGCAAAAAAGAGCAGGCCGTCTCACATAGAGCGGCTCACCTATATAAGTTCGATGCCAAAAAATATTCTATGCTCAAACGCGAAGGCTTTAATTTTGAGCTATGAGTAGCACCGGACTAACGCCGTAAAGCTATGATAGCAAGCTAGTGAATGGAGACGCTGGGTATGGCGGCAGACAGTTCTCAGGTGCGACGAGTCGGCATCATCGGCGGCGGGCAGCTCGCTTGGATGATGGCGGCAGGTGCCAAGGCGCTGGGCGTTGAGCTATTTGTGCAAACGCCGAATGCGGACGATCCGGCCTGTGCTATTGCCGATAAGGTTTTCTTGGGCGCAGTGGCTGATGCTGCGATTACGGCTGAGATGGCGCAATGCTGCGATGTGATTACCTTTGAAAATGAGTTCATTGATTTGCCTGCTTTGCGTCAGCTAGAACAGCAAGGAACAGTGTTTTATCCTCAGCTAGACTGTTTAGCGCCTTTGCTGGATAAATACGAGCAGCGGCAGTATTGCAAATCTATTAACCTTCCTTCTCCTTTGTTTGCAGCTTTGTATAGCAAGGCCGATCTCTCCTCCTTAAAAGAGAAAGTAGATTCTGTTGGATTGCCTTTAGCGCTAAAAACTCGTCGTCACGGCTACGATGGGCAAGGCACGTTTATTCTTAAAACTCTCGAAGCGATAGAAGAGACATGGCAAAATTTGGACTATCAGCCGATATTGTTGGAAGCGTTTGTTGATTTTGAAAAAGAGCTGGCGGTGATGGTGGCGCGATCGCCCTTGGGAGAAGTTGCCGTGTATCCAGTGGTAGAAACGCAGCAGATTGATCAGGTGTGTCGGCGGGTGATTGTGCCTGCTCCGTTAAAGGACGAGCTAGCAGAGAGGGTAGTGAGTGAGGTAAGGGCGATCGCCACTCACTTAGTCAACCGCTTGGGCGCTGTTGGCATCTTTGGCATAGAGCTGTTTTTAACCCGCTCGGGCGAAGTGCTGATTAATGAAATTGCCCCTCGCCCGCACAATTCTGGGCACTACACCTTAGATGCCTGTAAAACCTCGCAGTTTGAGCAGCAGCTCAGAGCGGTGTGCGGGCTATCCTTGGGCTCAACTGCGCTGACTCACCCAAGCGCGGTGATGGTGAATTTACTTGGCACAGAAGCGACGACTAGCGACTATACCGACCAGCGAGCGGCCCTCTCACAGATTCCGGACGCTACGCTGTACTGGTATGGAACACGACAGTCTAGAGTAGGGCGAAAATTAGGCCATGTGACCGTTCTTACAGACGCTGCAAACGATGATGTAGCCATAGCCGAGGCGATCGCCACTGTCGAGCGTCTTTGGTACTAAAAGCAAATCACTTTTGAATATTTAATTGATAGGGCGAATTTCCGTCATCCTTCTGTATGGTTTGCCCCTTGTCGTAAGTCGCTCAAGGTTCGCTATGATTAGCTCAGTTCTGCTACAGCGTTGGTGACTGCCAACAACGTTTTCTGATCTATGTTTTTCATTTCACGGGTGTCAAGATGCTAGAGCAGCAGTAAACCGGGCTTGCCCTTACGGACCTGTACTCGGAAACTATACGCTCTGGCCGCGATTCCCACCTGGCAACCCCAGGTCAAAAACTGAGGTAAGACGGCGCTGCGGTTGAACTATTTCAAAGATCCTTGTCCTTGCGGATGGGGATTTTTTGTTTGTGTGGTTTGTTTGTGTGGGTCGTTAGAGGGTAACCACAAGGGATGCACCTGCGGGCGGTTTTTTGTTTTAAAATAAGGGGTGAACTGGCAAATTTTTCTCACGATATTTTTAATCGGTTTTTTTCTTGAACCATTTTGATTCTGAAAATGCAAATGTTGTAAAGCTACCCAATGGGCTAACGGTCATCCACCAAGAAATGCCTACTGCCGCCGTGGTGGTAGATGTGTGGGTGAAGGCCGGGGCCAGCCAAGAATCGCCTGAATGGTCAGGCATGGCTCATTTTTTAGAGCACATGGTGTTTAAGGGGACGCAGCGCCTGGGGCCGGGTGAGTTTGACTGGGCGATTGAAAGCCAGGGCGGAATGACCAACGCGGCGACCAGTCATGACTATGCGCACTTTTATATCACGGTGGCGGCTGAAGCTTTGCCCGTGACGCTGCCTTATTTGGCCGACCTGCTATTACATGCGGCGATTCCCGCCGATGAGTTTGACCGGGAGCGGCAGGTGGTGCTAGAAGAAATTCTTCAGGCCCAAGACGATCCAGACTGGGTGGGCTATCAGGCTTTGTGTGAGCTGCTGTATGGTGAGCATCCTTACGGGCGCGCGGTATTAGGAACGCCTGAAGTGTTAACGGCCCGATCGCCTGAGGAAATGCGGCAGTTTCACCAAACGCACTATCAGCCGGAGAATATGACGGTGGCGATCGCTGGCGGCATCCCTCAAAATCTTGCTGTAGATCTCATTAAGCAATCATTTAGTCGCTTCGCTGATCGGCCCGCCCACTCGCTTGCTGGCCTGCAACCAAAACCCATCTCAGACATTTTGCCCAGCGCCCAAGCCCATCAGCACCAAACGCTGCACCTGCCGCACCTAGAGCAAAGTCGGTTAATGATGGCCTGGATAGGGCCAGGGGTCGATCAGCTTGAGGCGACCAGCGGACTAGACTTAATTGCTGAACTGCTCGGCGGCGGTCGCACCTCTCGGCTGGTGCATGAGCTAAGAGAAGAAAGGCAGCTTGTACAGGAAGTGGACTGTAGCCTTTCGGTGCAGCGAGACTGTAGCGTATTAAGCCTGTCTCTATGGCTAGAGCGCGAGCAGCTTGAAGAAGTTGAGGCGATTGTGCGCGATCGCCTCACCACCCTAGCCAAAGAACCCATCACAGCCGCCGAGCTAGCCCGCTGCAAACGGCTGCTGCTCAACGACTACGCCTTTTCAACCGAAACACCCAGCCAAATTGCAGGGCTATATGGCTACTATGCAACCCTGGCTAGCCCTGATCTAGCGGTAACCTATCCCGACGCTATACAGGCCCATTCTCCCGCATCTCTTCAGCAGCTCGCCCGTCAATTCTTAAGCCCCAAACGCTATACTGCCGTTATCCTTCAGCCTGCTACGTCCTCACTGTGACTCCTACCCTAATCAAACCGCTCACCACCCTTCACACCACCCTAGCCAACGGCCTGACGCTGATTGCCATCGAAAACCCGGTGGCCGACATTGTCTCCTCTCGCATTTTCATTAAGGCCGGACAGCTCTGCGAAACGGCTGAAACGGCTGGCCTTTTTGACCTGCTCACGGCTGTGCTAGTCAAAGGAACCGCGACAAAGACCGCGCTAGAAATCGCTGAAGTCGTTGAATCTATCGGCGCAAACTTTGGTGCGGATGTCGCCTCGGACTATAGCCTGCTGAGCCTAAAAACGGTTTCGGCTGATTTTGAAACGGTGCTGGCGCTAGCGGCAGAAGTGCTGCGCGAGCCAAGCTTTCTGGAGACCGAAGTTGAGCTAGAGCGACGGCTGATTTTACAGGGGCTAAAATCAATTAAAGAGCAGCCCTTTGGCTTGGCCTACAACCACCTGCGTGAGGCGCTCTACCCCGGCCATCCCTACGGTCTCACCCATGCGCAGAGCGAGCATTGCATGGCGAGGTTTACAAAAGCAGACTTACAGGCCGCTCACCGTCGATACTTTCGTCCAGATAATACGGTCGTGACCATTGCCGGACGGATTTCGCCGAGCTTAGCGCTCAAGCTAGTAGAGCAATTTTTAGGAGACTGGCAGGTGCCCGATGAGCCGTTGCCAGCCGTGAATTTTCCTAAAGTAGCAGTGGCCGCTCATAAAATTGTCACTACGCAAGAGACAAATCAGGCATTTATTGTACTGGGTCATTTGGCCGGATCGGTCACCGATCCCGATTATGCCGCCTTGAAGCTGATCAGCACCTATTTGGGCAATGGCCTTTCGAGTCGGCTGTTTGTGGAGCTGCGCGAAAAACAGGGCTTAGCCTATGATGTGTCGGCCTTTTACCCAACTCGGCTGGGGCGATCGCCCTTTGTTGCCTACATTGGCACCGCGCCGCAAAATTTGCCGACAGCCCTAGCTGGGCTGCAAACCGAAATTGCCCGTTTGACCCATACGCCGCTGACTGCAGAAGCGCTACAGGTTTCTAAAAACAAAATACTGGGCCAGTATGCCCTGGGCAAGCAAACCAATGGGCAGATTGCGCAAACATACGGCTGGTATGAGGTATTGGGCTTGGGAATGGAATTTGATGAAGATTTTCAGCGGGCGATTCTAGCTGTTACCCTCGAAGATGTCCAGGCCGCTGCCCAGCGTTGGTTTGTAGAGCAGTCAGTTTCTATCTTGGGGCCTGCTGCTGCGGTAGCGACGCTAGAAGCCTAATGAGCGAAAATTTAGCTGAAAATCAGGCCATTGCAGTTGAGTCGCAAACCTGGCATTGGCAGGGCTTCACCATCGGCTATCAGCAAGCCTATAGCCCGCAAAACATATCACAGTCGGATGTGCCCGCGATTGTGCTAATCCACGGCTTCGGTGCCTCTAGCATTCACTGGCGCAAAAACCTGCCAGCTTTAGCCAAAACCTGCCGCGTGTTCGCGATTGACCTATTAGGCTACGGCAAATCAGCCAAGCCCGCCCCCGGCCACCCGCTAGACTACACCTTCGAGACCTGGGGTCAGCAGGTCGTAGACTTTTGCCAGCAGGTCGTCGGCTCACCCGCCTTTCTCATCGGCAACTCCATTGGCTGCGTGGTGGCTATGCAGGCCGCTGTGCTTGCCCCTCAGCAAATTCTCGGCCTTGCCCTAATCGACTGCTCCCTGCGACTGCTGCACGACCGCAAGCGGCAAACGCTGCCCTGGTATCGCAGTGCGCCCACGCCCCTGATTCAAAAAGCGCTGGGCTACAAGCCTTTGATATCCTTGTTTTTTAAGCAGCTAGCAAAGCCCAAAGCCGTCAAACGCATCTTACGACAGGCGTATGGCCGTAAGGAAGCCGTGACCGATGAGCTGGTATCGCTGCTGCTAGCGCCTGCGTTTGACGAAGGGGCGGTAGACGTGTTTTTAGCCTTTATCCGCTATTCGCAGGGCCCCATTCCTGAAGACCTTTTGCCTCAGCTATCTTGCCCAACGCTCATTCTATGGGGCAATCAAGACCCCTGGGAGCCGATTGAGCAGGCCCGCGCTTATGGCGACTATCCGGCTGTAGAAGCGTTTGTTGAGCTAGACGGCTTAGGGCACTGCCCGCAAGATGAAGCGCCTGAAGTAGTTAACCCTATTCTGGCTCAGTGGATTAATCAAAAGTGGACAGATAAAAAAATATCTCGCGTCACGGCCTGACACGAGATATGGGCAACAGTTAAACGCTTGTGCTGTGATTAGAATCGCCTGCAAGCCCGGTCAAAACTAGCTGAGCTGTGCCGCTTTGTGGAGTGCCACAAATGGATATTTATGAAAGTTTTCTACGAATAGCTGATGATTCCTTGGCCAATCTTTAGGATCCAAAAAATGGCAGTCGTCCGGCCTGAGCTAGCCTTGGAATCCAGCTGATGGCCAGCCCAATGAGGGAAGTGCCCAGGAGGATTAAAAAAGAGATGACATCGCCGCCTCTGCCCGTATAGAGCTTTACCCGTAGCAGCAAGGCTGCGGCTAGCATCACTAAAAAATAGCTAGAGACCTTCACCCAAACGACCAGCACAACGGCAAAAGAAGCGCCTGCCAAAGCCATCATTGCGTAGCCAATATCAGATTTGAACCCCATTACAAATAAGTCGCGAGCGGGTCGCCAAGCGATGCTAAGAACACCACATTCTAAGGTGATGTAGGCAATGGCCGTGCCCCAAACAAAGTATGAATGGTTGTATTCATGCAGGAAAAAGCCAAACATCATGTTGGCTAGCATGAGCAACAGCGCGGAAAGCAGCGGGGGCTGACGAAGAAAGTGTGGGTTGACAGGCGGCTGTTGCATGGCGCTGTTAAGTTCGTGATGAACTTAATATAGATTAGAACTACAGGTTAGTAGAAATGGCCTGAACGGGGCAGCTAGGCAGGCACTGCTCGCAGACAATGCAGCGCGATCGCGTAAAAACCAGCTTATGCGTCTGAGGATCGAGCTGTAGCGACTCGGTTGGGCATACCCCTGTGCAGAGTCCGCAGTGCACACAGCTGTCTTTATCGATCACAATCTCACGGTTTACCAGTGACACTTCGATATGGTTAGCGCGCATCCAGTCAATCGCGGCATCGAGCTGATCGATATCACCCGAAAGCTCAACCAGCAGCTTACCCACCTGATCGGGGGCAACGTGAGCGCGAAAAATATTAGCCGCTACGTTGAAGTCTTTGGCCAGCCGATAGGTAATCGGCATGTTGATGGTGCGTTTTGGAAAAGTGAGCGTCAGTCGTTTTTTCACGGGGTTTTTTCTTTAGTTTATCGCGCCAGTTCTGTGGCGCTGCGCCACAGGCTAGGCAAGCGCTGCCCAAAAGTAAACATCGTGCGGGCTAAGATATTAAGAGAAATTGTTTGCGTATCAATATAATGTCGGTTGAATCCTCAGAAATGGCCAAGCGGGTTAGAAATTTTGTGGTGGTTGCGATCGCCGCTATCCTCAGTGTTGCTTTGGTGTTGGGACTGCAGACGCGATCGCCCGCAGCCTCCCTCTCAGAAATGGCCGAAGCCGCTATCCCGCTAGATACCGCCCTAGCCAACGGCAAGCCGACGCTAATTGAGTTCTATGCCAACTGGTGTACGAGCTGTCAGGCCATGGCTCCTGACATCGCCCAGCTAAAATCTGACTATGCCAGCAAGGTCAACTTTGTCATGCTGAATGTAGACAACACCAAATGGCTCCCCGAAATGCTCAACTACCGGGTAGACGGTATACCTCACTTTGAATTTTTATCGGCTGAGGGCTTTGAAAAAGGCGCAGCGATTGGCGAAATGCCTAAGGTGATTTTGGCTGAAAATTTAGATGCCTTGGTGAGCAGGCAGTCTTTGCCCCATGCCCAGATCAGCGGCAGAGTTTCTGATGTAGATACCGCGACCAATCCGGTGAGCAAATCATCTGCCGACGATCCGCGCAGCCACGGTGCACAGGTTATCAATTAACCCTGAAATTAACCCTTAAACAACGCCAATCCTGATGATTGGTCTGTGGCGTTATTTTTTTCAATCTTGATGATCAATTGGCAGACTGCTGCGCTAACTCAGTTATTTTCTCAACCTTGGGCGCGGTGTATCCCATGGGTACCGAGTCGTTTAACGAGGCTTCAATCAGGCCCAAAAACATCGGATGCGGCGTGTTAGGCCGCGACTGAAACTCGGGGTGAAACTGGCAGGCAATAAAAAACGGATGGCTAGGCAGCTCAACGATTTCGACCAGTCGGCCATCGGGTGAGGTGCCGCTAATCATGTAGCCCGACTCTAAAAATAGGTTACGGTAGGCATTGTTAAACTCGTATCGATGGCGATGACGCTCGTAAACGACTTCCTCACCGTAAAGCTTCTTTGCTAGCGTGTTGGGCTCTAGCCGACAAGGATATAAGCCCAATCGCATTGTGCCGCCCAAATCTACGACATCTTCCTGTTCGGGCATGAGGCTAATGACAGGATGATCGGTGTCGGCGTCAAACTCTGAGCTGTTGGAGCAGGGTAGCTCGGCGAGATGCTTAGCCCATTCTATGACTAAGCACTGCATTCCTAAGCAAAGGCCCAAGAAGGGAATGCGTCGTTTGCGGGCATACTCAACGGTGCTAACTTTGCCATCCACACCTCTAGCGCCAAAGCCACCGGGCACTACAATTCCGGCGACGCCGCCTAAATATTTCTCAGGGCCTTCTCGCTCAATGTCTTCAGCATCGACCCAGCGGATTTTGACATCTGTTTTAAAGCTGGTACCCGCGTGGCGTAAAGCCTCAATCACTGAAAGATAGGCGTCATTGAGCTGGACATACTTGCCGACGATGGCAATTTCTAAACACTGATCGGGGCTGTACAGGCGATCAACTAGGGTAGACCATTTGGTGAGGTCGGGCGATCGCTGATCCAACGCTAGCAAATTCAAGCTCTGCACCGCTAGCCCTTCTTTTTCCATATACAACGGCACCTCGTAAATGCTGGGGGCATCTTCGGCGGTAATCACGCAGTCAATCGGCACATTGCAAAAGCTCGAAATTTTCTCCCGCATCCCTTCGAGCAAAGGCCGCTCGCTGCGACAGACCAAAATATCTGGCTGAATGCCAATCGAGCGCAGCTCTTTGACAGAATGCTGCGTCGGCTTGGTTTTTAGCTCGCCTGCCGCCGGAATCCAAGGAATTAGCGTAACGTGCATATAAATCACGTCATTGCGGCCCACGTCCTGACGAAACTGGCGAATCGCCTCCATAAAGGGCAGCGACTCAATATCGCCTACCGTGCCGCCAATTTCTACAATCACTACGTCTGGGTTGCGATTGCGGGCTACCCGATGAATGCGCGACTTGATCTCGTCGGTCACATGGGGGATCACCTGCACCGTGCGGCCTTCGTAGTCGCCGCGCCGCTCTTTGTTGATTACCGCCTGATAAATTGCGCCCGTCGTGACGCTGTTGAGCCGCGACATAGACGTGTCGGTAAAACGCTCATAGTGCCCCAAATCGAGGTCAGTTTCCGCACCATCTTCAGTCACGAACACCTCGCCATGCTGAAACGGGCTCATCGTGCCGGGGTCAACATTGATGTAGGGATCGAGCTTCAAAATAGAGACTGAATAGTCGCGCGACTTCAGCAGCCGCCCTAAGCTAGCCGCCACAATTCCTTTACCGATGCTCGAAACAACACCGCCCGTCACAAATACAAATTTTGTCATAGCCCTTTGTCGCGTTTGCCCTCTCTGGTTTGCCTTCTTTTGAAGTCTATATATAGCGTTTTAAATAGCTGTTTTTAGCGGCTCATACGCTAAGCTCATCCATCCAAAAGAACGATGTTAAAAATCAATAATGTTTCATTGTGCCACAAGGAATCAATTCTCGAAGGACTCTGTCTTAGAAGCGGGCAGCTAGCATAAGGACAATAGAGGACATTGGGGCGATCGCCTATAATCAATCCATCCACCACATTCTGCCAACAATAAAGCCATGGTTGCCCAACCTGCCACAAACATTCGTTGGACAGTTCACGATCTTGAGGTGCTGCCCCAAAACGAATGGACTACTTACGAAATTATTGACGGAGAGCTGTTCATGACCAAATCTCCCCACAGAAGGCATCAGCAGGTGGGTGGTAAAATCTATGCGGCTCTAGACGCTTGGTCTGTGCAGTCTGGCTTGGGAGAAGCTATTTTTGCACCAGGCTTAGTTCTATCTGACGCTGACAACGTGATTCCAGATGCGGCTTGGGTGAGCAAAGAGCGACTAGAGGTAATAGAGGACGAGGCTGGACACCTGACAGAAATGCCAGAACTTTTAATAGAAGTGCTTTCTTCAGGAGCCCAGAATATTCGGCGCGATCGCGAGGCGAAACTAAAGCTGTATTCTATTCAAGGCGCACAAGAATACTGGATTGCAGATCGATTTGCAAAACGCTTAGAGATATACCGTCGAGAAGATGGACGGCTCGTAATGACGATGACGCTCACCGTAGCAGATACGTTGCGATCGCCGCTTTTGCCAGGATTCTCCTGTCCGGTCAGTCAGATCTTTGCTTAAGCACATCTAAAAATAGGCAATTCCCCGAAATACTGGTATAAAAGTTTTTGGGTAGATTTTGACTGGCCAAATCAACTGAACTTAAGCGTGAGAATATGAGAATGGATCGGCGCTGGCGACAGGGAACGATAGGTTTAGTAGGCAGCATGTTGAGCATCTTGCTGTTGCCAAAAGGAGCCGTCATCGCCAGCTCTGAGCCTGCATCATTATCATCTGACTTAACGCTTCTAGCTCAAGCCGAGATGCAGCCTTCTCCTAACAGCTTATTTATCGCCTATCCGCCGCCTGCGCATGAGACGGTAGCCGATCGCATTTTCTTCATTGGCGCAGCCGACCCCGATCAGCCTGTCACGATCAACGGTCAGACGATTGAAAATCGTAGTAAAAAAGGGTAT